>JAKQKB010000052.1 GCA_029560875.1 Bacteroidota bacterium | reverse complement strand
CGAACTACGCGCCATAATAGAAACATTTATCCCATTATCAACATTATTAAACCGATAGTAGCCGTTTGCATCGGTTTGGGTTTGCTTTATTATTACCCCTGGTGTAATTGAAAGATCCTGTAAAATAACGTACGCTGATTCCACCGGTTTCATTTTGTCATCCACCACTTGCCCGACGATTGTGGTATTTAACTGGGATAGGTCTAAAACAACACTACCGACCAAACCACTGACACCCAGAGAATCACCCGGAACCAGGGAAGTAAAAGTAATCGTAACGGTACTATAGTAATAATCTCGATAGCGTTTGGTCGTATCACTTATTGATTTATTGTAATCAACTAATGATGCGGTGATAGTGTAGGTGCCCGTTGCCATGGAGGCGCCGTTTATAACGGTAAATTGCCCAGCAGGGACATTATCAAAGGAAAACTGCCCGGCGCTATTGGATTTAACCGTTGTTACCTCACCATTATACGATAATGAAAGAACTGCCCCTTTTATCGGCACATTCGTACATATATCTCTGACCAAACCGTGGATAGTACCTTTTGGTAGGTACGCGGGAAGAGCGTCAGTATTGGCTCCTGTTACAGAATCGTTATCTTCATCGCTACAGCCAAGAAAAGCCAACAGAAAAATCGCAATTGTCATAATAACAATTAATGTTCGTTTCATACATCCTCCTACAATTGGTTAATAATTTTATATTGAATTATCCCTTTATGTGAAATGTCCTGGTTCATTTGCTATATTGATTAAAATTTACTCCATCCAAATGTCTTAGTATGGTAAAAATAAATGCGCATAAATTCTTTTTAAAGTAAGGATTTATTTCAAAAACTAAAAGCAAAATTTCAAATAAGGAGCTTTATCAAAATCATATTGAAACATTTGTGATTCTATTTCTCTACAATACCTTGCTCACTACGCGGTTAGCGTTGACATACCTATCATTTATTTCCGACTAGTCTATAGGGCTTGAAGTTTTGTAGTAATTATTCGCTCAAAATATTTCCCCACCTCGGAGAGGTTTAACTTTCTAAAATTGAGACAAATTTTGATACTACGGGAGGTTTTCGAAATACCGACGTTCTGATTAAATTCCAATTATGAAAATTAATTCAATTAAAGCGATTATTTTTGATCTTGATGGTACTCTGGTTGATACTGCTGGTGATATTTTAGCCGCGGTAAACTCCACAATGGAAATTTATGGCTTGAAACCCATCACTTATGAGCAGTGCCTGAGGTATTTGGGCGATGGAGTCGAAGACCTAGTCAGACGAGCAGTCGAAAATTCAATTAGTGAACCGAT
>JAKQKB010000024.1 GCA_029560875.1 Bacteroidota bacterium | reverse complement strand
AGCGACCATTTTAGGACGCGCCACAACCATAAGAACCCGTCAGGGCGTAGGCTTGCCGTTAAACGCATTACACTTTAGTGTAATGTTCGTGGTTGACCCTCGTGAGCATTATTAGTTAACTTCGTTAATTAGGTTTACGCTCCAGGCATACTTTAGGTTCTGTTATTGAATGTATTGTAATTTATTATCCTGTCCCACACTCGACCGTCGCTTCGCGAGTAGTATCGGTCCCCGTCCCTCTTCTACCTCCTACTTAAACTTAACGGAACGCTAGCCGCGAGCCACGCTTGTAAAACCAAGGGAAAGGAGAATGTATGAAAACTATTAAAAACCCTACTCATGTGTTCTATCGTGCAAGTGATAGTAACGTTGTTACTACATTTGAATGGGACATCGAAGACCCTCGGACGAGGAAAAAGAGCCTTGTTAAAGTCTCTTACTTCATCGCCGAGGACGAAAATCCCGATGGCGGTCATAACGCCATCAGAGCAACCCATCGGAACTCCGATTGGATTGGCGGAAAACTTAATAAGTAGTTGCCGTGGGGGACTTTGTCCCCCTTTTTCCGTTTTCTTTCGATCAAATAAACACCCGCGCCCGCGGGACAATTGGTTGGTAGTGTTGGTTTAAATAACCCCTACCAACCAATGAAAGTTATAATTGTGCACACTGCACAAATTAAAGAAAGGATAATTTCATGAAAAAAACCAAATCACGTGTAAAATATCATTTACACACGAAACAAAAGCGTCTTCTAATGAGTTCAAGTAATCTTGAGAAGTTAGAAAAACACGCTCGCCCCGGTGATATAATCACCATGAGTTTAGTTTAGTTTAATTAGTCAGTAATCCCCTACCAAGGGTTATCGTTAGGTCCCATAGCGAGTAAAAATCTGTGACAATTGATGCCTGGACGAACAGGCCCCCGAAAGGGGATATAAATTAGCCCGAGAAAGTCGTCACCCAGATCGGTATGACTAATAAACATGATAAAATCGGGCACGTTCAAAATCTTAGGAGGGATTATGGTTTGTTAGTTTAAACCTTCCGCCTCCTTAAAGAATTGCATAATTGCATTCTTTTAAACCACAGAAAAAAACTAACATCTGGGCCAGATACAGAGTAGACTCTATGAGTGTAATATCTCTATGAGAA
>JAKQKB010000208.1 GCA_029560875.1 Bacteroidota bacterium | reverse complement strand
CACAACCGACATGGTTTTTAGCGGCTACTACAATGGTGATGGTATTGAATTTGAGGATACCGATTACCTTAAAAAGTTGAAGCTAACATTTGTTGATGGTTTCAACGTGCTAAAAAGCATTAATTTTGAGCCTAAGGTCGGTATAACCCCTAAGCATTTAACCTACATCGGGCAGCAGCGGTTTCGCTATAAGATTGGCAAGGAAATTTTCGGTGAAATTCTATCAAAAACAGGACTTTCAAATATAGTTGTGGCCGGGCAGGTTAGCAAATTTGACTACTCGGGGAATGCCATTAGCACTACAGAAGGTTCGTTTACTAAAGGAACTATGGCCTTTGAGACCGCCGAGCTGGATATTGGCGTGTACGGCAAAACGCTTATGGACGTAATCGAAAGCATTTGCACTGCATTTGGTTACTATGCCTGCATACAGGGCGATACGATGTATTTTGTTAACATTCACCAGCTTATAAATCTAAATTCGCTGGAATATACAAAGTGGAATTTGAGTGGTGGGGTAGGAGTTATAAATTACTACGGAACAATTAGTCCTAACAAGCTGGCAATAACAAATTTTATAACAAATTTGGTAAAAACCAGCGGGAAGCAAAATGTAATAGTAAAAGCGGAAAGCGGGATAAATTTTGAGCTGGCTAAGGGATGGGAGCTATTCAAAGATATTGGAGCAGAGCTATTTAACTACGGAAACCAGCAGTGCATACAAAAAGGCTCATTAGGTAGCATTTCATTTAGTGCTAGGGATAATGTGATGGCATTTAAGGATACTGGCGCATCCAATTGGAGCGAAGGATACTGGCGTAAACATTATGTAAAAATTCCTATCAGCATTAAAAATCAGTCTGGAATATTTGTTGACGTGAAAATAACAATTTCAGAACTACAATTCAAGCAGTATAATAGATATTTTGGACTTGTAGTGTGCTATGGGGATTACAGCGAAACTGGAGAAAATAGCTATTTAGAGAAAAATGTAGGAGGTTATGATTTTGTAATTGATAGCAATGATGTTTTTGTTTATAATAAGTATACCATAAATGCTAATGAAACTGAAGTTGCTATAAATATAAGGGTTGTATGGACTGCCGCTCCATATAATGACATTGAATTGCTAATCGGGCAATGCTACTATGTAAATGGTTCTTACAACATTCTGGCAACCACATACATAAATGATGTAAAATGCGAGGTGAGTTATGAAGACCTTTCGTTTTACAAAGGGGAAAATTTAACTATCAACAATGCTGGTGCAAAAAAGAATATCAATTTAGATATGCCCTATTCATTTACCATGCAGAATAGCAACATCAGTGAGGGGTACAGCATTTACAAAAATGCCATTTACTATACATCCGGTGGAAATAACATCTTGGGAGCTAAGTTTAATGACGTTAGGAATACCACAAAATACGTGCTTCACGAGTACACCGGAAGGTTGATGGCCAGGGAGTACTCAAGAATACGTCGAGACGCAGATATAGAGGCCATTGCAGACATTTCTGTACCGGCTGAACCAACCGGCATGTTTAACATTTTTAATCGAATTTTCAAGGTGCGAAACCGCTACTACATGCCGCTAAATGGCGAGTACGATATCAACACGGACAGGGTTAAGATGAGCTGCGTTGAGGTTGTTCAGGACACCTATGAAACGAACTACCTGCTTACAGAAGGCGGAAATAACATAATTACGG
>JAKQKB010000197.1 GCA_029560875.1 Bacteroidota bacterium | reverse complement strand
ACCCCTGGTAACCTAGGTATATCGCTCGATCCCAACAACTTCACACGTATCTGTGCAGATGATTTCGAAATTAACCAGGTATACACTGCTGTGGTAAATAACGGAAGTACCAATATTATGGTCAGTAGCTATTGCTCTTTTGAACCCGGAGGTGCTTACAATACCATCGAAGGAAATATCAAAGCAGATATCAACAACAATGGCTGCGACAATAACGACAGGCCTATGTTCAGTGTACCGATGCGGTTAACAAATAGCGGACAGCAATACCTTACAATTTCCAACAGGCAGGGAGAATACAAATTTGATACTGACCGGGGAGATTTTTCACTTGTGCCCTATCTCCCTTATCCATACTTTACTGCCGACCCTTTATCCGCCAATGTAATTTTTGATACAACCAATCATTTGCTGCAGGTACGGGATTTTTGTTTACGTCCCAATGGCATTCATAATGACTTAGAAATTACATTCCTCCCCGCCTTTCCTCCAGCCAGGCCAGGCTTTAACGCAGCCTACACTTTACTGTACAAAAACCGCGGCACCACAACACTTAGCGGAAATGTGGCTGTCAACTTCGACAATAACAAAATGAGTTTTATATCTGCCTCGGAAAATGTAACCACACAAAGTTCCGGACAGTTATTATGGAACTACAACAACCTGCAGCCTTTTGAAAGCAAAACCATCAACGTTACTTTTAATTTACTTCCTCCACCGGTGAATAATATTGGTGATACTATTACTTATTTGGCAGTCATTACACCATCAGACAATGACGAAACTGCTTTTGACAATACTTTTATTCTTCCACAAACAGTCATTGGAAGTTTTGATCCCAATGATAAACAATGTATCGAAGGAAGTAAACTGGATATTTCTAAAATTGGCGATTACCTGCATTATCAAATACGGTTTCAAAATGAGGGAACGGATACAGCATTTAATATTGTTGTAGCAGATACATTAAGTGATAACCTGGACTGGAACACATTTGAATTTATTGGCAGCAGTCATACCGCTGATATAAAGCTCACGAACAACAAACTGGAATTTTTCTATTCTAATATCAACCTGCCTTATAAGGCCATTGATGAACCAGGGAGCAATGGCTGGGTGGCATTTAAAATAAAACCTAAGCCTTCTGTTGTTATAGGTGACTCACTTAATAACAGTGCTGCTATTTATTTTGATTTTAATTTACCCGTAGTAACTAACACGGCTACCACTATTGTAAGCAGTGCTGCCACACCAGTGCCTGTTAAGCTGGAATATTTTTCTGTGAACAAAAAGGAAAACGTCAATCAACTGAATTGGAAAACCAGTTGCACTTATGGTAATGCGGCTTTTGTAATGGAGAGAAGTGATGATGGTATTCATTTTAAAGCCATCGGGAATATTACGGCTACAGCATTGCGTTGCCAGTTGCCTTTTAATTTTACGGATAACAATCCTGCGGCTGGTAAGAATTATTACCGTTTAAAAATCAGTGATGCGGATGGAAAAAATTTTTATAGTAAGACCTTGGTAGTTGGCAATGATAAAGCTGGGCTGGAGATCACTGCGGTGGCACACAATATTGTTTATCTAAATAGTAATAAACAGCAGTTGATAACGATGAGTGTGGTTGCTGCAGATGGCAGGCAGGTATTTAAACAGAAACAAACTGTAGGCAGTGGGAATAACAATATCAGTTTACAAATGGAAAATGCAGCCAAAGGAATATATACTTTGTTTGTTTACACAAGTGAAGGAGACGCAATTACAAAAAGGTTTATTAAATAACTCAGAGCCCGCTATAAGGTCGACTACCTTTTAAAGGTGGTCGACCTTAGTAACTACTAAAAACTACTGTAATGAAATACTTTATTACCGGAATGCTTTTAATTACAATGAATGTTGCAGAAGCACAAATTATTAATATTCCTGATGCAAACTTTAAAG
>JAKQKB010000186.1 GCA_029560875.1 Bacteroidota bacterium | reverse complement strand
AAAAACGGGAGTGAAACTCCCGTTTTTATTACAAACACTCTAATTCAGTTAAACTTAATTACCTTTACGACGGCGCGACATGAAACCAATCATGCCTAGACCTGCAAGAAGCATAGCGTAAGTTTCTGGCTCTGGCACTGCTGTCACTCTGATATTATCTAGGCTACCACCATAGGAATCATTCGTCCCAAGCGCATCGAAAAACAGCTTATCGTTACCTGTACCTTTCACTTTAAAAGTATAGGTACTCCAGTTATTTCCCGGACCTGCGTTAAAACCTTTAAGCGGTGGAGTTGTTAACACATCATTACCCCACCAAACTTTAATTTGATTAGATGCCTCAGCAACACCTTCACGTGGTGAATAATCAAACGCCAAATCATACCAAGTACCGGCTGAAGTTGCGATGAATTGATATATCGAGCTATTACCAGTGGTATCTAGTTCTACATAATTCACACCTTCAGAAGCTGCACCAGCAACATTGTTGCGCAACTCCACACCAAGGCGACCACCAGTCCAGCCTGTTAAATTGTCATAGACATTCCAAGTTCCACCGGCTTGCGCATCCGCCTCAAAAGATCCATTCACTACTAAATTTGCGTTTGCCAAAGTAGGCAAAAGAGCCAAGGCTAACAAAACTATACTTTTTTTCATCATATCTTCCTCACTTTCAGCATCACTTTTGATTGAATTGCAAAATCACAGTTCAATTATCACCCAATCTATCTGCTTAGCAATTACCCGAATGGGCCATTAATACTCCGTACAGAATTTGCCAAATTAGCTTTCCCTTTAACAAAATGAAAAACGGGAGCAAAGCTCCCGTTTTTCATTTCAATTACTTGAACCTAAGTTTATCTTAACCGTTTCTACGACGACGTGACATAAAACCAATCAAGCCAAGACCAGCAAGTAGCATAGCGTAAGTTTCTGGCTCAGGTACTGCTGTTACATTAACCAATATGCTCCCAGTGTTGTCACCAAAGTTTGAATCGAAATAATACAA
>JAKQKB010000178.1 GCA_029560875.1 Bacteroidota bacterium | reverse complement strand
CTCTCGCCCAGGGTTAATTTGCGCTATCTTTCCTAAAAAAATATACCTCAAGACTTCCGTCTCGCTGTACGCTTGCTTTCCTGTTCTTTCTTTCTCGGTACCATCGCGTCAAAGAACGCGCGGACTTCCGTCCGCCTGTATCTCTCACCCCCGGCCTCCGCCGGCGGCGTGTTTTACCCTGTCAACTTCTTTTCTTCCCCCGTTCCTTCGGTTCGGGAGCGCAAAGGTAGCAACTTTTTCCTTCCGTCCAACTCTTTTGCCAAAAAAATTTTTTCTTTTTTCTCAGCCCCATCAACCTTCCCAGAACGTCGCTACTCCTTCAAAGCGGGTGCAAATATAGAATTCATTTTTTTAATACGCAAGGGGCAAATTAATATTTTTTTTACAAAAAATCAATTTTAAATTAAATTAAACTGATTCTCAGTAAAATAATTTTCAATTTATTTTTAAAAAACTTAAAAAGATGAGAATTGCAATGAAAAACTCATACCTTATTATAAGTGTCGAGTCAATAAAAATTCCTCGGCGAGTTTTAAGGCATCGGGTTTACCAACATCAAGAATGAAATTTTCGTTGAGATTGACTCCTATAATGCGGTTATCTTTACAAAGATTTAGGTAGGCATCGACTATGGAAAACACTCCTTGAGTTGATATCAACTCAAATATTTGTGGTGATATTACGTGAATTCCGGCAAATGCATAAGCATCGAGAACAGTTTTGTGCATATTGGGAAATATAGATTTCCCCGTTAGCATATTACGCCAACCCGATAAAAGCATATCTTCATCGAATAAAAATACCCTAGATGATTCGCGACGGCTAACTGCGAGGGTTGCTAAAGCATCTTTTGTCTTATGAATTTCAACTAATCCTTTCAGATTGATGTCGGAAATAATATCGACATTGTGAACTAGAAAAGGCTCATCGCCATCGAGAAACTGACGTGCGTGAATTATTCCTCCTCCTGTATCCAATAATCTATCGGACTCATCGGATATATATATTGATGCATTGAACTTCTTTTTAGATAAGAACTCGTAAATCATCGGTGCAAAGTGATGCACATTGATTACTATATAATTAAAACCTTGCGAAATAAGGTTATCGATACAATATTCCAGTAAGGATTTGCCTCCAACCTCAACAAGAGCTTTGGGTTTATCGGCAGTTAAAGGCATTAATCTGGTTCCTAGACCAGCAGCAAGAATCATTGCTTTCATTCCAGTATCTGTATGCTTTAATGTATCTAAAGATAATCAATTGTGAATTGAGACAAGTGATTGGTGCCATTAAAAAAGGTTAATTTAAAAATCAACTATCTGCTTTTTTAGGTTTGCAGAGTTTATCCTTACTGTTTGATGCAGCACCACACTTACCACAATAGAACTCTTTATTATCGGGCTTCTCCTTTGCTTTACCTTTCTCACACTTTTTCTTTGGCATAAATCTATCTGTTAATTTCGCGATGTTTTACAACGATATTAACATTGTAATGCTCAGAAAGTTTTTTTCCCAATAAATTTGTGCAGTAAACAGAACGATGCTGACCTCCTGTACATCCAAAAGCTATAGCAAGGTGCTTAAAATCTCGCTCTATGTAATTATCTATTGCAGAGGAAACTATATCGAACACACGATTATTAAACACATCAACCTCTTCTATCTCACTTAAATAATCGGCAACATCCTTATCAAACCCTGTGAGCGGCTTATACCTATCTATTCTGCCTGGGTTTGGTAAAAATCGACAATCGAATATAAAACCACCTCCGTGTTCGGGATGAATCTCAGGATAACCTTTCTTAAAAGAAAAACTTGTAATAGATACAGTTAAACCTTCGGGTTCATCTACATTATCATTTGCTATAAGATTACTATACTCCTTGAGCAAAGATGCGATGTAACCAAACTCGCCAACACGGGTTGTGCCCGCTAAATCCAAATAATTTGTAACAGCGTTGGGTATGCTTTGAATAAAATGAGTTTTCTTCTCAAAAAAGCCCCTAAAACCATACGCTCCAAGTGTCTGAACAATTCTGAACATCACCATAAATGGGAAAATACTCTTCAAATGCTCAGTATCAATCCGTCGATGGATTGCGAGTTCATCTATATAAACGTGAAATAACTTTTGCCTTAACTCAGATGAAAAACCGGCCTTTGCCTGATAAAGGAACGATGCCAAATCGTACAAGCATGGTCCTAAGCGTCCTCCCTGAAAATCGATAAAGTACAATTGGTTATCCTTAACCATTATATTCCTTGACTGAAAGTCGCGATAGTGAAAGTAGTTTAAATCCTCAGCTAAAAGAATATCGGCAAGGCGATTGAACTCATCCTCCAGTTTAACTTCGCTGAAAGTAAGTCCGCTTGGCTTGAGAAAATTATACTTGAAGTAGTTTAAATCCCACATTACAGAGCGTTTATCGAACGAGGGAATTGGAAAACACTTTGATGAATCTAACCCCTCGAAACCCTTCACCTGAAAGTGAACTAACTGCCTAACGGTTCTTTCCAATAAATCATCGGAATTTGAACTGATGCTGTTTTTGGTTATCAAATCGAACAGAGAAACTGAACCTAAATCGGTTTGAAGGTAGTACTTTTCGCACGGTGAGATTGCTACAACCTCGGGTACATTTAACTTCTTATTCGAAAAATGTTTCGATAAGTAGAAAAAAGCTCTATTCTCATCAATGTCATTATTAAAAGCACCAATCAGCGTGTTGCCATCCTTATACAACCGAAAATAAATACGTGGCGAACCTGACGCAGGAAGCATCTCCACTCTATCGGGTTTTACCTTAAAATTACTCTCGTAAAGTTGAACTATACTATTAATATGTTGATTCATCTTGAAGTTTAAAGTTATAAAGTGAAAAGTTGAAAAAAGAAAAACTATCCAAACAGATAAACTAAAGGTATAATAAAAAGTAATGCTGGTAAAATATTGAGCACTTCAATCTTTTTGATATCAAGAATGTTCAATCCTAAACCAATGAGTAGAACTCCTCCTACTGCGGATAGTTCACCAATCATTAATGGTGTAAGGCTCTCTCCTATCAACGAAGCTAAGAATGTAAGACCACCCTGATATATTATTAATGGTACAATAGAAAACAGAACACCAAAACCTAAAGATGAAGCCAATGCAATGGATGAGAAACCATCCATCAAACTTTTCACGTAGAAAAGTTTTGGTTCACCGCCTGTCCCCTCCTCTATTGCCCCCAGTATGGTTAAAGAACCCATACAGTACATCAAAAAGGCAACCACCATCCCTTCGGAGAATTTATCGCCTTTAAGGTTGAATCGATTTTTAATTTTGTCGCCCCAGCCCTCAACAATTGATTGGAGATTAATAGCCGTTCCAACCAAAGCACCAAGGATTAAACTGAATACTAGCAATAGGGGCTTCTCTGTTTTTAATCCCATGGAGAAACCTAGCAGTAAAGTAAATATACCTATTACCTGAAAAAAAATTGCGATATACTTTTTGGGAAGTTTATTGTTAAGAATTAATCCCAATGCTCCACCCGCAATAATTGCCGCAGCGTTAATAATAGTTCCAATCATATCTTGATTTTCAATAAAGTGCTAAAATATACCAAGGATGTGTAATTGCTTTCATTTAAGAGTAAAAAATTGCGACAATTTCAAAAAATATTAACTTTGATAAAAATATGAATGAAATTATTGATTAATGAATTTCAACTTATTTGCTAATCCTCAGTAAGTTGAAAATGAAATTGGTGTATTTGTATGCGGTTAAGCTTAATGAAGAAAAGCGAAATCATTGATTTCGTTGAGTTTAACATAACTGGCGATGCTGAAAACTACAATAGGTGCGACGATGAATCGTTATACCTAGGGGCTGACGTGTTCAATATTTTTGCCAGTTGCTTTGAGCGAAGCAATCATCTTTTTGACTTTGTAGCTCCTACCCTATATAATAGTAGAAAATTTATTCCACTAAGAAACGAACTACTTGTTAACCTCGAAACTCTTTTAGCAATCAACAATATTGCACAATTCCAGAGTTACCTTTCGGGTATTTTCCTCGGAAAAGATTTGCTGAAAGTGCTAAGCGATTTTGACCCAACCTACGAAAAACACTGGCGTAGCCATATGCGCAAGATTATACAGGTTAATCGTCATTTAATGCGTTTAGTAGATATGTGCATTGAAGAGGAAAGGGTGCTTTGGGTTATTCCTTACTAACCGAGAAGCCTATTCTGTTTAAATCCTGGGAATACTTGGAGTTATTATCCACAATGTGACCGCTAAAATCGCGGCGATAGTTATAGTTATTTCTCAGATTCTCGAAACTCTCAAAGGTATTCCTTAAGTCATCGCCCAAAATACTATAGGTTGATTTAATTGCTGAAGCAATGTTGGTGGGATTACTCACCCTTAACTTTTCAATTAATGGATTTGGCGTGGGGAACCAAGGGCTAATACCAAGATTAAAAGACTGACTTAAGGAGTCAATAACCATTTTTGTCCCCATTACCTTTCCTTCCAATGAGTAGCCTGCGATGTGAGGCGTAGCAATTATTGTTTTGCGAAGCAAATCAACCGATAAATGAGGCTCGTTCTCCCAAACATCCAAAGCAGCCTGCGCTTTAGGATTAGATTCCAAAAACGAGATTAATCCCTCAGTATTAATAACCTCGCCCCTAGAGGAATTGACTATGTACACATTGGGCCTACAGAATGCTATGAAATGAGAGTTCAGCATATGGAAGGTTCTATCAATCCCTTCGTAATTTAGAGGAACGTGAAAGGTGATAATATCTGATTCCTTTAGAACGGTCTCAAAATCGACATAATCAGTTAAATCCTCGTTTCTTTTTCGCGGTGGGTCGCAGCAAAGGACTTTCATTCCTAAAACCCTAGCAAGGTCAACCACTTTTTTCCCAACATTTCCAACACCTACAACACCAATGGTCAATCCTGATAAATTCATTGAATTTAACTCTGCCCAATGAATAAGCGCTGTAGCGACCCACTGCTGTACCCCGTCGGAGTTACAACCAGGAGCATTTACCCAAGTGATGTTGTTGTTAGCACAGTAATTTGTATCGATATGGTCGAACCCAATTGTGGCAGAGCCAATAAACTTAACCTTGGAGCCAGATAGAAGATTTGAATCGCAAATTGTCCGTGTACGAATAATTAATGCATCAGCATTGCGAACAATTTCAGATGTAATCTCAGAACCAGAGTAATATTCAACATCAAAGAAAGGCTCTAAAACACCTTTCAGAAATGGAATATTTTTGTCGGCAATAAGACGCATAACTGTGTTTTGTACAAAGATATTCAATTTAGTTAAGGTATGTTGCAAGTCATGCTGAACTTGTTTCAAAATCATAATAATGAGACCCTGAAACAAGTTCAGTGTGACAAAAAAATTGCAATCTATACCTATTTAACCTTTTCCTTGTACAAATACTTGAAGTGGTTGAATAATCGTTGGAAAACTGTAAGTTCCTCGGTCGATATCTCGGCCGTTCCTCGCAACTCTCTTTCGAGGTTTAATGTTGTTCCGTATGATGTTACAGCTCCATTGGGTAGTTTTGCCATTGCAGGAAATCCATTCTCATTATATCCCGATGATATCGACGATAAAACACCCTCAACCATTCCATACTCAATGTAGGGGTATCCATCGAGTTTAATGTTCACACGTTGATTAACCTTTACCTTACCTGCTCCCTCAAAAGGAACAACCATACGCACTTGAATTTCGCCCAAATTCTCGGGAATTATGGCAAAAATTGGTTCACCAGCCTTCACTTCCTGCAAATCGCTCCAAACACCCATAAACGATAGTTTTCCTGAAGATGGTGCTACCAACAAATAATTCTTTTCCCAGGTTGCCAAGGTGCTTTTCAACTGGTTAAATGTGTTTACAACATCATCGTAAACCTTTTGCTTCTGGGTTTCGAAATCGAGCTTTGTTTCAGCTATGGTTTGCTTCAACTTCTCAATGGAAATTGATGTATTGGAAATCGTCAACTTGGAACTCTCCAAGTTCTGTTGCTTTGCCAGTATTGTGGATTGTGATTTTTCGAAATCGGCCTGCGCAATAACTTTTCCTTGTAACAAAACAGAGTCGCGCTTAAACTGCTTCAAGGTCAAGTCGTACTCCTTGAGCAAAAGTTTGTACTGTTTATTGAGAAGTTTTAAATGATTAGTGTACCCCTTTAGTTCACCCTCTAGTGCATCTATCTTTTGCAAATGGTATTTCTGCTTGTGAAAAAGGATGTAATTGGTTAATGCTATTGTAAAGTTCGAGTAGTTGCTCTGGACATCTCCCAACATTAAATTGAGCGCATTAAACTGACCTAAAGAATTCTCATTTAAAGCGCTATCGACATTAAAAATCTTAATAATATTTGATAATCGCACTATATGCTCAAAGTTTGCAGGATTCTCAATTACCCCCAAGGTATCGCCTTTGTTAACCAGAATCCCGTCCTTAGCTACGTTCAACTGAGGTTTTCCTGTAGTACGAGCCACAACCACCGAGGGAGGATTCTCTGCCGTAATAACTGCTGTTGCTGTAACAATATCGGGATATTTAAAGAAGAAACTTCCTGTAAAAACAGTACCAATTACTATGAAAATAACGGTGATACCCCAACGGATAATCCACCGTGGAGGCACTCCTAGAATCTCGTTAATTTCTTCGGAACGGATATTTATTTGTGGTTCTTCTTGCATTCTTCTACAATTCGAGTTGATTTTTTACCAATGTATAGTAAGCACCTTTGCTAGCCGTTAATTCCTTATGAGTACCAACCTCCACAACATTGCCTTTTTCCAGTACTATAATTTGGTCGGCATTCTTCACAGTGCTCAGTCTATGCGCCACAACAACAGCCGTTCTGCCCTTAAAAAATTCCTGCATATTCTCAAGTATCATTCGCTCGTTACTTGCATCCAATGAGTTGGTGGCCTCATCGAAGAAAATATACTTGGGATTCTTGTATACCGAACGTGCAATTAGTATTCGCTGTTTCTGTCCTTGACTTAATCCGTGTCCTTCGCCTCCAATCTTAGTGTTGAAACCAAGTGGCAACGATGTTATAAAATCGTAGATATTGGCAATTTTAGCAGCTCTTATCAACTGCTGCTTATCGATACTCTCCGCGCCAGGTGCTATGTTATGTGCAATGGTATCGGAAAAGATAAAACCATCCTGCATAACCACTCCACACTCCTCGCGCCAATGGCGGATGCTGTATGTATCAATATTATTTTGGCCTAGCAGTATTTCGCCTGAACTTGGTGGGTAAAAACCAAGTAGTAGCTTCACCAAAGTGGTTTTTCCACTCCCTGATGTTCCCACAATGGCTGTCTGCTTACCAACAGGGATTTTTATGTTGATATTGTTTAGCACCAACTCGCTATCGGGACCCTCGTAACGGAACGAAAGATTCTCGACGCTTAAATCGGCATCGGAGGGAATATCTGCAACAAGGTTATCCTCCAATTTCTCCTCATCGTCGCGAAGGTGAATCTCGCTTAAACGCTCCAAACTAATTTTTGCATCCTGCATAGCATTGAAGAAACTAATAAGCTGCTCAATGGGACTGTTTAGCTGACCAATAATGTACTGTACAGCCAACATCATACCCAAAGTCATATTACCATCCACCACGCTTTTAGCTGCAAGAATTGTTATAATGATATTTTTAGTTTCGTTCAGCAAAAAAGCCCCACTCTGCTGATACTGGCTTAAAGCCAATCCCTTTACGCTAACACGGAACAGTTTTGCCTGAATATTCTCCCACTCCCACCGTTTCTGCTGCTCGCAACCATTCAACTTAATCTCCTGCATTCCCTGGATAAGCTGAATAACATTACTCTGGTTTGCCGACATCTGCGCAAACCTACGATTATCCAACTCGGCACGTTTTTTAAGGAACAGCACCACCCACAATGCGTAAAGCGCACTACCTATAAAGAATACCGCAAAAATCTTGTAACTGTAAATCAACAATACAAAACCAAAGATTATTACATTGACAAACGAAAATATAACGTTCAGCGAAGTTCCAGTCAGAAAACTCTCGATACGTTTATGGTCGCCAATACGTTGCATTAAATCGCCAGTCATTTTGGTATCGAAAAAGCGCATTGGTAGGCGCATTAACTTAGCCAGAAAATCGGAGATTAGCGATACATTAACCCGTGTTCCCAGATGTAGGAGAATCCACCCCCTGATAAACTCAACCGAAACGCGGCTTAGCGTTAACACCAACTGCGCAATTAGCACCAAGTATATAAAACTGATATTCCTATTGCCAATACCTTGGTCTACTATGCTCTGCGTTAGGAAAGGCAAAAGCAATTGCAGCAAACTCCCTAATAACAAACCAAGGAATAGCTGTACAATTAACCTACGGAAGGGCTGTAAATATTTAAAAATATAAGATAGACTACGTTTATTCAACTTTTCATCGGCCGAGGAGTAAAAATCGGGTGAGGGCTCTAGGAGCAACGCCACGCCCTGCTTCTCATCACCCTCTGTTGTGGATTGCCAGCAGTTCAAAAACTCGTTTACGGGGTACTTAATTAAACCCGCGGCAGGGTCGGAAACATGCACAACCTCCTGCCCTTTTTTGCCAGTAATTTTATAAACCACCACAAAGTGGTTCTGGTTCCAGTGCACAATGGCTGGTAGCGGAGCCTCAGTTTTAAATTGCTCAAAGCTAATTTTAACGCCCATTGTACGGAAACCTATACTCTCTGCCGCACGGCTAATACCCAAAAGGCTAACACCCTCGCGGGTGATATGGCTACGATTGCGCAGAGTATCCAACTTATAGTGCTTGCCATAGTACTTTGCAACTATACGCAGGCATGTTGGACCGCAATCCATGGCATCGTACTGGGAATAATGGGGGAAAGAAAGCATTTTTTGTAATTTTGAAGAGCTAAAGTAACAATTTATATCACTCACCCCAAATTTGAGCGTTTAGTTCAGCAACTCGTTCATGGTTTACAACAAAACCTTTTTCACGGGAGTAAGTGCCACACTCCTCAACAGGGACATACCCATCTTCTCCTTGCCATTTGGCAATGTATGGGTTGTAGGTACATTTGGATGGCTGAGAATAAATATTCTCGGGGTCTTTTATGTAAACACGGCAATCGGTACACATATGGCGAAACTCACAGTCCTTGCAAACATCAACTTGGTCTTTTGTTATACTCCATAACTTTTTAAAATCGGGATGCTCCAAAGCTTGCTTCAATGTGGTGTTTTTTATATTTCCAAATGATTGGGTACAGGATGGGCAGTTTTTGATATAGCCCTGTGCATCTATGGATATTTTTTTGAAAAGACAAGTGTTATAAGAATAAGACAATGTAGTTAATCCTATATCAACATAAAAATAACCCAGTTTAACATTCCCACAATTTTGAAACGATTTTATTGGATGAACAAACCTTGTTACCGTTGTTTGATTGTAATAATTTTTATTATCCTTCTTTGCTGAATGAAAAAATAATGATGTTAATTTTTTATTATTAAAAGCAAACTCCTTTAGAGCTGAATCATTTAACCACTCTACCTCTGGCATTAATATCTCCACAGATTCAATTGAACTTGCATTAATTGCATCTAATATAGATAACAAACAATATTTCTCAGGCTTACTATAAAACCTGAACTGCACCGAATTACATAATAGCGTATCTAATTGATTAATAAATAAAAAAACATCATTTAGAGTTAACTCATCAGCATCAATTATTGAATTATCAATAATTGATGGTGTTAGGAAATCCATATTGAAAGATGGAAAACAATCTACATTCTTTTTATTTATTGGAAAGATAATTTCATTTTGTTCTAAAAAGTCAATAAACTTGTTATATTCTGGGCTAAATTCATCTGCACAAAAAGATTTCTTCTCCAAAACTCCTATTGTATTAATAGGCACAAATAAATATTGTTTTCGCTGAAGATCCATAACTATTCCATGCAAATAGCCTTTCACAGCAATACAATTAGCAAACTTTGAATAATGTTTTGACTTTTGAAGATTACTCATATTTAGAAAACAGTAGAAATAATTCGATTATGAGAAATTAAAAATCTTTTAGGATTTTGCACCCTTTTACAGTTAATAAATACAGGAATAATATCCTGACCTTTTATAACCTCAGTCCTTTTCAAGCAGAGAGACGGTTGATTTATCTTATTACAATTATGCTTCATCTATTGATTGAATTATTTGCAAAGCTATTTCTCTTTCAATATGGTAATTACATGGCTTCGAAACCATATCAATTATACCAATAGGGTTTACTTCAAGGAAAACATATTCTCCATCATTAGTTAGTATTAGATCTATGGAACCATTATCCAAACCAGCATTACTCATAAATTGTAACAACTTTTGGGTAATTTCTTCTGGTAATTCAAAAGGAGCAACTCTATATTGGGAATCTAAATCCCCTGCTCTAAAATCGACACTAGTATCTTGGTATTTTTGCGAAAAAATTGCCATAGAAAAAACCTTATCTTTCAAAATAAACACCCTTAATTCTATCCATTTATCAATGTACTCTTGTATTAATTGAGGTGAAGAATAATGAGAGGGTTCAAGTAATTCCTCAGTACTAAGTTTACGAGTAAAAGTGCTATACTCATAGTCCGTATCAACAAAATCAATAAATTCGCTAACAGGCTTACATATATACTCTTTTGAATCCAACATCTGTTGTCTTAATATCTCAGAATAATTAGAAATACTAGTTTGGGGTATTTTTAAACCACACGCCCTTGCTATTTCTAGGTTGATTATCTTATTGCTAATTGATTTGTGTAAATTTCCAATATGTGGTTTTAACTCAAATTTATTAATTATGTAATTTCTTATTGGATACCACTCGTTTTTATGAAACCACAATAACTTATCAAGATTTGAATTTAACTCGAAGTCTATTGATGGTAAAATATCAAAAGAAAAAAGCCCCCTCCTATACCAATAAAAACAGACTTCCTCAATATTAAAAACACGATCGTTTGCACAAAGAATTATCTCACTTTTTGGGGAACCAATACTTATGTGTTTTACATAGATAGGTGTCCCGTCATTAATTCTTAGCACATCTTTATAACCAAAACTATATAACCAATCAATAACTCTATCGGTGGTAATATCTAATGTTTCGCTCAAAACTAATATCATTTACAGCGGAATAATTTGGAATGATTAACAATTTCATGCTATTTCTTTTTTAGATTTTTCATATATTTTGTAGAATTTTTCATCTGAGCATGGTTAAGATTTGCAGGATCATAATTTAAAATAAAACTGGATAACTCCTTATTCTCATAAGAAAATTGTATTTTCTCCCTAATTGGCCTTGCAACATCAAAATAATCATAAACAGTATTACAAGTATCACAATTCAGCATAGCCTCCTTCATTTCCCTAACCGAAACCTGACCGTACCATGTCCCCTCTACATTAGCAGATGATAGCGTATCAATCTCAAACAAACCTATAGATCTTCGCTTTAAGTTTATATCCTCAACAGTTGAACTACTGCCCAAACTTAAATCGATATAAGTAATCTCTTTATCGAAATCGAAAGTAATTCCAAGAAAACCATAAGGGCTACTATCAAATCGATACATTATATCAACAAAGATTGATGGAGGTAATTTCCCTTCAACAATTGCATTATATAATAATTCTTCATATTTTTTATCAATAACCATATTAGAATATGGCTTGGTAATAGATAAATCGGGATCATTCTCCAAAATCTGAGACATATAAAAGAAATGCCTAAGCATACCCATCAAACGATTTGCGTTTACATTCTCTCTGTTTAAGTAGAAATTGGGGAAACCATGCTTAAACATATAATTGAACAGGTTTACTCCCTGATAGTAGTAAACAGAATCTCGTTTTGCATCACTGCTATCCTGATACTGCTGGTCAAACGCTATAGCCCTATTAACCATATCAACGAATGTATGATCAATCGTCTTTTCGTATTCAAAACGTAACCTAGGATAGGTGGCTAAAAAATTACCCCACAAGGGGTTATTAGTAATACAATTATACTCATTGTATTTATAAAAATCATCAAAAGTGTAGCCTTGAAGAACCAATCGGCGAGCAATACTAATTGCGCTGTCTAATTTTTCAACCTTTAAGTAGCAGATACTCAAATTGTGTAAATCCTTGTAAAAAAAGCGCGGATATTCCTTTTGTAATTGTTCATACATAGAAATTGCTTCCGAATATAGTTGCTTCCGAACAAAAATTTCAATTTTATTGACTGAATTATGATAATTAATAAAACTTTCTTGAGACTGACCAAAAGCATTAAAAGCAAAGAAACATATCAAAAATAATTGTATCCTTTTCATATATTAATTTTTATTTAGGGTGTCTAAAAAATCCTAGACACCCTATTTTTATTTGTACTCCTATCTTAGAAGTTTTCAAATATTCAATTCTCAGAGACATAAAAATACTTTACAGACAGCCTCCTTAAATTACTTTGACATCTCTAACACTGAGTGTAAACCCATTCAAAAGAACTTCTACCATTATCATAGAACGTATGCTTATCGTTAACACACATACCGTTGCCATGCTTACCTGAAGTTGTTATAACATCAACAACAGTTGGTAATCCTCCTTTTAAAGACTTCATCTCTGCATTTTGAAGTTTAAAATCACCCAAAAGATTTTCATTTAATGTTTTCATTTTAATCTAGTTTTTAAAATTAATAATAAACACAATACATCCTGCGCAGTTTACTTTAATGGATTGGTTAATACAAAGTAAACGGACAGGTCGGCAGCCACACTTCCGACCTGTGAATGATTTTGTGTTCTATAACATACTTATGGGGGGGGGGGGAAAGTTTGAGGTATCAGTAATTAGGTTATTAGTTTCATCCTCAATAAAGCAAAGGGTAAGCCTACCAGGGCGAGAATACTTCCAGGTTCTGAGTATAGCATTGTACTCCACGGGTACTTTTATACTCTCTAACTGTTCAAAATAGTTGCGCACGGTGCGTTCGCTCACTCCAAGCTTATCGGCAATTTCGGGTGCAGTTCCAGCGTTGCCCTGCTGTAAAAGAAAATCGAGATACTCGATAAGTCGTTTTGATTCAATAAAATTCATATCAACTAAACATAAGATTAATGAGGGAATTTTACCTCGTTCTTATGTTTAATACCGATAGGGGTGGAATGGTTACCTATGTTTTGAAAAATAATAGAACACAGATGACACGGATTAGACAGGTTTTCACAGATTAATTTTCGCTAACTTCTTTTCTAATGATTGGTAATCGTTTGGCATAAATAAGTGCAGCAAGCAGACAAAACACACCCGATGCAACCAGAGTAATTTGCACTCCTACCCACGGGCTTAT
The DNA here is from genome assembly GCA_029560875.1 of Bacteroidota bacterium. Taxonomy (GTDB): domain Bacteria; phylum Bacteroidota; class Bacteroidia; order Bacteroidales; family Tenuifilaceae; genus SB25. The sequence goes on along the minus strand of JAKQKB010000178.1, from coordinate 95,948 downwards.
TGAGCCTAGCAGTAAACTGCCCAGAGGCGTAATTCCCATAAAAGACATTCCATACAGTGCCACAACGCGTCCACGCTTATCGTCGTCAACAATATGTTGTAGAAGTGTGTTAGTAGCCGCAAACTGGGCTATCATGCCAAAGCCTGTAAAGAAAATAAGTATAATTGAGAGTATAGGATTGTTTGATAGAGAGAATGCAATCAACCCAAAACTTGCTGCAAACGACGTGTAAAGTATTGATTTTGGAATTCCAGAAACACCTTTTTGGGAGGCAAGGTAAAAAGCGCCCAACAGTGCACCGGCTCCCATTGAACCAGTAAGATAACCCAACATTTGCGAATCGCCATGCAGAATATCCTTTGCAAATACTGGTAAAAAAACCTGAAATGGAAGTCCAAAAAAGCCCATTGCTACTACAAAAAGTATTAAGTACCGAATTGGTTTAAAGTTAAATGAATATTTAAAACCCTCAACCATTTCGAACATTATAGACCCTCGATGCTTTCCCTTGTTCAAGGGTATAACCTTCATTGCCATTAGCGATCCAATAACCGCTAAAAAGCTCACTCCATTAATTAAAAAGCAATACCCTTCGCCAAACCAAGCTATCAGAAATCCACCAACAGTTGGCCCAACAAAACGGGCAGAATTAATTAACGTTGAATTCAATGCAATAGCATTGGGTAGTAAATCCTTATTACCAACCATTTCGACAAGAAATGCATGTCGGAAAGGTGTATCGAATGCAAGAGACATTCCATTCACAATGGATATGGCAATGATATGCCAAATTTCAATTCTGTCAGTAAAGAAAAGAAAAGTCAACAGAAAGGCCATTACCATAGATATTGCCTGCGTGGTAATAAGAACTTTGCGTCTATTCAATCTATCAGCAAAAACACCCGCAAAAGGAGTTAAAACTAACGAAGGTATTTGACCAGCAAAACCAATAACACCTAAAAGGAAAGGAGAGTCTGTTAACCTATATATAAGCCAACCAAGCGCAAGGTTCTGAATAAATGTACCTAGCAACGATACAATTTGACCATAAAAGAACAACTTAAAGTTTGGACTTTTCAAGGCACGAAAAGCAAATCCAACTTTCTGAAAATACGAATTTATATCGAGGTATCGAAACATAACTTCAAAATCACTGCAAAGCTAATGGATTTTTTCGCAAATCCGAAGAATTTATTTAGCAGTTGGAGTAACAGTACATCCAAAAGTTTAATGTAAAATGACTTTTTTAAAGAGTTAGGATTTGTACTTTAAGTCGCAATACATCTCTTATAATTTCTTAACAATTTACTAAATACTGATGTTTATTATAATTGTTATTTTTGTGATGAATTAAAATGTTGATAAAGTGAATAAGTATAAAACTATTGCCCTTGTGGCACACGATAACCGCAAAGCCGATATGGTTGAGTGGGTGGAATGGAATTGGGAAAAACTGCTTAAGCATAAATTGATTTGTACAGGCACAACAGGGCGTTTGGTTGAAGAGGCCTTGACTGCTAAAGTTGGAAAACACGCCGAAGATCATTTACAACTAACCCGACTTAAATCGGGGCCACTTGGTGGTGACCAGCAACTTGGTGCATATATTTCCGAAGGAAAAATAGATATTCTAATATTCTTCTGGGATCCAATGCAAGCACAACCTCACGATGTGGATGTAAAGGCATTGCTTCGTATTGCAACAGTTTACAACATCCCAACTGCAACAAACCGTTCCACTGCCGATTTTATGATTAGTTCTCCACTAATTGAACAAGAGTACAACCCAAAATTGAAGGATTACAGTAAGTATATTAATAGGAGCATTTAGAGGTAACAAGGGACTTGAATTGAGTGATAAGTTACAAAAGAACACATTCATATTGTAAAGCACCTATTAGGTGCTTTTTTTACTCTCAAAAGTTTGTTATCTTTCTTAAAAATACTGAAAGTATTGCCTTATGATAAAACACTACAAACTCGACAAAACCTTTGGCCCTGTTGGCACAATTGCTGGGGTAACCATATTTATGGTTGGAATTTATGTTCTGTTTTATTCCTTTGCAGGCATTGCGTTAATTTTACTAGGAGCATTTGTTGGATTCACGGGAACACTTGTGCATATTGATTTTGATAATAGAAAATTAAAATTATCGACCAACCTTTTCGGTATTTTTAGCGTTGGAAATTGGATTCCAATTTCATCGGGAATGAAGTTGGGAATTAAAAAAACAAATTTGGCCTGGCGAACCTATAGCAAAGGGAATAGAACCCTTGACACTGCTGATAAGAACTATAGAATATATCTTTTTGAATCGAAAAAAGAAGTTATACCTCTATTTAAAGCAGAAACCCTTGAAAAAGTTAATGCTGAAATTGAAAAGTTATCGTTAGGTTTACATATCGAAAAACTATAGATTTATTGTTAAATGTATTTCATCATTTAATGGATAATTTACGGAAACGAATCGACAAACAAATTGACTTCAATAGGGGAAAAAATCTATTTAATATCGAATCCTTGAATTCGATGAAGTTTATTGAAGATACCGTAAAATCTATTCAAGGGTTATCATTAATTGATAAGGAAACAGAAAGGTTGATTATCGATTATACAACTGATAAGTGCTTACGAGAGTTCTGCAGGATAAATCAATACTTTTCCTTTAATAGCGAGGCTAAAAAGAATTTAAGAAATCTATACTCTGACCTTTTTACTACAATTAAGAATCAAAGTAAACCTATAGAGATAATTGCCGAAAACCACTATAATAATTTAAAAGACTGGTTAACCAAAACAAACTCCTTTGCACAAGATGTCTATGTTGACCAAGACGAATTAATTGAACCAATTACATGTGCAGAATATAGTGCTGAACTTCAACTTGATATTTTGAAAATTAATATTACGGAAATTAATTCACCTGTTCTTGATATCGGCTGTGGTGTTCAAGGCTTACTAGTTAAGTATTTCCGAAGTAATGGAATTGAAGCATATGGAATAGATAGATTAGTACAACCAGAATCTTTTTTATCGTTTGCCGATTGGTTAGAATATCGTTACGGCACTTCGAAATGGGGAACTATTATTAGTAATCTTGGTTTCTCTAACCATTTTTATCATCACCATTTACGGAATGATGGTAATTTTTTAGAATACGCCAAAAAGTATATGCAGATTCTAAACTCATTAAAGAATGGAGGCAAATTTCATTACGCTCCATCAATACATTTTATTGAAAATTATTTAGAAAAGAAGAAGTTTAATGTTAAACACTTTAGCATTGGAAATTATAACTTTGAAACCACAGTAATTCAAAGATTAAGAAAGTGATCCACAATAAGAAGTTATGTATAAAAACCTTGTCATATTTTACTTTTCGGGCACTGGAAACGCTAAAGCAGTTGCTAATTGGATAAATGAAACTTTCCAAGAAAAAAGCATTCCAACGCAAATCATCGAGATTAAAAAAGGACTAACTCCAGATGTGTCGACAATAAATTCCAATACTCTCGTTGGTTTTTGTTACCCTACTCACGGATTCAATGCTCCTCCAGTAGTACTCGATTTTATTGCAAAGTTTCCCAAAACCGTGAAGGCCAAATTCTTTGTGTTAAACACGCAGGCTGGGATGAAACTCTATAAAGTTTTTATGCCCGGATTAAGCGGAATTGCGCTGTTTTTGCCAGCACTCATTCTTCGATTGAAAGGGTACCGATGCGTAAACATCCGACCAATGGATATGCCGTCGAACTGGATATCGCTGCATCCAGGACTTAGAAAAAAAGTCACCCAATCCATTACTGCTCGATGCGAAAGAATTAGCCATAGGTTTGCGAATAAATTGATTAATGGAAAAACCGATTATCGTTGGCTTGCTTTTTTCCCACTCGATATAATGGTGGCTCCAATAGCCATTCCGTACTACTTTATGGGTCGTTTTATGATTGCTAAAACATTCTTTGCATCCAACAAGTGTAATTCGTGCGGTATATGTGCTAAACAATGTGCAGTAAAGGCAATTGATATGGTGGATAATCGTCCTTACTGGAAGTTTAGTTGCGAGAGCTGTATGCATTGTATGAACACTTGCAAGCAAGGAGCCATTGAAACTGCACACGGTTTTAGTTTTTTAGTGTGGTGGGCAGCATTCTTTCTTTTGCCAATGCTTATTATTAACCTATTGACAAACAATGGAGTTTTGAGTGCAGAGTTATCAAAATACATTAACACAATCTATACCATATTGCAGATTATACTTGGATTTACCATTGTATTCTTTGGGTATAGAATTCTTCATTTTCTACTTCGATTCAAATTCATCAATTTTCTTATCACATACACATCATTAACCAAACTTCCATTCTGGAGAAGGTATAGGTATAAAACATAATATGCCTTAAAAGTCTTGTCCGAACAATGGTTTTGAACTTTTGTTTATCAATAAGTATAAACAAAAAAATAATGGTTATGGCACAGGTTAGTACATACCTCAACTTTCAAAGAAATACTGAGGAAGCGTTCAATTTTTACAAATCGGTGTTTGGTGGAGAGTTCTCAGGCGGAGGCGTTGCTCGTTTTAGCGATATACCTGCAACCGAAGGAATGCCCCCTTTGGCCGAGGAGGACAAAAACCTAATTATGCACATAGAGTTACCAATTCTTGGAGGTCACAAGTTAATGGGAACCGATGCACCAGAATCCATGGGATTTAAGGTGAATTTTGGTAATAACATTTACATCAACCTTGAGCCCGATACACGTGAGGAGACAAAACGTTTATTCAAGGCTTTATCCGATAAGGGAACAGTTACGATGGAACTTCAAGATATGTTTTGGGGTGCATTGTATGGTAGCTGTACTGATAGATTTGGAGTAAATTGGATGTTCAATTGTGTGGAAAAGTAATTATGCTATGGAATTAAATGATAAAGTTACTATAACGTTAACGTTGAGTATTGATGCGCCAATTGATTTTGTTTGGAAATGCTGGACTACACCAGAGGATATTTCTCAATGGAATAACGCATCGGACGATTGGCATACTACATCCGCAATTAATGATTTGCGAATTGGCGGATCATTTAATTATAGAATGGAGGCGAAAGATGGTAGTTTCGGGTTTGATTTTACAGGAACATACTTCAATGTAATCCCAAATAAAGTAATTGAATATACAATTGATGATGGAAGAAAAGTCAAAGTAGAGTTTTTGTTAATTAACAACCATACCATAGTAACTGAAATATTTGAAGCCGAAAGTGAGAACTCAATAGATTTACAAAGAGATGGTTGGCACTCTATTCTTGTTAATTTTAAACGATACACCGAGAAAAAATTTAATAGATAACCATTACTTCTCCATTTATTTAGGTGTTAAAGTTTATATTTGCACCTGAATTTTCATTCTGCCTTTATGTTTTTTGTTGGTTTTTCGTGTAGCATTCTCCCCTATATTCTCGCAATACTTTTTGCGTGGATATTTGTTGGTAATGCCACTGCCAAAAACACCAAAACCAACGAATCTGATACAAAGGCTAAAGTTATTGAGTACAAGACCAGCAAAACAAAAGTTGCTAAGGCCTACCATTATCACAAGTTTTTCGATGATTTTTTAGCATCAGCCCAAGCACCCCGCCATTTTGTTATTTTGAACTGTTGGCGGAAATTCTGTGTTGACATTCCTTTAACTGACATTTTTCTGATTAACCCCATAAAAAGGGGACCTCCACAATATTTATAGTACAAAACTACTTTTCAGTTAGTTTGATATTTAGAACCCCTCAAGGGTTTTGAACCCTTGAGGGGTTATGGATGCTTGCTAAATATTAGTAATCATATCCACACATCTATCTAACAAAACAAAAAAATCTTTTTTAGCAATTATTTAATTCAAAATGAATTACTTGAAGTTAATAATACTTACAAGCATTTGCATTGCCTTTTCATTAAAGTTGCATTCACAAACAATAGAAGTAAAGGATTCATATACCAAGCAGGGAGTTCCCAATGTAAATATTCAATGGAAAAGTGCAATAAACAAGAGCAAAGGAGGCGCAACAACCAACAGTAAGGGTATTGCTACGCTAGCATCGACGGAGGGCATTATAACTATTACCGCATCGTGTATAGGGTATAAAACTTACACCGATACGATTTCAACATCTAACCTAGTTACAATTTACCTTGAGGAAGATATACTAAATCTAGAGCAGGTTACGGTTACTGGCACACGCACTCCTCGAAGTTTGAAAGAAACTCCTGTGCTTACTCAACTGGTAAGTCGGAAAGATATTTCGGGCATTAAGGCAACAACAGTCAATGATATTCTTGAGATGGAAATCCCAAGCGTTGAGATGAATTTGCACGGTTATGGTGCAGCCTTATCGTCGCAAGGGTTGGAGGGTAAATACACCTTGGTGCTTATTGATGGTGAGCGAATGGCAGGTGAGAATGATGGAAATGTTGACTTTTCGAGGATTAATGCAGCCAACATTGAACAGGTTGAAATTGTGAAAGGGGCCAGCTCTGCGCTATATGGCTCAAACGCCATTGGTAGTGTAATAAATATTATCACCAAAAAGCCTAGTAAAAAGTTCGAGGTCTCAGCAAGTTTTAGGTATGCCGAACCTAATCAGAAAAACACATCCGATGCTGAAATTGAGTTGCACGACGAGCAATATATGAGAAAATTTCTGCGAAACTGGGATAGACAAAACATAAACTCCGATATCTCGGTTGGGTTTAAAATGAATTCTGTTTACTCCCAAACTTACTTTGGTTACAAATGTCGCGATGCTTACAAGCTATTCAACACCAAGGAGACTGTGAAGTACTACCCTGAGCTTGATTCAACTGCTAACGAGGGCATCAGCACTACTTCAACCAATATTTTTGGCTTTGCTGATTATGCTTTTTCCAATAAAACAGGCTTTAACACTAAAAATTGGAGCGGGGAACTGAGGGGTAATTTCTATAACCACGAGGAGTTTGATTTTGAGCGTGACAACAAGCATAACATTTATACTAACTACACTGCAGGAGGTTTTCTGGAACGTAATTTAGGCCAAAGAAACACTGTCAAAATATCGTTCAACCACGATGTTTACAATAAATATTTATTTAATGAGATAGACGAAGTCAAGGAGAAGAGCTATGGCAACATCTTTAATCATTTTAGGGCTACATATTCCAACGAACAATATACAAATCACAAGTTACTGTTTGGCGCTGAAATATTCAATGAAATATTAAAAAGCGACAGGTTTTCATCGGCACAAGAAACTCACTCAGTTAACGATGCAGTAATAATTATTCAGGATGAATACTCAGTAAATTCCAAAACAACAATAGTTGGTGGGTTGCGAAGCGGTTATCACTCAGCCCATAGTCTGCATTTATCACCTTCGCTAACCATTAAAGTAAGCAATGGCGATTTCAACTACAGAGTATCGTATGCGCGTGGATTTAGGTCGCCAACACTTAAGGAACTTTATATGAACTGGCAACATCTAACATTATTTACAATTTATGGCGACAAAAATCTAAAGGCCGAAACTAGCAACTATTTTGCTTTATCAACCGAGTACGTAAACATCAGTAAGCGTTTAAGCATAACGGGTTCACTCTCATATAATAGTATCAAAAATAAAATTGGGGGTATATGGACTGCAAATCAAACGGAGTACCATTACAAAAATGGTTACGAATACAGTGTGTTTAACGCAGAACTCCTTGCCCGCTGGAAAATACTTAAGTCTTTACAGGTTAAAGGGGGCTACGCTTACACCCATATACCCGAGGACGAAAGCATTACGCTGCTATCTACGACTAGTCCACACAATCTGACAGCCCAGCTGGACTATAACTTAACAAAGGGTTGGTATGAGTTAAATGCAAATATCGCCCTGAAGTTTATTGGGAAAAAGAAGGTGCGCGAATTGGATATAGATAACAATAACTTCTACATAATGGAATATCCTAATTACTCATTAGTGAACATTAACATTAACCAGCGATTTAAAAGGAATTATTCGCTTAGCATTGGTGTAAAGAATCTGTTCAGCTACGTTGCTCCAATTCATAGTTTTTATACAACTCCAACCGTTGGACAACGCTTTTTTATTGCTATAGGTTATGATTTCTAAATACAACACAAATAATCACTTAAAACAACTTAACTATGATTAAGAAAACAACACTATTCACAGCGTTTGCATTGGCAGCAGTCACATTTTTAATTTCCTGTGAAAAGGATGAAACATCACCCAAAAGTGGAAAAGTTATAGAAATAAATGCATCGGCGTACAATGCTTGGACCTACTTCTCATTCGATGAGGACACCGTTGTAAACATAACCAACTACACTACCTCAACCGATTGGGACATTGCGTTTCATCGTTCCGATGTAAGGGTAAACTGCGGTCAAGCCGGCCCTGGTCAAGGTGGCTCATACAATATGGGTAAAATCAACTTCAATTCTGTTACCGAAGCTCCAGCCGATAGATACTCGCTCAACACTACTATCAATATACTAGAATCGTACACTATGCCTCCAGTTTACGTAACCGCTCCTGGCGACACATTGGTAAGCAAGTGGATGACTATAACCACAAGCAACACTGCACCTCCAACCTATAACTATAGCGATAATATTTATGTTATAAGAACAGCAAAGGGTAAGTATGCGAAAATTTGGCTGACAAACTACTTCAATAAACAAAGCCAAAGTGGGCATATTACAATGAAGTACGTTTATCAGGCAAGCGGAAGTAGACAATTCTAAACTTTCATTTACACCAGAAACAACCCCGCAATAAATAGTTGCGGGGTTATTTTATTTTTAACAGATTGCTGATAATCAACAAAACAGTAACTTTGTTACAAAAAATAAAAAAATGCAACTGGAAGAATTGGGATATAATATTGAAATTGAAACCTACAGAAAAGAAAATAATCTTTCTCAGTTTGATATAGGGAGGGTTATTGCCGAACATAAGGAACGATATGAGGTAAGAACAGTTAATGGTGATTTTGATGCAGAAATAATTGGCAATATTAGGTTTACTGCAAATAGTCGTACCGATTTCCCTGCTGTAGGCGATTGGGTTGCTGTTAGCGAATATGATAAGGACAAACTACTTATTCACGCAATTCTCCCTCGCAAAACAACTGTAGAAAGGAATGCCATAGGAAAATATGGCGAAACACAGATTATAGCAACCAATATTGATTATGCGTTTATTGTGCAGGCAGTTGATAGGGATTTTAACATCAACAGAATTGAGCGATACCTTACTATTTGTAACACATCAAAGGTTAACCCAATTATTATTTTAACAAAGGTTGATTTGATTGATAGTGCAACACTTAATGAAATTACTGATAGAATTGAGCATCGTGTTAAACATACCAAAATTATAGCCATTAGTAATTACACCAACATTGGTGTTGATAAAGTAAAAGAGTTAATTGAGAGAGGCAAAACATACTGTTTAATGGGCTCATCGGGTGTTGGAAAATCAACGTTAATCAATTCTCTTACTGGAAAAGAGATTATGCGTACCGATTCAATTAGTGAGACAAGCAATCGTGGGAAGCACATAACTACTCACCGGGAGTTAATTCTGCTCGAGAATGGTGGTGTACTAATTGACAATCCTGGTATGCGAGAGGTTGGGATAGCCGATTCTGCTAATGGTCTTGAAATCACCTTTGATGATATCCTAAAATACGCTTCAGACTGTAAGTACGCCGATTGCCAGCACACACACGAGGCTGGTTGTGCAGTAATTGAGGCCGTTGAAAATGGCGAAATCGACCGAGCATCGTACGAGAATTACCTGAAAATGGTGCGAGAACGCACTTTCTTCGAAACCAGCCAAACGGAGAAGAAACGCAAAGAAAAAATGTTTGGAAAGATTCTGAAAAACTATAAGAAGGATATGAAACGGAACGATTTGTAAAACTTTAAAGCGAGGAAATCCTCGCTTTTTTTTACCTACAACCTAGTGTTTCAATTAATTTTTGGCAGCCTCCGCTCTTAATAAACTCGGAATGCTCCTCAACGAATTCAAATTGTTTGCCGCAAATCTTGCTACATTCCATTTCATAATTGGAAATATGTTGTCATTGCTCAATCTTTTTTACCTATTTGGGGTGCATTTGTAATTATACCACCCCTAATTGGCTCATAAGATGTGGTTGAGTTTGTTTTATGAGTACAAGCAAGATTTATCTAATACACTATCGTTTTACATTGTAAAATGGAATAAGATAGGCACTTCTACAAATCATTCTATTATTTTCTTCTAAGACTGCCTGAATTATCTATAAATTAAATGAGGTACAAACCTGCTTAAATTTCCTGTAATTAAATCTTTACTCTCACGGATTCCAATACCTGCAGGTTCCTGTCCAACAATCCAACTCCCAATTAATGCATAGTTATTGCTGAATTCAGGAAGTATGGATAGTTCCTGATAAATAAAGCCTTCATCACCGTATTCACCTGCCGACTCTTGAATAATGTTTCCATGCTTAACTATTTGAATATTCGCTCCTTCTCTTGATAAAATTGGCTTTTTAACATAGTTAAATCCAATGCGATTCTTATCTTTCTCAAAATAGCACTCTAGCAAATTTTTATGGCCTTTATTTAATTGCCATAGAATTGGCAGTATGGCTTTGTTTGATAGGAGCATTTTCCAACTTGGTTCAATCCAATGTGTATTGTTTCTATCAATTGTAATATTCTTTCCAAATTCTTCATTAACTAGCCATTCATAAGGATATAGTTTAAAAATATTGCGTATGGTTTTATTTTCTAAATCAACAAACACATTACTTTCATTGTCCCAGCCAATTTCATCAATATAGATATACTTAGTATTTAATCCTGCTTGAATGGCGCAGTCGCGGAGATATTCTGTAGTCGTAAAATCCTCAAGGGTATCCTTAATGGTAGTAAAGTAAAGCGTATCGTTATATAGATAATCTTTGAGGTGTTTCCAGTATTCAACTAATTTTTCGTGAATTGAGTTAAACTGATCTTTGCTTTTATCGAAATCTTGCAACCAGTACCACTGCACTACCGATGATTCAAAAAGAGAAGTAGGGGTATCGGCATTAAATTCTAGTAATTTAGGAACACCATTGTTAAATGAAAAATCAAAACGACCGTATATTGATGGAGCATCGTTGTTCCAGGTAGATTCAATGTGAGGAACAAACCATTCTGGAATATGGAAAAGATTATAGAGATTATGGTCAATCACATACTGCACCGCAATAAGACACATGTCCCAAAGTTCAGATGTAGCCTTTTCGATGGTTTCTATTTCATCCATTGTAAACTCATAGTAAACTGACTCATCCCAGTATGTAGCATCTGATGAATGAAACTTAAACCCAATACTTTCAACCTTTTCCTGCCAATTTGAACGGGGTAAAATTATATGTCTTCTCATCTACAATGTTTTTATGATGACACATGAAAACCACTACGTCCAAAACCTCCGCGAGTTACAGAACTCTTTGCTGGATTCGTTCCGTAGTTTGAACTTTCATGAATGCCCGATGAATAATAGCCTGTGCGCTGATAGCCACTTGGAGTGTAAATACCATAGGGCCTAAATGCATAAAACCCACCCCCATGTATTGCAGAACTTCTTGCTGGACTATATTTTGCAGTACTATCGGAACGCATATACACCATCCTATTAGGGGTGTTTTTTTTATTAGAGCAAGATGATATAGTGGCAGCAACTAAAACAAGAGGAATAATTCGTGATTTTTTCATAATGCTACTTAACGGTTATATACACCTCATATTCTTTTGGAACAGATACAATTCTTGTTTCGCCCTGATTATTTTCAGCCTCTTGGGAAATCCTGCCTAATGCTGGAATAGTATCGGTGTATACAATCTTTTTTACAAGAGTGCCTTTCACCCAAACATTATGAGTAGTCTTAATAATATCTCTATTAATGTCTAAATGATCTATACTAATCGAAGTCTCAATTGATCTATCTTTTGATATTTCTTTTACTATATCAGACTTACATGACAAAAGCAAAATTCCGATGAATGCGGTTAACGAAAAAGACAGTATTTTCACTATTTTAATTTTAAAATGATTATAAATATTTTGAGTTCGCACAAAATTAAAAGAAAATAACAAAATCCAATTTCTAAAAATATTTTTTTACAATTGCCAAGTTGAAAACAATACCTTAATAGAGTTTTTTATCATAAACATTTCACCTAATTTCATAGGGTAGCCATAGTGGTTAGGTATCTTATGTATAAAAGCAGAGATACCGAAAGGTAAAAACCTAAAAACCACTGCCATGAGAACGCTACACACCATAATCTCCACACTAATCGGAGTTTTGATAGCGGCGGGAGTGCTAGCTGAAAAGCCCGAGAGTACGATGTTCTACCTAAACAGCAAGAATGATTCCTACAAAGCAAATTTCACACTTGCTTCGCATCTAATGGTTTTAACATTCGCAATTAATGGCTCCGACTCGCTTAACCTTATTTTTGATACCGGTGCTGGACGTACAATTATTACTGAAATCTCAAACCCATACATTGTTTCGCTAAACCAAGCACGAAAAGTTAAACTGAGAGGTCTTGGAACTGATGAATCCGTTGACGGTTTGATTTCCAAAAACAACAAACTCTCAATGGGGAAAATTGAGGGTAAGGCACAAGAGTTACTGGTTGTTCCTAATAAGGTTATTGATTTAACCGCACGTGTTGGACATCCTATAAATGGTGTGATTGGACGCTCAATATTTGAACAATTCGTGGTGGAAATAAATTATACCAAACAAACCGTTCACTTTTACAATCCCAATAAGTATAAACGAAAAATTCATAAAGACGCAGACATTATCCCAATTGAATTGATTGATGGAAAGCCATATATAACCGCAATGGTTACAATAAACGGAGTAGATATTCCTGTTAAATTGCTATTCGACACAGGAATGAGTTTTGCATTATGGCTCGACCCTTATACCAACTCAAACATTAAACCAAGCACTGTGCATAGACAAGAAGTACTAGGACAAGGGCTAAACGGAAATCTTTCAGGTGAAATTTCAAGGGTTGAAAAATTTAGAATAGGAAAATTCGAGTTCAGCAATGTGATTACTGCATTCCCCGATTCCAATGCTATTCGCGACGCTATAACCGATAATGGCAGAAATGGAAGCGTTGGTGCGGAAATATTTAGACGATTTAACGTCGTAATTGATTACCACAATCAACAAATAATACTCAGAAAGAATTCGAATTTTGACGACCCTTTCCGCTACGATATGTCAGGAATTGAGATAGGCCCTATAGTTGAGGGTTTACCCTTTTACAAAGTCCTATCAGTTGGAAGTAACACCCCAGCATCGGAGTGCGGATTAATGGTAAACGATGAGATTAAATCAATAAATGGCACCTCTGCAAATACATTGAAAATATCAGACATCTCTAATATTTTAAAAAGTAAAGAGGGTAAAACAATTAAAATGACAGTTTTAAGAAATGGCCAAACAATTAAGATGAAGTTTAAGTTACGTGAGTTGATTTAAGAATTAATTCGAACTTTGTTAACCTCCAATATAATGTTGTATAAAAAAGATAAACCACAATGGGCTTAAAGTACTTCACAAAGAACACTATGTATTAAAAACTTTGTGAACTTGGTGTATCCATTGTGTTACTTTGTGGTCAAAAACTGCATTTAATGTATTCTCTTTTTATTTCTTTCAAGATAAACCATTCACTGTTAACATATTGACAAAAAATCAATATTTCCTTTTAATGTTTTTCGACTTGTTTCGTCATTAAGATGTAAACAAATCAAAAAAAACATTAACTAAAAATTATTGCTATGAAAACAAGACTTACATTAATTGCTATTGGGTTAGTTCTTAACATCAACCTATTTGCGCAACCAGCATCTATCGAAAAGGTATTTAACGCCTATGCAGGGAAAGACGGAATTACTACGGTCGATTTCTCTGGTAATCTCCTAAATTTAATGTTTAACGAAGGCGAAAAGAACGAAGACTGCTCAATATCATCGGTAAAAATACTTACTGTTGACGATTCAATCCTGAACGGTAAAATCAATTTTTACAAGGAAATAATCCCTAACCTTGATAAAAGTAACTACGAACAGTTGATGACCGTTAAAAGTAAAGGACAAGATTTTGTGGTGTACTGCAAGCAGGAGAAAAATGCTATTACTGAGTTTGTGCTTGTTTCGGGAGGCGAGGATAATGTGTTGATTTATGTGGAAGGAAGCTTATCTTTGTCAGAGGCAAAACGCATTTCGAACGATTTAGCCCAAACCCACAAACTAAGAGAACTAGAGAATAGCAGCAACTAAATGGATAAGGAGGAATTCAAAAAGGAGATATTACCGCTGAGCGAGAAGATGTATCGTTTATCGTTTAGGCTTCTTAATGATACTGAATTATCAAAGGATTGTGTTCAAGAATCGTTCTTAAAATTATGGGAAAACAGAGGTAGGCTCAAACAACTTGACAGTATACAGGCCTTTGCGTTTACTATTGTGCGCAACATTTGTATAGATAAGTTGAGGAAAGTAAGGCGCATTAATGAATCATCGAAAGAGATGCCAAGCCCCACAGTAGAATCGAATTACGATTTTATGGAGAGTAAGGTATTGATACACCAATTGATTCAGGATTTGCCACAACAGCAAAGGCTAATTATTGAGTTGAGAGATATTGAGGAGTTCGAGTTCGAGGAAATTGCTGATACGCTAAATCTCTCAGTAAACAACGTTAGAGCCAGCCTCTCAATTGCAAGGAAGAAAATAAAGGATGAGTTAACTAAAATATACAGCTATGGAGTCGCAAAGGATTAAAACGCTGCTGGAAAAATACTATCAGGGCGAAACAACCCTGGAGGAGGAGAGTTTATTGAAGGAATATTTCAGCAAGAATAGTCCATCGGACATAGATTTAGCAGATAAATATCTGGTAGATTTCTTCCTTGCTAGCAAAACCCAAATTCCTGTTGATTTGAACGAGCAACTCGATAATTTGATAGAGAATGAATGGGAACGTGAAACAAAACTCAAATTCTCAACCATTCTTAAATGGGCTGGTAGTGTTGCTGCTGTGCTAATTGTTGCGTTGGGAATTCTTTACTACGAAAAAAAGGATAACCCAGTTGTTTTGGCCGATTCGTTCCAAGACCCACAGGAAGCATACGAGGAAACTAAAAAAGTATTACTTTTCATATCCAATAAAATGAATAGTAAAACAGCCAGTTTGAAACATTTATCCGAAATTGATAACTCGCTTAAGCGCTGTAATGAACTGTCGAAAATAGATAAATCACTTAACACTATTAAAGATGAAAACAATTAAGATATTACTGCTAAGCCTGATAGCGTTTGGGGCGTATGCTCAAAAATCGCCTACCGATGCTGTATTCGACAAGTATGCTGAGAAGGAAGGATTTACAACAGTATATATCTCCAAGTATATGTTCAACCTTTTTGCCAATTCCGAAGCAGCAGAGCAGGATGATTTTGTAAAAATCATATCGGGGCTCGAATCTATCAAAATACTGTCGGTTGAAGATTCGTTACTGAACATCAAGTTAAATCTATACAAGGAACTTGCACCAACCCTACCCTTCGACAAGTACGAGGAGTTAATGGTAATCAAAGAGAAAGGCCAAGACACCAGAATGATGATCCGTAAAGAGAACGGGAAATTCCGCGAGTTCTTGATGATTGGTGGAGGAAAGGATAATTTCCTGATAAGTATTACAGGAAATATCAACCTAGAATCTATAAGTAAACTCTCAAAAACAATGAATATAAAAGAACTAGAAGGGGTTGATAAACTCGAAACAAAATCAACGGAGAAAAAGTAAAGCACTAAATCCGCTACTAAAATAGAATAGGAAAACTCCAGGAATTATTCTGGAGTTTTTTTGCTGTCGATTAAAATTCCCTCATTCTTTTTTCATCCAAACATATGCACTACTTTTATAAAAAAATCAATTGTAAAAATGCAAGTATACTTAAACTTTATTGACGAACTTGTTGAACTTGTAAATGCTGCAAGTGCTGAGAAAAAAAAGAATGTTGCCATTGATATTTGCAACAAGCTTTTTCCACACTATCAAAACTATTCAACCGATAAAGTTGATGTGTTGTTATTAAATGAAGCCATCGATTATTGTAAACTGAGTAATGTTGAAACGGCCAAATTAGATGATTATCTAAGCAGGGTTGTCGATTTAATGCCTGAATCCACGGAAACGATGACCTGGGAAGAGTCCTACGCTTCCAATGCTGTTGAAGTTGTTATTGAGTTCTTACAGTACCGAAAGGATAATAGCAATCAGCATATAGTTGATATTTGCTCATTAATGATAGATAATATTGATTTTCAACTTGCTGAGAAAAACGAGGATATTAGCGACGATGAAATTTTTGCTCATCCTGAAATGCTCGGAGAAATGAAGCGTATAAAAGATATGTTGAAATAGTTTTATGATACCGCGAGTTAAAATCTGCTGCATAAGTTCGGTTGATGAGGCTCAAACCGCAATAAGATTTGGAGCATCGGCACTAGGGTTGGTTGGGAATATGCCCAGTGGTCCTGGAGTTATTACCGATGAACTCATTCACGAAATTGCCAAGAAAGTTCCGCCAGGGGTTTCTACCTTTATGCTAACAAGCGAAACCTCTGTTAAAAAAATTATCAACCACCACAAACGCACCCTTACTAACACCATTCAAATAGTTGATGAATTGAAGGATGGTTCATACTTGGAATTAAAAAATTCCCTTCCTGCAATAAAAATTGTACAGGTAATTCACGTAATAGATGAAGAATCAGTAGAGGAGGCTGTTCGAATATCGCACTTTGTTGATGCCCTCCTTTTGGATAGTGGGAATCCAAATCTTGCTGTTAAAGAACTGGGGGGAACAGGTCGTGTTCACAATTGGTCGTTAAGCCGTAAAATTGTTGAGCAATCTAAAGTGCCAGTTTATCTCGCAGGTGGTCTAAATGCCGATAATGTAAGAATGGCCATAGAGCAAGTTCAGCCTTTCGGACTCGATTTATGTAGCGGAGTTAGGACAAATGGAAAATTAGATTCTATTAAATTGGAAAAGTTTTTCCAGAATGTAATGCAATAAACCAATAGAAGTTATATGGAATTCTTTATTAAAAATAATAACGAGATTTTACAATTAGTTAATGAGTGGGAGCCAAAGCTATTATCGTTCCCAACCGATGTAATAACTCAAAAACAGAACAGCCAAGGCCGAACAATAAAGCAGATTCTAGGTCATCTGGTCGATTCTGCATCTAACAACAATCACAGAGTTGTTCATTTACAGTATAGAGAAAACCCATTGGAGTTTCCAAACTACGCAACCAATGGCAATAACGACCGATGGATTGCAATACAGAATTATCAGGACGAAAACTGGGAGGATTTAGTGCAACTCTGGAAATATTTCAACAAACACTTTGTCCACGTAGTAAATAATATCAATCCAGATAAATTAGATAACGCTTGGATATCCGCACCCAATAAAAGTATCACATTAAAAGAAATGGTGTTAAGTTACTTGGACCATTTAAAACTTCACCTTAAAGAGATTGACGACTTAAACTGTCAAGCGTAAACCCAATCGGCCTTATTCTTCTAACATGCATTGGTATTTGTTGCAAACCTCATATTTATTTACATTTGCAAACCATTAAGAAAACTCATAATATCAATGGAAAATCAGGAACAACCCAAGCACGTTCGTAGGATACGATATAAAGGTACACACCCAAAAACTTACCACGAAAAGTATAAGGAGCTGAATCCTGAACAGTACGCCGCCGATATTGCCAAAATCAAGGAGCAGGGCAAAACTCCTGCGGGTATGCATCGTTCCATCTGCGTTGATGAGATTATGGAGTTCCTCAACGTAATGCCTGGACAAACAGGAATGGATGCTACTTTGGGTTATGGTGGTCATAGTCTCGAAATACTAAAACGACTTCAACCAGGTGGTCGATTATTTGCCACAGACGTTGACCCTTTTGAACTCCCAAAAACAGAGCAACGACTAAGATCGTTAGGCTACGGAGAAGACACCCTTTTTATCAGAAAAATGAACTTCTCCGAAATTGATGCTATTGTAGCAGAATCGGGACCGTTGAATTTTGTATTGGCCGACCTCGGAGTATCATCAATGCAAATCGACAACCCCGATAGGGGATTTTCCTTTAAGGTTGAAGGTCCTCTAGACCTAAGGCTTAACCCTAAAAACGGAATCCCTGCATCGGAACTCTTAAGCACAGTATCGAAAAAAACGCTTGAGGCAATCCTAATCCTAAACTCCGACGAACCCTACGCTGAACCTATTGCTGAAACAGTAATAAATAGAGTAATGGGTGGTATAAAAATAGAAACCACCACTCAACTCAAGGAACTTATCGAGGAGGCTTTGCTATTTATTCCAAAGCAACAACGTAAGGATGAAACTAAAAAATCGTGCCAGCGAGTTTTTCAGGCGCTCCGCATTGAGGTTAACGATGAGTTTGAAGTTTTGGATAAATTCTTGGAAAAACTACCAGATGCCCTTGCATCGGGAGGAAGGGTTGCAATACTATCGTTTCATTCTGGCGAAGACCGTAGGGTGAAAAAATCGTTTCAGCAATTTTTCCGTGAAGGAATTTACAGTGCAATTGCACCCGACCCAATACGTCCATCGGCGCAGGAATGCAATTCCAACTCTCGTGCACGTTCTGCCAAGTTACGTTGGGCAATTAAGACTTAATAAGATTTTAAAATATTTAATGCAACCATTTTGCGCTATTGCATAATGGTGTGAATTTTATTACCTTAGCCTTAACCACACTATATCCAATAAACCATTGTTTATGGACAATCACAAATCAATCAAAACGAGGCTGGGCAAATATATTCCTGCTGTTAATTGGTTATCGGATTATTCGTTAAGTTTTTTAAGTAACGATATTATTGCAGGACTTACGCTTGCTGCTTACGCAATTCCTGTTTCGTTGGCATACGCAACACTAGCAGGATTACCTCCACAGTACGGTGTATATGGCTATTTGATTGGTGGGCTTTTCTACTCAATGCTTGGAACAGGAAAGCAACTGGCAATTGGACCAACATCGGCAATATCAATGCTGATTGGGGTTACCCTTTCGAGCCTTTCCAATGGTGATATTCAGCGATGGGTCGATTTAGCCTCGTTATCGGCAATGCTGTTTGCCGGAATGAGTGTTTTGGCGTATATCCTAAGACTAAGTAGTATTATCAACTTTATTAGTGAAACCGTATTGCTTGGATTTAAAGCAGGTGCGGCAATTACAATTGGACTAACACAGCTACCAAAACTATTTGGAGTTGCAGGAGGTGGCGAGAATTTTTACACACGCCTGGTTACTTTAATAGAGCAATTGTCAACAACAAATGCTGTCGTTTTAACTTTTGGAATTGTAGCAATTTTGCTATTGCTAACGGGCGAGAAATTCTTACCCGGCAAACCAATAGCAATAATAGTAGTAGCAATATCGGTTTTAACAATTTCGTTCACTCCGCTTGGAGCAATGGGTTTCAAAACAGTGGGCATTATACCCAGTGGACTTCCAAAACTGCAAGTTCCTGATTTAAATCTGGTTGATATTGGCAACGTACTTCCGTTGGCATTTGCCTGTTTCCTTTTGGCATATATTGAGAGTGTTTCCGCAGCAAAAACTCTGGCTCAGCAAAATGGCTACGATATAGATGCTAGGCAAGAGTTACTTGCACTAGGTGTTGCAAATCTTGCAGTATCGCTCGGACAGGGCTACCCAACAAGCGGAGGTCTTTCACAATCGGCCGTTAACGATAAGGCTGGGGCAAAAACTCCAATATCTCTGGCTGTAGCATCATTTGGAATCGCTTTGTGCCTTTTGTTTCTAACGGGTTTGCTCAAAAACCTGCCCACCGTAATACTTGCATCAATTGTTTTGGTGGCAATAAAAGGGCTTGTCGATATAAAGGAGATAAAACGCCTATGGAATGTCAATAAGTTTGATTTTATCATAGCAATGACAGCTCTTGTAAATGTACTAATATTTGGAATTTTGCAAGGTGTGTTAATTGCGGCATTATTCTCTCTAATCCTAATAATAAGGAATGTATCGGCTCCTAATGTTGCTTTTCTTGGCAGAATTCCCGGCACAAATCGATATTCTGATATTAGGAGACATCCAGACAATGAGTTAATACCTGGAATTTTACTTTTTAGAGTTGAGTCACCAATTGTATACTTCAATGTGGCTTATGTTTATAATACTGTTTGGGCAAAAATTCAGAGTTCGGATTCAACGCTTAAAACAGTAATCCTCGATTTAAGTTCTTCGGCCACTATCGATTCCAGTGGAGCAAGGCTTATTAAACGTATATACACAAACCTTAAAGCAAAAGGAGTTGAATTTAAAGTTGCCGAAGCACGCTCGGGTGTAAGGGATATTTTGAGGCTTGAAGAAATTGAGCACCTACTTGGTCATGTTAGCCGTCGCGATACGCTTCACGATGTGGTTGTAACTGCCATTGGCGAAATTGAGCCCGATATTAAAAAAGCGCCTGTTAAACCTAAAGTTTTACTGTCGCCAGAAATTGTAACACAAATTGTACTTGGCAACAACTATTTTACACAAACTCATCCACGGGAATACTTTGAGACTTTTGGCTTTGAGCAAAAGCCATATATTACTCTTGTTACTTGTTCAGACTCGCGCGTGCCTCTTAATGCACTAATGCCCGACACATCCAATAAAGTATTTTCCATACAAAACATTGGGAACCAAATTCTTTCAACTGAGGGCTCAGTTGATTATGGAATCTACCATCTAAAAACGCCTATTCTTATGTTCCTTGGCCATTCCGACTGCGATGCAATAAAGTCGTATCTTCAAGGATTCGATACTGAGATATATGGAATCAAACACGAGTTAGACTTTTTACAGCCTATAATCAAAGAACAAAAAGAGGTGAAGGATTTTGACAATCTTCATTCACACGTAATTGAAAAAAACTTGGATTATCAGGTGAATATTGCTTACAAAAAGTATAGAGAACTAATTAATTCTGGACAGCTAACGGTTCTCGCTGGATTCTACGATTTTAGGGGTGAGTACGGTAAAGGAATGGGGAATATTGTAATTGTTAATGTTAACAAGATGAAAGAGGTTGAGGCATTAAGAAATCTACCAATATTCGCATATCTTTCGCAAGCGCAAAAAGAGTTACATATTGGCAGACTTCCCAAGAATCAACAATAATAATCGATATAAAAAATCTCTATTTTTTAAGATTTCGAGCCTTTTCGTAAAGTTCTTTATCCACATCGGTTTTCGGAACAATCTCTATGTTATGAGCTGTTGGTTTTGTTTCCTCATTAACATTGATAAAAGTAATAAACCCACTAACAAATGGTTCTGACTGCCCCTCCTTTATAACATGGATGTAAGAGACCAAGCTACTCTTGCCAGCATACACCACTTTTGAAACAAACGACAATATTTCACCTGGTTTTGCGGGCTGGCTAAAGTATAGCCCGTGTATCTGTAAGCAAACAATACTTTTAGGATTAACAATTGTTGCCGCAGCAATAAATCCCGATTCAACGAACCATTCTGCTGTTCTGCCAGCAAATAAAGTCCCGTGATGATTTAAATCTTCACTTTTAACCAGCCTTGTAGTGCTAACCGATTTGGGCTCAACCATTCTTTTTTCCATGTTTAATATTTTATGTTGTGCAAAGGTATACTCCTATAAAACCAAAATTACTTAAGATAATATTAAATAGATTTAAATTAAAAAATATTATTCAGACAATATACAGTATTCAACTTCACAATACAACCATTTAAACTTTGAGTTGTTGAATATCAATACAAAAAATGTAAAATTCGATGTTAAATAAAATTACTTTTTTTGATATTGAGTTAACTTTGAAAATGATGTAAACAAAGATAACATGATTCGAAAACTTAAGTTTGAGTACCAGATTGTTATTATCTATCTATTACTTGGTGGTTTATGGATACTCTTTTCCGATAAATTAATCCATGCATTTATTAACGATACGGATATACTAACACAAGCACAAACTTACAAAGGATGGTTTTACGTTGCTATAACAGCAATAATTTTTTACGTTTACCTAAAAAAACACCTTATAAAGATTAGAAATGCTGAGTTCAAAGCGAAGGAAAGCGATAAACTTAAAACAGCATTTTTGCAGAATATATCGCATGAAATTAGGACGCCAATGAATGGTATAATTGGATTTGCTCAGCTCCTTAATCGCGACAATTTGACAGAACAGCAAAAACAAACTTACGTTAACATTATAATTAGCAGTTCCAATCAACTTTTGAACATAGTAAATGATGTGCTAGATATTTCGCTAATTGAATCGGGAAATATAACCGCCAACTTAGAGTCTGTGAACTTAAATAGCATGCTAGATGAGCTCTACCAATCCTTTTCTCCATCGGTAAAACAGAATGTAACCTTTAAAGTTGTAAAAGAGTTACCTAACAATAAATGTATTATAATTACCGACAAGACCAAACTCCGACAGGTTCTTAATAACCTTACCAATAACGCTATAAAATTTACTAAGAACGGCCATATAACTGTTGGTTACGCCCTTAAAGGTGATGAAATTGAGTTTTATGTGCAGGATAGCGGTATTGGCATCGAGCCAATTCTCCAAGAAAAAATATTCGACAGATTTACACAAGCAGAGGTTGAAATTACTCGACAATATGGAGGAACAGGCTTGGGATTAGCCATTTGCAAAGGTAATGCAAAGCTTCTAAATGGCAGAATTTGGGTTTGTTCAGAAATTGCAAAAGGTGCTACATTCTACCTTTCAATTCCATATAATGCTATCGAGGATAAAGTTACTATCAATCCTTCGGACAGTTCATTCGAATCGTTAAACCCTAATAAAACCATCCTAGTTGCAGAAGATGAAGAGTTCAACTATCTATTCATAAAAGAACTACTTAAAAATATCCAAGTTCAAACCCTCTATGCCAGAAATGGTGTGCAGGCTGTTGAAATTTGCCGTCAAAATAGCGATATTGACCTTGTGCTTATGGATATTAAAATGCCTATAATGAATGGATTTGAAGCAGCACAAGAGATTTTTAAATTTAGACCATCAATTAAAATTATTGCACAAACAGCGTTTGCCATGGCCGAGGATAAAGAGCGAGCACTAAGCTTAGGTTTTATTGACTACATATCTAAACCTTTTAATGAGCAACAGTTGATAAGTTTAATAGAGAAACACACATCATAATACAGCTGAACATTCTATGATTGACTCTAGCATCTCTACCCTAAAATGGGACGAATTCCAAAAAGTTGAAATAAGGGTTGGCACAGTTTTGAACGTTGAAATTTTCAAGGAAGTTAGGAATCCTGCATATAAAATCACTGTCGATTTTGGAGAATATGGAAAGTTAAAATCATCGGCACAAATTACCAAGCTATACAACCCTAATGATATTATTGGCAAGCAAGTAATAGCTGTAATTAACTTTCCTCCAAAGCAGATTGCTAACTTTATGAGCGAATGTTTGATACTTGGAGCAGTTGCAGAAAACAAGGAAGTAATTCTAATACATCCAGAACGAAAAGTGAAGAATGGGACACGAATAGGATAAAATTGATGAAGCATTAACTCATCTATACAAGTGTTGATACCGATGTGGAGAAATAAAAAATAAGGACTATTTTCGCACCAAAATAGGTAATATGATTACACAGAACGATATCATTCGGAGAATTCGATTCATTTTCGATTTTAACGATTCTAAAATGATAGAACTTTTTGCCCTTGGTGGGCAAACGGTAACTCGTGCAGAAATTAGCGATTGGCTAAAAAAGGATGACAATCCCGATTTTGTAAAAATCACCGATAATCAACTAGCAATATTCCTCAACGGTTTAATTGTGAATAATAGAGGTAAAAAGGATGGAGTGGAACTTGTTGCCGAAGAACGTTTAAACAACAACATGATATTCCGAAAACTTCGTATTGGGCTTAATCTAAAAGACGAAGAAATTCTGTCGATAATAGAACTGGCTGGGATGAAAATTAGCAAGCATGAGCTAAGCGCTTTTTTTCGCAATCCAAATCAGCCACAGTACCGTCCGTGTAACGACCAAATTCTACGAAATTTCCTGCATGGCCTACAGCTAAAACACAAAAAATAAATGGAACGGTTATTCGTACCTGATACAACTTTCGAAAAACTAGACTTTGCCTCTACCCCACTTAAAATTGCAGATTACGAGTGTTGCAATTTTATTAACTGTAACTTCGAAAAGGCGGATATTTCAGGAATTAACTTTGCTGAATGCGAGTTTACGGGATGCAATATTAGCATGGCCAATATCAGCAAAGCATCGTTCAAGGATGTTAAGTTTAAAAACTGCAAAATGCTAGGATTGCATTTTAACAGTTGTAACAACATAATTTTCTCAGTAAGTTTTGACACGTGCATTCTTAACTTTTCATCCTTCTATAAACTCAAACTAAAATCAACACAATTCGTTAATTCAAACCTACAAGAGGTTGATTTTACCGAAGCAAATCTATCGACTGTAAAGTTTGACAATTGCAATCTGCAAGGAGCAATATTCGAAAACACAAACCTCGAAAAGGCTGATTTTAGAACTGCCTACAACTACAGCTTTGACCCTGAGTTAAATCAAATCAAAAAAGCGAAATTCTCCTTACAAGGACTTCCGGGACTCCTAAACAAATACGATTTAGAAATTGATTAGTAAATAGTTATCCAGTGTATCGGAATAAATTCTATTTATTAAAAAACATATCCTTCACCTCTTCAACACTACCATCGACCTGTGCAGGTTGAAGTTTTAGAATTTTTGCAATGATTGGATAAATGTTTATGTTCATGAATGACTCCTGAACATATCCCTTCTTAAAAGCAGGTCCTTTAGCAACGAAAATTCCTTGCATCTCAGGGAGCAAATTATCATAACCGTGGGTTCCTCCGCTATATTTTTCTTTATCGTCGGACCATGCCACGCTCCAGCCTAAATCTGCCTCAACCAAAATATCGTTTATTCTTGGGTTTGAACCATAAACATAACGTTTGGGAATATCATTTCTTTCCCAGACTTTTAGGTGATCAATTTTCTTAAGTATACTAATGGTTTGATCATAATACTCTGGTTTTGGTTGAAGGGAGTAAACTGGATTTCCTCCAGTTACAGAACTAAACCAATCCTTATTAATGTATTGCGATAGATTTATATATCTTTCGTTTGAAACATCAGCCATTCCATGATCGGAAAGTACAATAACATTGATTCTATCCGCAATTGGTAGTTTCTCTATTTTACTCATGAAAACGCCAATCAAGCTATCCAGTTGCTCTGCAACTTGTTGTGTTTCCTTTGCTAATGGGCCATAATCGTGGCTTGTCCAGTCGGGTTGGTAGTGGTAAAATGTAACCAAATGTGGGCGTTCTTCCTCTGGTAAGGAAAACCAGTGTATGACCGTGTCAATTTTTTGGTCAAAAGTAGTTTTCTGGTTGTACTTCTTCCAATAGGTTGGCTGAATTCCTTGTATTGGTGCCTCAGAACCTACCCAAAAGTAAGATGCACTCTTAACTCCCTGCTTTTCGGCTGTAACCCATATTGGTTCACCCAAATAAAATTCGCCATTTTCAACACTTTTACGATTTCCGATGGCATAATAGCCCAGTTCCTTATCGTAAAAAGAGTTGTTTACAATTCCATGATTATTTGGATGCAATCCCGTTGCAATGCTGTAATGGTTCGGAAACGTTTTAGATGGATAGCAACTAATTAACGATTTAGCCTTAACGCCTTCATCGGCAATTTTATTAAGATTTGGTGTGTTAAAAACGCTTGGATAATCCCACCTATACGCATCCAAAGAAATCAGAAGGACATAAGTTTCGTTTTTTGTTTGAGTTTGGGCAATGGATTTAAAGCAGGTTATAATGCTTGAAAATAAAAGAACGGATATTATAATACCTTTTCTCATGGCTTGTGAACATTGATTAAAATAGTAAGACAAAGTATTTGCCAAATAGTTCAAACTAGAACTTGTGCAAATGTTTGGCAATATAAGAATCAACATCGAATTTACGCTTGCAACCTTCGAAATTCATGTAGCGGATTTTTCCAAAAATTGGCCTTTCGGGCCATGCTCTATCATGCACACCACCAATAGACCAAGCTATTCCAGCATAACCGTTGGGATCTCTGCCGTCTATACTGTATTTATCGTTAAGGTAAATTGCGGTTCTCATTGCTTCTTCGGGACAGGTTGTCCATTCTAGAATTTTTTTTGCCCAGTACATCCTCAGGTACCCATGCATTTTACCCTTAATAATCATTTCGGATTGAGCTGCATTCCAGAGAGGGTCGTGGGTTTTGCAATGCTCCAGCTCCTGAGGAGTATAAAGGTATTGGCGAACATCGAATCTGTGTATTCTATGTGTTTCTTTAGCCCAATCTGGAAATCCTGAAAATCTCGAGTAAGCTGGATTATAATTGCAAAAATTATCGGAAAGTTCTCTGCGGACAATTAATTCATCAAGAAATGCCTCCTTATCCTCTGCATTTGCATTTGTTTTTAGAACTTCTATGGCAACTCTTTGGGCAGAGAGTTGACCGAAGTGTAAGTATGGCGATAAGTTTGATTGTCCATTCTCATTCGGATTATTACGCTTGGTAGAGTAGCCATTAAGTTTCTCCTTTAAAAATATTCTCAATGCTTTTAAAGCCTCATCCTCTCCTGGAATAATCCAATCTACAGGTTTTATATGGCTAAACGGATTCAACCAAGATAACGCTTCGTGCCAATTCGTATGTTTTAAATCTATGATTTTAGGGTTATTTAGTTTTATATCAGGAAAATCGACTAGGAATGAGGATAGATGCTTTTTAATTTTGGGACGAATAGTATATGCCCCAAACTCTAACTTTTCTGACACATACCAACAAGGAACAATATTATGCGCATCAACCTCATGATGTGTAATTTGAATGGATTCATTTATGGCTTTTTTCCACTCCCTTTTTGTTGTTAAAGGGTCAAAATCGGACACCAGTAACGAGGCCGATATTTTATTGATGAAGGCAGGCAGAGTAGTTGTTGGGTCTCCCTTGAGAAGTGTAAAATTAATACCAGAATTCAATAATCGCTTCTCAACCTTTTTTAATCCGCGGAGCATAAAATCGTAGTGCCTAATGTTTGCACCAGGGAATGTTTGGGCAAGTGTGAAAATTACGTACAAGGGTGCTTTTATCTCATTCGACTTTAAAATTGCATGAATTAATGCCCAATTATCGGCCACCCTTTGGTCGCGCGACATCCAGTAAACAACAGGTCCAATAGAGTATTCTCCACTATTAAGTTCCCTAACCCGATGTTTGTTGATTTCCAATTTAGTCGACATCACATTGACATTGGTTATTGGTAAATTTAATGTTAAACTCAATACCTAGCAAATTCAATTACCAAAAAAAAGATTCTGGTATTTGCCCAGAATCTTAATAATAACTTTACATAAAACCCAATGTTTATTTTAGCGCTGCGGTTTTAACAATTTCATTTGAACGTAAAAGAATGTCAACGTATTGAGCTCTGCGATATGCAAATGGATCGTGTAAATTTTTCTTGGATAATTTGCCCTTAAAATCATCAATCGACTTATAGCCTTTCTTATTCATCCAAGTCTCAATATCGCCTAACATTTTAGTGATATGCCCTACACCATTAGTGTATAAGGTACTAACAACCTGAAACGAAGATGCCCCAGCAAGTATCATTTTAATGGCATCTTCACCATTGGTAATTCCTGTATTAGCACATATATCGGCGGCAATATTACCATAAAGTAATCCCGTAAATCTTAGCGATAGTCGCATATCATTATGCTCGCTAAGAATAATGGTTTGAATCAACTCCTCTTTATCAATATCAATATCGGGTTGGAACAACCTGTTGAAAATAACGAAACCTTGTACTTCTGTTTCATCAAACCGCCTAATTACATCAAGAGGGTTGGTATAAAAGGGACTTAACTTAACACTAACAGGGATTTTGATTTTTTCCTTCACGCTTCTAAGCAAATCAACCTGCGATTGGATAATGGTTTTACCTTCAACTTCAAAGTCTTTAGGGGTTGTGTAAAAATTTAACTCTATGGCATCAACACCGGTGTTTTCGACCTCTAGGGCATACTCAGCCCATGTATCGGGGTGCATAGCATTTAAACTAGCAATAACGGGGATGTTAAGGGTTTCTTTGGCTTTTTTTAGTTTGCTTAAGTGCTCTGTTGGTCCAGCATGCTTGAGTGTAGGGAACAACCTAACCATTTCGGCATGGCGCTCGTTGTACTCCTCTAGCTCATTTTCTAACTCCAAGGCTTCGAGCTGGATTTGTTCCTCGAAAAGCGATTTAAACACAACGGCTCCTGCACCGGCAGCCTCAATGGCTTTTAAAGTGTCTAAATTCGATGTAAGGGACGATGCACCCACAATTAGCGGGTTCTTTAAATCCAGTCCCAAGTAGGATGTTTTTAATTTTGACATGGTTTTTATCATTTTAAGGGTTAAATACTTGTTTCGCTAATTGACGAAAGAATAGAATTAACCAAATCATCCACTCCCTTAGGCCAACGGTAATCCGAAAAATTTTGTGAGTTAATAGCAATTACCAAGCCTTTATCTGGAGCTATGTAAACATATTGGTCGCCATATCCCGCAGCATAAATAAGCGGTTTGCGATTCGTTTGTTTTCTGACCCACCAGTGCAAACCGTAACCAACACTGTCGGTGTAACTAACGGACTGCTTAACTGACTCCTCAATCCACTTTTTTGAAACTATTTGTTTTTCTGAATACTTCCCATCATTCAAAATCAGCATACCAAACTTAGCCATATCTTGAGTTGTTAGTGCAATTCCACCCCAAGCTGGTAGACTATTATTGGGATAATTATCCCAGTAATAGGTGTTTATATGTAATGGTTTAAACAAATACTGTTTTGTTAATTCCTCGAATGACATTCCTGATGCCCTACTTAACACCTCTGCAACAACTTGCGATGCCAAACTATTGTACTTAAACCTTAAGCCGGGCTCAGTTTCAACAGGTAATTTAAAAAATGTCTCAACCCAGTTTCCATTGGTTTCGAGTAGTGCTATTAAGCTGTTCGACACATAATTGTAAGGGTATCTCCACTCTTCCCAAGCCAAACCTGTTGTTTGGTTTAAAAGATGCCGAAGCGTAATTTTCTTTTTCAGGTTATCGTTCTTGAAAATGTTAGCATACTCTGGAAAGTATGAATAAATTGGAGTATCTATCGATTTTATATAACCTTGTTCTAGGCATATCCCCACAAGTAAGGATGTTAGGCTTTTTGTGACTGAACTAATTGGATTTATAGTACTCTTGCTCGTAAAACCATAGTATTGCTCGTGAAGAAGTTTGCCCGATTGTCCGAGCACAACAATACCCGTTACTTTGCCATACACTCCACTTCTAATTTCAACATCAACTTTGTTGAGCAATTCATTGTTCAAAGAATAGGAATAAGTTAAGCAAAAGGAGTGAGCAATTGAAACTAAGTTCAAGACAAGAAAAAGAGCTATGCTTTTGAAAATAACCATAATATAAAATTGATGTTTTACTAAAATTACTCCATTTCTAATAGCAAAGCAATAGTTTGCAAACTATCTTTATTAAAAACCAAATTGCAGTGATTTAGTTCAATTAAAAATTTAATAATGAAAAAATTAGCAAATTGGAGTTAATAGAGAGAGGTGTTTAAAGGAGTTTAAGATAAATAAAAAAGGATGCAACCTAAATGAATTGCACCCTTTTCAAATATAAGGATTGAATAGTGATTAAACCAGGACCAAAATTAATTTACTGGTGTTGATTTATACTAGGATAGTAAAGTATTACACTGTAATTAAAATATATGTTGTTATTTAGTATTGGTGCTTCAATCCTTAAATCCTTGTATAATTCGAGATTTGGCTTTAGAAAGTAAATTAATCCTCGAAGCGATTCCCCAGGCCCAAGTGTTGTCTTCCTCAAAGCGTATTGCTGCCAAACATTTTGGTTATCGCTAATAGTACCCATATTATATAGATGATTAGTCTGTCCATCATTAATAACATCTAGAGTAACAACGGTAGTGGTTGCAGCAACTTCTGTACGTGATACATCATCTCCATCGTCCTCATTGTTTTTTGAGTCATTTGCATCGGAAATTGCTGCAGCGGCTATAACGGGGATTGCTGCAATTGCAACGACAGCTGCAGCGGTTTGATTATTCTTCATTTTTGCAATGGTAACAGACTCCTGCATTTCGAGTTTTAAGAGTTCATACTCAGGGTCGGCTGCTTTAATGGGGAATGTGCTATAGACCAATTGGTTTGAATTAGGGTCCCACTTCCCACTGTCGGTATACATAACGAATTGCTCAGGTGCTAGGAGGAAGTCCTTTGGACTATTATTTATAACCTCCACGTCAAAAATAAGATACTTTGAATCGATACCATGGTAGGCACAATGAATAGTGAAGTCGTTTTTTTGATAACTCACAAACTGTTTTCCCTGTTCCCATGTTGTTTGATTTTCTTTTGGAACTAATCGAACAACGGGGTTAGGTGTAGCACATGAACTCAAAAATATTAATAGAGTAATTGATGGAAAAAGAAAGTGATTCAACTTTTTCATATTGTTTAGTTAAAAGGTTTGTTAAGTTTAATCAAAACATTTGCCAAAAGAATAAACAAACCATTGGTTTAACCATAATTCACATTGAGTAAATTTTTTTCAAACTCTTTTGCACTCTCAATTTTCCTCAATACTCACTTGCCCTGTTCCAGAAAGAAAGGCTCTTGTGTCGGCGGTGGTTGATTCTAACTGTGCGGGATATATTATTACGAAATTTTTGTCCTTCAACTTTTTCGATACTAATCGAGGAATTAAATCAATCCTAGAACTATGGGAGATAGACCCTTTCCGGGCTGAAATTATAATAATTAAACTATCAACTCCCTTTTGAGATATATTGTCGAAGGATGAATACCAATCAGCAGAACTATCAACTGTGTGCCTCACCTTAAACCCATTTGCCAACAATGCATTCTCGAAGCTATCCCGATGTTCGGGTGTGGT
The DNA here is from genome assembly GCA_029560875.1 of Bacteroidota bacterium. GTDB lineage: Bacteria > Bacteroidota > Bacteroidia > Bacteroidales > Tenuifilaceae > SB25. The sequence continues at coordinate 64,641 of JAKQKB010000178.1, read as the reverse complement.
ACGAAAAGTAATTTTAGCGTTGGTTTGCTTTGCATAATGTGATAAGGATTGTAGCCAACCACTGAAGTTTGGTTCAAACTCTGCAATCGGGGGAACTACAACTTCAATCTCCTTGATACTTACAATAGGAGATTTAAAACTTACAACATAAATGGGTTGTCTGGAGTCCCTTAAAACACCCTCGAGTATTGTCCCAAATATCCATTGCTTTGTACTGTAACTTCCATTCCATCCCATGATAATCTTTGAAGCCATAATCTCCTTGGCTGCCCTAACAATGCCCGATGAAATATTAATATCCATTCGTACTACAAATTCAGTATGAATTTCGGAAGTAGTGGAAAGTTCCTCTATATTTTTGGATAGTTTCGTAGATATTTCATTCTCATCCTTAACTACGTTAAGGATATATATAGGACTTTTTTTGCTCAGAGTTCTTATTAAATTGGCATACTCAATAAGCGGTAAAATATTTGTTGGATTCGATACTGGGATTAATATCCTATCGCTCTTTTCTGCATGGAATTGTTGTGGCGTTTCTTTAAGGACAATCTTTTTAGCAGTACGTTCCGTTACAATGGCACTAACTATGCACGATGCGAAAATCACAACAATTGTGGCATTCAGCACATTAATATCAATAATTCCCATTTGGTATCCAATAAGAATAATTGCAATTGTTGCTGCTGCGTGTGCAGTGCTCAAACCAAATATTAACTGGCGTTCAATTGTTTTGTATAAAAATATTTTTTGGGTAACGTATGCTGCCAGCCATTTGCTCGATATTGCAAAAACTATTAAAATAATTGATAATTTAAGTGATTCCCAGCCGCTAATAAATGCTTTTAAATCGATAAGCATTCCAACATACAATAGGAAAATCGGGATAAAAATAGCATTACCAACAAACTCTATTCTGCTCATTAATGTTGATGAATGGGGGATTTGTCGGTTTAAAACAATTCCGGCCATAAAAGCACCGATAATAGGCTCAAGCCTAATTAGTTTGGCTAATGTTCCAGCAAGAAATACCATGGAGAGCACAAAAACATACTGTGCAATAATATCGGTTGATGTATTTTTAAAGAACCATTTTGTAATCCTAGGGAATATGTATAGAATAAAAAAGAAGTAAACGACAATAGAACCGCTTAGTATAAACCAAAAATTGGATGAATTCTCGCCATTTTTTAGAGCAACAATAAGTATAAGAAGAAGTAGAACTAAGGTATCTGTAATGATAGTTCCACCAATTGCCACCCCTACAGGTTCTGTTTTGGTTAACCTTAATCGCGATACAATTGGATAAGCTATGAGGGTTTGAGTGGAAAACATACTAGATACCAGTAGCGATGGTAGTATCTCGTAGTTTAGGATATGCCTACAAACCCAGAACCCAACTATAAAGGGAATTGTAAAAGTTAATGCACCAAAAACCAAGTTTCTATTTTTATTCTGAACAAAAGTATTCATGTCCAGCTCCAACCCTGCTAGGAACATTAAGTACATCAGTCCAACATTTCCTAGTAGTGCAATGCTCCCACTACTTTCAAGAATATTAAAACCTGAACTGCCAAGTAGCATGCCCGATAGTATTAACCCAATAATACCTGGCATTTTAAATTTTGTGAAGATAAATGGAACTATAAGAATTACTAGAAGTGTTATGCAGAATACAATTACAGGCTCGTGAAAGGGGAGCGAGAATACTCCATTTAAATCAGAACTGGGTAATGATAAGCAACTTAAATAACTCAATGAAGATAAAATAGGCGTTGATAGGGTAAGCATATTCTTCTCAAAAATAGTTGTGGCAATATACAAAATTCTTCTATTGTTGATTTTCCAGCAAGTTAAAAACCCCATTAGTTTCTTGCTATAGTTTAAAAAATCAACATTGAATTCAAATTAAATACGAACTTTTAATACATTTGAGTCCTTAACAAGATTAAACCAAAAACAATGAACCTAAAATCTAAAACAAATCAAAGTTACATATTGCCAATGCTCATTATTGGTGCATTATTCTTTATTTTTGGATTTGTAACGTGGCTAAACGGAATTCTGATTCCATACTTTAAAATTTCCTGTGAACTTACCGATTTTCAAGCCACCTTTGTTGCTTTTGCTTTTTATATATCCTATACTATTATGGCTTTGCCCGCATCGTGGGTTTTGAAGAAGACTGGATTCCACAAGGGAATGTCAGTGGGATTGCTCGTAATGGCTGTTGGTACGCTTATTTTTGTGCCTGCTGCTTTTGAACGAGTTTACTGGATGTTCTTGTTAGGATTGTTTGTTATGGGAGCAGGATTAGCGCTGCTTCAAACCGCATCGAATCCATACATAACCATTATTGGCCCACGTGAGAGTGCTGCAAAACGCATAAGTATTATGGGGATATGCAACAAACTCGCAGGGGCTATTGCTCCGCTTATTCTGGCTTACTTCATTTTGCAAGATGGCGACTCGTTTGTTCAATCGTTAAGTAATTTAAGCGATGCTGAAAAGAGCACAGCACTCGATAGTCTTGCCCAAAGGGTTATAGGACCTTATATTGTTATGACCTCAATTTTGGTACTTTTAGGAATATTTGTCCGTTACGCACCCCTGCCAGAAGTGGATTTAGAGCAAGATTCAGAGGTTGCGAACGATAAACTGGATACAAAAACAAGCATTTTCCAATTTCCACAGTTAATTTTAGGTGCCATTGCGCTTTTCTTTTACGTTGGAGCCGAAGTGGTGGCAGGCGATACAATTATTCGATACGGTATGTCGCAAGGCATCGAAATATCTACTGCTAAAGCATTCACGTCCTACACTCTTTTTGCAATGATATTTGGATACTTAATTGGAATTGTGCTTATTCCCAAATACATATCGCAACGTGTAGCACTTTTAACCTCTGCTGTGTTAGGCATTTTATTCACATTTGGAGTTATATTTACTGATGGTTCAACATCAATTTTCTTTTTAGCGCTGATGGGACTTGCCAATGCCTTAGTTTGGCCAGCAATATGGCCTTTAGCAATACATGACCTTGGCAAATTCATTAAAACAGGTTCCGCTATACTAATTATGGCTATTGCTGGTGGCGCTTTATTGCCGTTGATATGGGGAAAAATAAGCGATATGTATAATCCTCAAATTGCTTATTTAGTTTTAATTCCTTCATATTTGATTATTCTGTACTATTCGGTTTGGGGTTATAAACTTAGGAATTGGCGATAGAATCGATTATGTTTTAAATTGACTTAAGAATTCATTTGGTTTAATTTTGTATAGATAAAAAACTTTCGTTATGACCAGAATATTCAACTTTATAATCTTATTTGGTTTGGCACTAATTGTAAGTGCTTGCGCAACCATGCTTAACTCCACAAAACAAAAGGTATCCCTTACATCGAATCCTGTTGGTGCAGAGGTGTACATAAACAATGTTAGTACAGGTAAAACTACACCATGCAACGTGTGGGTAAAACGGAAGGTTCAAAAGGGTCAGGTAAATTCTAAAAATCAGTATATATATGAGTTTCGTAAGGACGGTTTTGTACCTTACACCTATACCGATAAGGCTGAGGTAAGCGGAAAGATATGGTTGAACCTGATTCTAAATGTTGCAGCAATTCCAGCGTTTGGTGTCGATTTTATTTCGGGAGGGGCATACTATTACGACAAGGATGTTCTTGCAACTTTACAGAAAGAGTCGGGCTATGTGGTTATTCGCGATACTGTTGTAAAGCAACAGGTTGTCTATGTTCAATCGCCCGATAACAAGGGTTATGTTTTTGAGAGGCTATCCGATGTTGATAAGGATATACCAAACAATGGATACGAAAATCCTTTCCGCTTTGCTCTAATTGTGGGTAATGAGGACTATAGCTCCAAGCAGGTTGATTTAACCGCTGAGGTAAATGTTGATTATGCCCGTAACGATGCCTCTGCTTTTAGGGAGTATGCAATGAATATTTTGGGTATTCCTGAACAGAATATCACATTACTACTCGATGCCACTACTGGCCAAATGAATCAAGCTATTGCCCGAATGAACCTAATTATGAAGAATGCCAAAGGTAAGGGCGAACTGTTTGTTTACTATGCTGGCCATGGTTTACCCGATGAGGTTACTCGCGAGCCATACATTATGCCTGTTGATATATCGGGACAAAACGCTAAGGATGGAATTAAGCTATACGATTTGTACGGTAAGCTAACCGAGCATCCCGCTAAAAGGGTTGTGGTGTTTATTGATGCATGTTTTTCAGGTGGAGCGCGTAATAAAGCATTAGTTGCAGCAAGAGGTGTTAAGGTACGCCCTGCCGAAGGAGTTTTGCGTGGCAATATAGCCATACTATCCGCCACCTCCGGCGACCAAACCGCACTACCATACAAGGATAAGAAACATGGATTTTTCACATACTACTTACTTAAAAAGTTAAAGGAAACCAAGGGTAACATTTCGTACCAAGAGTTGGTGGAATACCTGTCGGATGTAATCCCACTCCAATCCGTTCTGCTCAACAATAAGGAGCAAACTCCAACCAATAAGTTAGGTATTGATAGTAATGAGGATTTGAATAGTTGGGTGCTGGTTAGGTAGATGGTTGATAAATTTTAAATTATGGAAAATATTCATGAATTTGAGAACATCCCCAAGATTGACAAAGTAAAACAATCAATTAGAAAGTTAAAACAAACTGAATTTCCAAGATATAATGGAGAAAATGTAGAAGATTTCGTTTCTATAATTTCAAATATCTTAGAAAGAGAATTTAATTTAATTCCAAATATTAAGCAACCGTTTAAGTGTAATAGTTTTCTGACGAAATTCTTTCGAGCAAGAGAATTAGATGCAATATCTAGCATAAACTTTATTAGAGAACATAGTTATCCGCCCATTGATATTGTTGGAATGGGGAGATGTAATTTCCCAAAGTACCCTGTATTTTACTGTTCAAATAATGCCTTTACGGCTTTAATAGAAGTAATCAAGAATTATAAGAATAAAAATAAGAAATTTTGTATTTCCAAATGGGAGTTAATTAAAACTGAAGAGGAGTTACTTTTTGAGAGTTTTCTTCAGGTAGAATTGCCAAAAGAGAACAATTTTAATATGCTAAAGGAAAAAATACAAGAAAAAATCAACCTTCCATTTGAAAAGAGTTTTAATCAAAAACTTGATAAGGAAAGGGAAGAGGGGTTACTGGAATATCTAAAATATTTGGATAGTTGCTTTATTTCTGACAATAATTATTCGCTTTCTGCAACTTTAGCCTATAGAGCATTATATGCTAACCATAACTTTCGTACAGATGTTCTTATGTATCCTAGTGTTCAAACACTATTTAAGGGTGTAAACTTAGCAATGCAACCAAATTTTGTGGAAAACAACTTAAAACTAACTCGTTTATATATTGTAGAACTTGATAAGCAGGACTTAGACTCAGGTAAGATAAATTTAACATTCTATAAATATGCAGAAGTTGAAAAAAATATCATAATGTGGAAAGAAATAAGCGAAAACTTAGAGCACTATCATGAGATTATTAAAGAAGATTTTGGAGAAGAAATTGAGTAAGGCATCAAAAAAGATAACTATTCTTTACTAATAAGGGTTTTAATAATATATTATTTTCTCTCTCATTTAACCATCCCTTAAGCTTTATTTAATAGTTGGTATACATTTTGTATGCTTGGAGCTCGTAAGTTTGTATTTTCGTTACCTTACTGACTAACAACTATTACTAATTCAAACCATTAAAAATTAAATGCAAAACATTAGAGCTACTATTCAAAAATTACTACTTCTTTTATTCTTCTCGCTAAGTTCTAGTTTAATTTTTTCACAAGACAAGTTTGGTATAAGTGGATATCTAAAGGATTCTAGTACAGGCGAGGCATTAATTGGAGCAACTATTTACATTAAAGGAACTAATATTGGAACATCTACCAATAGTTACGGTTTCTACTCGCTAAACCTACCTAAAGGTGACTATACCGTAGTCTTTAGCTACATCAGCTACAACAATATTGAGAAAGAAATTTCGCTAAACAAAGGAACCCAAATTGATATTGAATTACAGCCCGAGAGCGTTCAAATTGGCGAGGTTGTAATTAAGCGCGAAAAGGCTAATGCCAACGTTGCCCGTCCGGAGATGAGCGTGGTTAAGTTGGAGATGAAGAAAATACGTCAAATCCCTGCACTGATGGGCGAAGTGGATGTTATAAAAGCCATACAACTTTTACCTGGGGTAGTGAGTGCTGCCGAGGGTTCATCAGGATTCAGCGTGCGTGGTGGCGCAATTGACCACAACCTTATTCTTTTAGATGAAGCCACAGTTTACAACGCATCTCACCTTTTGGGATTTTTTTCTGTATTCAACAACGATGCAATAAAGGATGTTAAGCTCTACAAGGGCGATATGCCTGCATCAATGGGTGGCCGTTTGGCATCGGTGCTCGATATTAGAATGAAGGAAGGTAACTCTAAGCAATTTGCAGTTACTGGCGGCATAGGAACGCTATCGAGCAGGTTAACTTTGGAAGGACCAATTGTTAAGGATAAAAGTTCCTTTATGATTGCAGGCCGAAGAACCTACTTGGATTTAATGTTTCCGTTCCTTTCCAACGAGGATATGCGCGACAATAAAATGTACTTCTACGACCTAAATGCCAAAGTTAACTATACAATCAACAGCAATAACCGAATTTTTGTATCGGGGTATTTTGGTCGCGATTTGTTTAAGAATGGAATGATGGGGTTTGGTTACGGCAATAGAACATTTACCACTCGCTGGAACCATATTTTTGGCAACAGCCTGTTTATGAATTTAACCCTACTAAGAAGTAACTATAACTATTTTTTAGGTGCCGACTCAAACGATGCTAATGCTTTCCAGTGGGATTCTGAGATGAAGGAAACCACTGTCAAATTAGACTTTACCTATAATGCTAACTCTAATAACAGCATCAAGTTTGGAGTTAGTTCATCATTACTATCATTTAGCCCAGGAATTGTAAAGGGTACCAATGATGAATCGTTTATTAAAAGATGGGAAATGCCTGAGAGTTATGGATTAGAGCATGCCATATATATATCGAATGAACAAAAAGTATCAAAATTTATTTTTAAGTACGGTTTACGCGTTTCTGCGTTCCAGAATATGGGTGAAGCTGAATCGCTAATACTCGATAATAATTACAAAGTGATTGGTAAAAACTCCTATAAATCGGGCGAGATATACCACACTTACATTAGTCCAGAACCACGTCTTGGTATTACATACCTAATTAACGATTACAGTTCCGTAAAAACAAGTTATTCGCATACTGTTCAGTATCTTCAGCAAGCATCAAACTCCAATGCAGGTAGCCCTTTGGATGTATGGTTTGCAGCATCGCCAAATATTAAACCACAAGTTGCCGACCAATGGGCGGTTGGGTATTTCCGAAACTTTTTTGACAACTCTCTGGAAACTTCTGCCGAGATTTTCTACAAAAAAATGGATAACCTGATAGATTTCAAGGACTTTGCACAACTATTGCTCAACGATGAAATTGAGGCCGATATCCGTGCAGGAAAAGGCCATTCCTATGGATTTGAACTCTACAGTAGGTTTGCGCGTGAAAAGTTTGATGGCTGGGTTAGCTACACCTTCTCCAGAACATTTAGGGAAACTCCAGAGGTAAACCTTGGAAATACCTACAAGGCTTCGTACGATAAGCCACATAACCTATCCGTTGTTTTTAGTTATAATTTCAACAAGCGGGTTAGCCTATCGGCCAACTGGCAGCTATCAACGGGCAAAGCCTACTCAAAACCCGTTGCTCGTGCCGAAATAGAGAAGGTTATCATTCCTCTTTACTCTGAAAGGAATGATGGACGATTTCCTTTATACCACCGCTTGGATATGTCGTTGACAATAAAATCGAAAAAGAATTTCAATAGACGATACCAAGGTGAATGGAACTTCTCCGTGATAAACGCATATAATCGGAAAAACCCTTGGACAATAATGTTCCTTCAGGATAAAGATGACCCAAATAAAACTTATGCTGAGATGATTTATTTTCCAATGATTCCTTCGTTCACTTACAATTTAAAATTTTAAACTAGGCTTGCCATGAAACGTATGAAAATTACAAAATATATCTACCTAACAATATCGATGTTTGCTATTACATCGTGTACCGAGAGAATGAGTATTGAGTTAGATAGTATTCCTCCTAAAATAGTGGTTTACGGAAGTATTACTACCGATACAATAGCTCACAAAATTAGAATTGTTCAAACTGCAGATTACTTTAGCAATAATCCTTCTCAATTAATATCAGGAGCAACCCTAAGCATTTCCGATGGTGTAAATGTTTTTCCTTTAACTGAAAGTATTACTGAGCCTGGGAACTACTATACACAACCCGATGTTTATGGTGAACTAGGCAAGACCTACACTCTTACTGCTGAAAATGTTGCTATGGTTGGCGATGATGTGGTATATGACTTAACCGCAGAATCAGCAATTCCATCCTTGGATGCAGATTATCAAACCAAATACTTGGACTCAATAAACGTTTTGTATAACACTCAATGGGATGGTTGGTATGTAAACGGTTGGGCTAACGAACCCGAGGACCAAAAGAACTTCTATATGTTTAAGGTTTACATAAACGATGTACTTTATAGCGATTCCTTAAACAATATAATTATCTCGGACGATAAACTTATAAATGGAACTTCAACTAATGGAGCAGCCCTTTATTTTATTGAAGACCCCGACACTCTAAAACCTGGCTACAAGGTTACATTGGAGTTATCTGTAATACCTGAGGATTACTTCAGGTTTATAACCGAAATACAAACAAGTTCTCAACCTCAAATACCTTTGTTTAGTGCTCCTCCTGCAAATGCACGAACAAATTTAAATAATGGAGCTATAGGATATTTCTCAGCATACGCTGTAATTCGAAGTTCCTATATTGTTAAGCAATCCGATATCGATACCAAAAACAAACTAATGGGCAAAAAGAGCGGAAGTTAATTCCGCTCTTTCTTTTAGCTTGGTAGATATCTTGATATTCTATTGGTAAGTTTCCTGAACTTGAATCGCTCCACAAACTTGTTAACTACCCTAAACATATCGCTCCAAAGAGTAAAGTAGAATAACCCTGTCATTATCCAAATGGCAAATAGGTTGAACCAAAAGGTTGAAATATAAATTGATCCAATACGTTTATACGCAGCAAAAAGTTGAGCTCGTCCTATTTTTGATGATGGGATGGCATAAATAGGTTCGTAGCGTCTCATCAATCTATCCCCAACCACTTCTATTTTCTGAATTTCGTTACGGTTGGTAACAAGATTTTCCACGCCTTTATTATGGTAATTCCTGCTTAACTCAAAAACGGCATCGTTGCTGCCCAGCTTCACAGCAAGAGTTTTTAATTTATCATCTCTCTTTTCAATAATCTCCCTATATACAATATTGAAGTGATTTTTGAGTGTGTCGAGTTTTTGGTTTGTAATGTTGAGGTAATCAACATTAACAGTTTCTGGATATAGAAAAGTTGTATTTGGGTATGAAAAACCATGAATTGGGAAGTTTTCTTCTAATAAACTCACTTCGTTTCTAATAATACTTAGGTCTTTATCAATTCTTGGTGTTTTGCGGCTTAGGGTTAAATCAACCGATACCTCGTTAACAAGCGATTGCAATTTTGGGATCAAAAAGGAAGAGTTATAGTTGCTGTTGCTTAACTGTGTGTTTAAATCAAAAAATTCTCTATTATACTTGTTGGTTTTAAACTGTTGAACACAAAGGGCTTCGTACGACCAGCGGCTAAGCATAATATCGCCAACAACTGGAACAAATTCAGGATGCGAAATTGTTTTATGGAGTTTATTAAAATTCACAATAACCCCGCTAAATAAGAGTTGTGGCACTAGTACTATTGGTATAAGAACATAAATGGCTACAACTGAATTCAATGCTGCCGACAGGTTCAGGCCAATTAGGTTTGAGCAAAAGGCTGTAGAAAAGAGTATAAGCCAGTGGCTCCAGAACATCCCTTTTATCTCAAGAATTCCATGCCCTATAACTACAAACATTAACGATTGTAATGCCGAAAAAATGAAAAGGACAATAATCTTTGAGTTGATATAACTAAAGTAGCTGAGATTCAGGAATTTTTCGCGGTACAGAATTTTTCTATCTTTTATAATCTCCTCAGCGCTTATGGTTAGACCTAAAAACATCATGGCCACAACGCTCATAAAGAGAAAACTTGGAATATTGTCGTTTTCACTGAAAAGGTACGCGTTTGGGTCTGTAAGGGTTCCATGAAGATATTTGGTAAAATACCCAATAATAACCGCTAGAATAGGAGCGGCGATTAAACTGATATTGATAAACTGAGAATTGGCGAGTTTACTTCGGAGGTTACGCCTAAAGTAAATCCACATCTGCTTGGGTCGCGAAGGAATTTTGAAATTATTAGGTGGAATTGGACTTACACAAGGTGGTAAGTAGATATTCAGTTTCTTTTCAATATTATTTAGGTATAAGTCGTACCACTCACGGGCTGAACGTTTTCTCTTTCGGGTAAGTTTGCCGTACTCATTTACAACACGAGCCTCAACTACCCTTAGAATAATATCGGTATTTACGTTACCGCAGGTAATACATTCGCTCTCCTCGGGCTTAAGGAAATTTCCCATTTGCTTGAAGTAAACCACCGCATCCATTGGGTTTCCTTGGAATATTGGTCTTCCACCATGGTCAAGAACAATAATCTTATCGAACAACTTAAATACATCCGAGGAGGGCTGGTGGATATTGGCAAAAACAATCTTCCCTTTAAACGATTGCTTCTTTAGCAAAAGCATAATGCGCTCCGAGTCCATCGACGATAAACCCGAGGTGGGTTCATCGACAAATAGAACCGATGGCTCACGCATTAGTTCCATGGCCATATTTAATCGCTTTCGCTGTCCTCCACTGATGTACTTGTTTAGTGGGTCGCCTACTCTCAAATCCCTTGCCTCAACAAGGTCAAAATCATTTAATGTCTTATCAATTAGTTCGCTAAGCGCTTGCTTGTCTATATTGCTAAAGCAGAGCGATGCGTTGTAGTATAGGTTTTGGTAAACTGTAAGTTCATCAACCAATAGGTCATCCTGAGGGACATATCCAATTACACCTTCAAGTTCGGCCTTGTTCTCATTAATATCGTAACCGTTTATTAAAACTTTACCATTGGCTGGTTTTAAATTCCCATTTAGTAGATTCAAAAGGGTTGATTTTCCTACACCACTTCCACCCATTATACCAATTAACTGTCCAGAATAGGCTGTGAAAGAGAATGGGTATATCCCATTCTTACTTCCTTTGTGCTGATACTCAATATCCTTAACCACCATTGATACAAAAGGGCGGTTCGGATCCTGAATAAAGGCCGATGAAACCCGACTATAGTATATGGGGGAAATTCTTTCGCCTCGAATAACAGATCCTGCTCCAAAAATGTAAGTTCTTCCAGGTTTGATATTCCTGCTATTTAAGAATAACTCGCTATCGCCGAAGTATTTGATTAAGAATGTGTTTGTACTCGAAATTCGGAGAACGTAAATTTGTCCATTTAAACGTTCATTGGTAATATGTTTTATTTCTGAAGTGGCAAAGTCTTTGTTCGAATCAATAAGTAAAACTTGCTGATTCCATGGTATTTGGCTATTGCTTTCGCTCAGAATAAAATCTTTGCCATTCTCAAACTCAAACTCTCTAATGTTGAATAGCGTTGCAACATCTTTAACAAATTCAATGCGTAACGGAGTGCTAATTTTACTATCGCCAATAAATTCAATAAGTTGAAGTATAAGCCAAACTTTCTGATTCTGCTCAAACTCTGTATTTATGGATTCAACTATTGTTTTAATTACATCAGAATCTACAACAAAGTCTAGATCGGAATTCTGTTCTAATTGATATAAATTGATGTATTCTCTGAACTTGGTAAGGAAGATGTTGGTTTGCTCTTTCCCAAAATCGTGTAGTAAATAATCCTCAAGCACATCGGCAGTAAGTCGTGCTGCGCCTTTGCGATCGATACTAATCACAAAGGCAAAGAGTTTCATTAATGCTTTCAGCAACGATTCGCTCATAAAATGTTATTTACCTAGCAAAAATAATTATTATTTAATCGGAGATACTTTTTGAATTAAGAATTTAGTTAACAAAGAGGATGTATAAATATTAACAAAGAACTAGGTTGGAACTATGAACTTATTTCTTAATATTTTGCGTTGTATCTAAATTTTTGTAAATTTCATTCACTCTCAGAAATTTAACACGTAAAACAATGAGCAAGGATAAAAAAGAAAAGAAGCATAAAAAGGATAAGGATGAGAATAAGCATAAGGGAAAAAAACATGCTGTTCTATCGTTAGACGATCATTACGAACTTGTTGAGTCGCATCCCGAAAAGATTGACAAAAAATTCTACGAAAAGGAGATAGAACGACTCCATATTGAACTCAACAAACTTTTAGAATGGATTAAGTTCAAAAAGTTGAAAGTTGTGCTAATTTTTGAGGGGCGCGATGCTGCGGGAAAAGGTGGTGTTATTAAAACTATCTCCGAAAGACTTAATCCTCGCTCATGCAGAATTGTTGCATTAGGCGTTCCTACTGAGAAAGAAAAAACTCAATGGTATTTTCAACGCTACGTTGCTCATTTACCTGCTGCAGGCGAAATGGTCCTTTTTGACAGGAGTTGGTACAATAGGGCTGGGGTCGAAAAAGTCATGGGATTCTGTAATGAGGAGGAGTACTTAGAGTTTTTGAGGTCGTGTCCAGAGTATGAGCGAATGTTGGTGCGTTCCGATATAATTCTCATTAAATATTGGTTTTCGGTAAGCGATATAGAGCAGGAACGTCGGTTCCATGAGAGGATTGAAGATCCTACCAAGCGGTGGAAGTTAAGTCCTATGGATGTTGAGTCGCGCAACCGTTGGGTGGAATACTCAAAAGCCAAGGATGAGATGTTTGCTCATACCGATATAAAACAAGCCCCTTGGTGGGTTGTACGTGCCGACGATAAGCGCAGAGCAAGGCTAAACTGTATTAGCCATCTTTTAAGTCTAATTCCATACGAGGATTTAACTCCACCTCCAATTAAACTTGAGCCTCGCAGGGAGGATAATTCTTATATTCGGCCACCAATTACTGACCAGAATTTTGTACCAGAAGTGTATTGATTAACATTATATAGTTTATCCCTTTAAGGGTTCAAAAACCCTTGAAGGGATTTTACTCAAATAGAATGCTCTTGATTTTCTTTAGTTTATCACCTTTGATGGTAAAGGTAACTACTTTGGATCCGTAGTAAAATCGGAAGTTAAGTTCTCCGGTGTTTTTAATGGCATTAACTAATTCTGGCTGTAAAGTTGATATAAACTTATCTTCGTACCATAATTTATCAACTACTTTTACATTTTTCGATAATGTGTCAGTACTTGAGGTTGATGATTGCTTGGTTACTTTTTGTTGCCTAAAATCCGAGGTGTTAGAGTTTATCTCCAAAGGAAATATTTTGAACATCGCTTTTGCATATGCATTGGTATCTCTTGAAAAAGTTGATGAAGAGCGCTCAATAACCCAGTATACTTTTACTATATCAAAATCAACTCCTTTTTCTCTTACAAAAGATATTTCGGTGGATTCAATACCACTATTCCATTCATCGGGACTTAATGCAAAAGAATAGGATGAACGATTCGTCTTTTTGTATTCGTCGTTGTAGTTTTTGTACTGATAATGGTCCAATACAGAGGTTGAAATACATCCGTAAAAAAAAACTGCAATAAGAATTAGGCTTAAACTTAAGTATGATTTCATAGTTAGAATGTAATGATTACAATTTTCAATAACATTTTTTATGCCAGAAACCATGTTTAAATAAATTCCTTAAGTCCAGGTATATCATCAATTTTCATAGGTCGGCCATTTCTAAGTCCAACTCCAATAACATCAGCCTTAACAGCGGTTTTACCTTCGGGTAATTTAATGGCCTCCTGCTCAAAAATCATCCTTAAATGTCCCTCTCGCCTAGTTTTTAGCCTAACCATAAATTTGTCGCCGCTAGTAAGGGAATGTTTGTAGTCAATCTCGATTCGCGATACAACCAAATCAATCCCCTCGTTGTGTAGTTTTGCAAAATCAATTCCTTTGTCGAGCAAGTATTTATGTCGAGCATGCTCTAAATAGTTAAGGTAGACTGAGTTATTAACAATTCCTTGTAAATCACACTCGTAATCGCGTACTTCAAATTCTAGTTCGTATACTTCCATGTTTTGGGTATATTGAGATGATTTGTTATTAAGTTATTAAGTTATTGAGTTGCTTAACTAATTAGGTGTCACTTATTACACGTCACCATCGGTCACTAACACCTTAAAAACCACTTTCTTAATAACACCTTCGCCAATAAGCGGAGCGTGTGCATCATTGGGAAAAAAAATTGCGAAGTAGTTGGTCGGTACCTTAAAGTAGTTAATGGGCTTATCATCGAAAAAAACGTAATCTTTTTCCTTGTCGAAAGGGGCTTGTGGTGAGCGGCAGTCCTCTCGACTTCGCCAACCCATAGTCTCTTCGCCCTGAAGGCAAATCTGAATATCGATATACCTATCGTGAGCCTCTAGCAATGCCTCTTCCTTAGTTTTCGCCTTGTTGAACGATGGAATTGCGAATAGATTTTCGCCATCAATATAAACGCGTTCACCTGGATTGCTAAAATCCAAAGTAATTAACGCCTGCTCAACTTTCTCGAATAGTGGGTGAAGGTTAATATATGTTCCGAACTCATTTAATGGTGCTACTATCATTGCTTTAGGATTTACTGTAATGATTACAAAACTAGTAATAATAATTAAACGGATGCTAATCCATGCGTTTCAAGCATAATTGTTTGACAAAATAAATGCTATTATTTTTTCGTTGTTTTAATCCAATTTCTATCTTTAAACCATTAATCTTTTGAAGAATCACACTGAAAAATAACGTGTCATGAGAAATTCTTTTTTACTAGCGCTGATATTGGTTGGAATGTCAGTTTTTGCTCAAGAAACCGAGAGTTTAGAGAAAAAGGTCAATCAACTAATAGAAGAAAACGCTAGCCTAAATCATAGACTTGATGAGGTTCAAAAACTCGTTGATGATGTTTTATGGTTTAACCGTATAGGCGATGTGGCTTTTATTGATAAAACTTTTATTTATGGTCCTCCTCCTGCAAATATTAAAAACCCAACAGCAGTAGGAGCAAATAATCCCGTAAAGTTTTGGACTTATGTTTTTATCCCTAAAAATATAGATTACAACAAGAAGTATCCATTATTAGTATTCCCGCACGGAGGTGTTCATGCCGATTTTACCACATACTATACTCATATTGTTAGAGAGATGATTGCGCAGGGTTACGTGGTTGTAGCCCCCGAGTATAGGGGTAGTACAGGCTATGGAGAAGGATTTTGGCGTAATATTGATTATGGCGGACTAGAGAACGAGGATGTTTTTGCTAGCCGTAATTATATGGTGGAAAATTACGATTTTATTGATGGGTCAAGAGTTGGCATAATTGGCTGGAGCCATGGAGGAATGATAGCTCTTCATAACATTTTTGAACATCCAAAAGATTATGCTTGTGCATTTGCAGGAGTTCCTGTTTCGGATATGATTGCTCGGTATGGTTATGCTACTGATGGTTACCGTGAACTTTACGATGCCGATTATCACATAGGGAAAACACCCCGCGAAAACATTGAGGAGTACCGCAAGCGCTCGCCTGCATGGCAAGCACACAAGTTGCAAACCCCATTGCTAATCCACACCAATACAAACGATGATGATGTCTACGTGTTGGAGGTTGAGCATTTAATCAAATCGTTAAAGGCAGAAGGGAAAAAATTTGAGTACGAGATTTTCAAAGAAATGCCAGGGGGACACTCATTCGACAGAATAGACACTAAAGCAGCACGCCAAATAAGGGTTAAAATCTATAAGTTTTTGGCCACATACCTAAACCCTCCAAAGCCAATTAAAAATTTGGAGGATGTTAATAAGGCTGCATATCTTCAGGTTAAGTGAAAGCATTATTAAATCGTTGGAATTGTTCGGAACATGAATAAGTCCGCTTTTACAAAGGAAAATTCTTATTGACCAATAAAAACGATATTATCAAACAATAACGACCAAATTAAAAGTATAAATTATGGAGTCGAAAATTAACATTACAATCACCTTTAACACCATTAAAATTCTGATTATTATATACTTAATACTATTAACCACCATATTCTTAGTTTCAAGCGAAATGCTTGTACCTGTTGTTTTTGCTGCAGGTGGCTATGGCCTCGTTCTTTGGATTATAATTTTTGTCGATATTTTAAATAACAAAATCTACAATAAAGTATTCTGGATTATGTCAATGTTCGTTCTATCAACGGTGGCAATACTTGTATATCCATTTATACGGGAAAGGTTAATAAGTATGGGTGAGAAATACCCAAACAGAAGTTAACGGTTTCATCAATTACTCTAGTTTATATCTCAACCTTACAACACCTTCGTTAAAATCCGACGATATTATTTTGAATTTACCTATTTCGCTGGTGTTCTTAACATGAGGACCAATGCAGGCACAGGCATCATAGTCGCCAACCCTTATTACTCTTATAGAATCCGGAGCATCGGCGGGCAGTTTGCTTAGGTCTAGAAATTGGGCGGCTTCCAACTTGTTAACAAACCCTTCGGTAACATCAACATTGCTTTCAATAATGCTGTTTACCGCATTTTCAATTTCTGATATGTCTTCGGTTGAAAGGGCTCTGCTAATCCGATAATCGCATTTCGACTTTTTCTTTTCAATATGGCTGCTGAACGCCCTGCCGCAACTATATTTACGAACCATTGTTTGGTTCAGAATATGCTCGGCTGTGTGCATCCGGGGGTCGTAGTTTTTTTCGCTCATGATTTTCTATCAAATTACAAGATTAAAATCTTCGAAAAATATCAGTTTTTTGCAATAAAAATCTATATTTGATAGAAAATGTTTGCATATGGCTCGGTGTAAATATTACTGTATTGCGTTGATTTTTGTGTTCCTCTTGGGTAAAGCATATTCTCAAACACCAACACTTGATTCAATTCAGGTACTTATTGATAATGCGAAAAACGACACCCTTAAACTTTGGTATAAAATATCTTATGCCGGAGAACTTGCCTATGTAAACCCTTCAAAGTCAAAGAAAATTCTTGATGATGCAATCCAGGAAGCCCAATTGTTGAAATTTAAAAAAGGAGAGGCCGATGCACTTTACTCCAAAGCAATTGCGGAGGCATTTGAGGGGAATTATCAAGAATCGATGGGACTAATGATTAACTCTTCAAGCATTTACCAAGAAATTGGAAATGAAAGTGGTGTTGCGAAATGCTATGGAGGAATGGGTAACATATACTACTTTCTTAACAATTTCCCAAAAGCGGTAGAGTATTTTGAAAATGCCCTTAAAATATACGAAAAACACAACGAGGAAACAGGTATTGCCTCGTGTTTGGGGAACTTAGGGTTGATTTATCAGGAAACATACCAGTTCGATAAAGCATTGGAGTATCAATACAAAGGACTTGAACTTGAAAAGAAAAAGGATAATAAGCGTGGAATTGCAATTTCCCATATTTCAATCGCTAGTATTTATCTCACGATGGATAAACTCTTTGATGCAAAAAAGAACGCGAAAGAGGCAATTCGAATTTCTGCTGCATTGATGGATAGTAGTACCCTTTCCGACGGATACTTGAGATTAGCTGAATGCTACAGGAAGTTAGGCGAAATGGACTCAGCCCAGCTATACCTAAGCAAAACAATCGATATAAACTACAAAATAAAGGCATATCACCAACTAGCCTATGCACTGGAAACACAAACCAATCTTTACGACTCTATTAGGAATTATTCCTTAGCACTAAAAGCCCACAGAGAACTGCTAAGAATTAAGGATACCTTGTTGAACTCCGAGAAAACTGCTCAGATAATTGAATTGCAAACGAAATTTGATACGGAGAAAAAAGAGAAGGAAAACCAATTATTGATTGAGCAAAACAGAGTGCAAAAAATATCACTATACGGTTTGTTGATATTATTTATACTAGGCGCTGGCCTTGCATTAAACATATATAATAGTAGACGAAAAATCCGAAACGCTAATTTGACTTTAATTACACTCAATAGTGAACTTCAACAGCAAAAAGAGGAAGTACAAACTCAGGCCGAAAACCTTCAGCAAGCGAATGTTGCCATTCAGAATCAGAAAGAGTTAATTGAATTTAACCACCGAAAAATTACCGATAGCATAGCATATGCAAGTATTATACAATCGGCAATGCTACCTTCGGAGGATATTATTGGCAATTACTTCTCCGATTATTTTGTTTTTTACAAACCCAGAGATGTTGTTAGTGGCGATTTTTACTGGATTAAGGAAAAAGATGATTCCGTTATTATTGCCGTGGCCGATTGTACTGGACATGGGGTTCCTGGCTCGTTGCTAAGTATAATGGGGATTTCTTACCTTAATGAAATTATTGGAACAAATAATCTAACTCAACCCGACAAAGTTCTAGATGAACTTAGACTAGCCGTTAAATCAATTTTTAAGCAATCTCCAAACGACCTCCGAAAGGAAGGTGTTGAAATAGCGATGATTAGTTATAATCCTAAAACAAATAAACTAATCTTTAGTGGAGCAAAAATATCACTTTGGATATGCAGGAATGGAAAAACGCAAGAATTTCCTGCCGATAAAATGTCTATTGGTTTATCAATGAAAGAGAGCGCATTTAATCTCACAGAAGTTTCCTTGGAGAAAAATGATATTATATACCTATTTACCGATGGCATAAGCGACCAAATAGGTTGTGAAACTGGGAAGAAATTTTTACGCAAAAACTTAATTGAGTTTTTAACCCGAATTTCACCTATGCCTCTTTCGAACCAGAAGATTAAAATAAATGAGATGTTTCAAGATTGGAAAGGTAAACGCTGCGACCAAACTGATGACATTCTAGTAATGGGTTTAAAGGTTTAACAATTCTCAGAGTCTAATTATTCTGAAATTCATCCGAGTAAAAAGATTTTACGGAGATAATTTTAGTAGAATCTTTTAATTACTTTTGCTCCCTTTAATATCTACCTTATGTTCAGCTTAGATAAGAAACGTTGGCAATGGGCAGCGTTATTTTTACTCGCATTCGTTTGGGGTGGCTCTTTTATATTGATGAAACGTGGGCTCGATGCGTTTTCTTACTTCCAGATTGGAGCAATAAGAATATTTTTCAGTTTTCTTATTCTACTCCCAATTTCAATAAAGAATTTAAAATACATCAATAAGCAAAACTTTGGCTATTTACTAGCCAGCGGTTTTTTAGGAAACTTTTTTCCAGCCTTTTTGTTTCCGCTTGCACAAACACAAGTCCCTAGTTCCCTGGCAGGAATTCTCAATGGTTTAACACCTTTTTTTACATTGATAATTGGCGTTTTGGCTTTTAAAAGTAAGCCTAACACATTGCAGTACATTGGTGTGTTTGTAGGTTTCGTGGGTGCTTCTATATTGGTTTCCAACGGTAACTTTAGCTCTTTAAGTGGCATTAATGCCTATGCTTTGATAATAGTTTTTGCAACGTTTATGTATGGAATTAATGCAAATATTATTAGAAATAAACTTTCTGGATTGAATGGAATACAAATCACATCTTTACTGTTCTTTCTTATAGGCCCTTTTGCGGGGGTTGTTTTAATGTTTACTGACTTTACTGTTGCAACTCAATCCGATAAATTTTGGACAAGCTTAATGGCAGTTCTTACCCTTTCAGTTTTTGCATCAGTGATTCTATTGTTTATATACAACAATTTAATTCATAAGGCTGGGCCAATATTTGCATCATCGGCAACATATATTATTCCATTCTTTGCGCTGATGTGGGGAATGATGGATAATGAACGTGTTAGTTCACTACATTTAATCAGCTTGCTGATTATACTTTGTGGAGTGTACCTAGCAAGCTTACGCCGAATACCTTACCTTGGTTTTGTGAAAGGGCTTTTCCGTTAGCAATTCTTAAACGAATCAATTAGTTTATTTAGAGCAATTTGCACCACAGAACGTGGGCAAGCAATGTTCATACGTTGAAAACCTGTACCCTCAGCACCAAAGCCATTGCCAGCGTTAAGGCCTAAGCCAACTTCGTTTATCAACTTTTTGTTAAGTGCTTCATCGTTCATTTCAAACTCTCTGAAATCGAGCCATAGTAAATATGTACCTTGAGGTTTGGTAAATTTTAATTTTGGAAGATGTTGCTTTAAGGTTCTTTCAACCAAATCAACATTGCCCTCAAAATACTGAAGGAGTTCGGTCAGCCATTCCTCCCCTTCTAGGCTAAATGCTGCTTTAACAGCCTCGTTTCCGAATATATTCCCCATTCCCGCACCCGTTTCTTCCAACTCGTGCTTATACTTTTTCATCATATCGGGGTTAGATATAATGACGAAACCGCTTGCCAAGCCTGCAATATTAAAAGTTTTACTTGCTGAACTGAAGGTAATTGTGTTTTTTGCAAAATTGGAGTTAATTGATGCTAATGGAATATGCTTGTATGCCTTGTAAACCAAATCGCAATGAATTTCATCTGCAACAACAAGAACATTGTGTTTCACACAAATATCTCCTAGTTGAGTTAACTCGTTTAAATTCCATACTCTGCCAACAGGATTATGAGGGTTCGATAGTATTAGCATCGATGCACCTTGAGCAGCCAATCGCTCTAACTCACCAAAGTTCATAGAGTAATTGCCGTTGCTTTCAATCAGTGGATTATTAACTAGCACTCTTCCATTGTTTTCGACAGTTGAAAAGAATGGATGGTAGACTGGCGGTTGAATTATTATTTTGTCGCCAGGCTTTGTTAATGCTCTTATTACATGGTTTAATCCGGAAACAACCCCAGGGCAAAACTCAATCCAGTCGCTTTGAACATTCCAACCATGCCTTCTTTTGTACCATTCGGTTATTGCAAGGTTATAGGACTCATCCCTAAATGAATAGCCAAGGAAAGGATGAGTGCATCTATTCCTAATCGCTTCAAAAATAAAATCGGGGGTTTGAATATCCATATCGGCCACCCACATTGGAATAACATCAGCATTGCCAAAAATCTCCTTACGCAAATCGTACTTAACGCACGAGGAGTTTTCGCGGTTGTTTTTTATATAGAAATTGTAATTAGCCATAGCATGGTTAAAATGTTGAGATAAAGATAAACGAACCATTCTAAAAATCACTTTAATTTACATCGATATTTTTTATTCGCAACCGATTTCGGTTTTTCAATCAAGTTACTTATATTTGCAATCAATAGGACTTATACTACATTCATTATCAAATTAATGGTATTTAGTTTACACATAAGAATTGCCCCTAAATACGTATTCCTGAATATCAAGAACAGGGATAATTTCTAATTCCATACCATTTTCTTTTTGTTATTGTAATTTCTTCTTTATCAGAAGTTTTTACTCATTTTATTTATTAACAATCACTAAAATTTAAAACTATGGAATTACCTTTTTCAGAATCGTATAAAATCAAAATGGTTGAACCTCTTCGCCGCAGTACTCGCGAGGAACGTGAGCAATGGATTAAAGAGGCAAAGTATAACCTTTTCAACTTAAAAAGCAATCAGGTTTTTATTGATTTGCTTACCGACTCTGGTACAGGCGCTATGAGCGACCGCCAATGGGGTGCAATTATGATGGGCGACGAGAGTTATGCTGGAGCATCATCATACTACAACCTTAAAAACTCCATTCAGAGCATTCTTGGTTTCGAGTATTTTATGCCAACACACCAAGGTAGAGCTGCGGAAAATGTGCTTTTTTCTGTGATGGTAAAAGAGGGCGATTATATTCCAGGAAACTCACACTTCGATACAACCAAAGGTCATATCGAGTTCCGTAAGGCTCACGCTGTTGATTGTACTATAGATGAGGCTGCAAACACCGAACTATACCACCCTTTCAAAGGAAACGTTGACCCCGCAAAACTCGAAAAGTTTATGAGCGAGAATCACGCTAAAGTTCCTTTTATCATTGTTACTGTAACCAATAACACTGCTGGTGGTCAACCAGTATCGATGGAATGCTTGCGTCAGGTTCGCAAAATTGCCGACAAGTATGGAAAGAGAGTGGTTTTCGACTCCGCTCGTTTTGCTGAAAATGCTTATTTTATTAAAATTCGCGAGGAAGGTTATGCCAATAAAACTATCAAGGAGATTGTAAAGGAGATGTTCTCCTACGCCGATGCAATGACAATGAGTAGCAAGAAAGATGCTATTGTTAACATTGGTGGTTTTATTGCAATGCGCGATAATGAACTATGGCGCCAGTGTTCAACTTTCAACATCATGTTTGAAGGTTATGTAACCTACGGCGGAATGTCGGGTAGGGATATGAATGCATTGGCTGTTGGACTTGACGAAGGTACCGAGTTCGATTACCTTGAAACCCGCATAAAGCAAGTTGAGTACCTTGGAAATCGTCTTAAAGAGTTTGGAATTCCATTCCAATATCCTGCTGGTGGTCATGCAATTTTTGTTGATGCAAACAAGGTTTTACCAAACATTCCTAAAGAGGAGTTAAGAGCGCAAACCCTTGCCATTGAACTTTACCTTGAGGCTGGTATTCGTGGAGTTGAGATTGGAACACTTTTAGCCGATCGTGATCCTGTAACCCGCGAGAATCGTTACCCAAAACTTGAACTTTTACGTTTAGCAATTCCTCGTAGAGTTTATACTAACAACCACATGGATGTTATTGCTGTTGCACTTAAGAACGTTTATGACAGAAGAAACGAGTTAAAGCACGGATTTGATATTGTTTGGGAAGCGCCAATAATGCGTCACTTCACAGTGGAACTTGAAAGAGTAAAATAAATTTAGGATCTAATACTAGTTTATTTGAAGAGGTCTTCAATCCTATGATTGCAAGGCCTCTTTACTTTTACCAAAAATAACCTTTATCTATTTTTCTTGTTATTTACTTCAATTTTGACATTCTTTGTACTTCTTTTGTAAATCAGACGAAAGACTTGTCTGAAATCAATATTTTGCTTTTAATGAAAGATTTTACAACTGGGAGTGAATCCCGACATATCTTTAAATTTGCATTGCCAATGCTCATTGGTAATATTTTCCAGCAATTATATAATATTGTAGATAGCATAATTGTTGGACGTTATTTGGGCGACAAAGCGTTAGCCGCAGTTGGCGCATCATTCCCAATAATTTTTATGGTAATTGCGCTGGTTATTGGAATTGGAATTGGCGCATCAGTTGTTATATCTCAGTATTTTGGGGCAAAACAGTACGATAAAGTTAAGCGAGCCTCCGATACTACATACATCTTCCTTTTGGTTGCGGGTGCTATAATCACAGTTGTTGGCATAACAACTAGCGAGTGGATATTCCGTTTTCTTCAACTTCCTGAAGAGTTAATGGATTCCGCCATAACGTACCTCAATATTTACATGTACGGAATGGTTATTATGTTCGGATTCAATGGTACATCTAGCATTCTAAGAGGAATAGGCGATTCAAAAACTCCCTTATACTTTTTAATTATTTCAACCTTTGCTAACATTGGGTTAGATTTGCTTTTCGTGCTAGTTTTTAAGTGGGGAATAGCAGGCGCTGCATGGGCTACGGTTATTTCTCAGGCTGGTGCGTTTATTGCAGCCTTAGCATACTTAAACCACAAGCAACATATACTTAGGATTGATGTGAAAAAGATATCCTTTGATTGGGATATTTTTAAACAAAGTATCAGGATTGGTTTACCAACAGGAATTCAGCAAACATTGGTTGCACTAGGCGGTATGGCAATGATGGGAATTGTCAACACTTTTGGAACACCCGTAATTGCTGCTTTCTCGGCAGCAGGACGGGTCGATTCGTTGGCTGTTATTCCTGCAATGAACTTTGCGGCAGCACTATCGGGCTTTGTTGGTCAGAATGTTGGTGCAGGTAAACTCGACAGAGTTGCTAAAGGGTTAAAAGCAACCATGTGGATGTCGGTTGCAGTTTGTGCATCCATAACCGTGATTATAATAATCTGGGGAGAATCAATTATGACCATTTTTACCACTAGTCCTAATGTTGTAGATATTGGTTACCATTATCTGTTAATTGTAAGCGTATTCTATATCTTCTTTGCAATAATGTTCAACTTTAATGGATTACTGCGAGGAGCCGGTGCTGCTGTAGTGCCAATGTATATCACACTACTTTCGCTTTGGCTAATTCGAATTCCTTTGGCTTACTTTTTAAGTAAAACTTTAAATATGGGCGAAAAAGGTATTTGGTGGTCAATTCCAATTGGTTGGGTCTTTGGTGCAATTGCCGCAGGATTGTACTATAAGTATGGGCGATGGCAAAACAAATCGATTGTTAACCTCACACTTATTGAGAGCGAGGAAGGATTGATAGAGGATTAATTATTCTTTCATAATATCATCATTGAAACAGAAAGGGCGATATTTAAAATCTTATTTATATCTTTGCGCATCAATTAATAAATGTTTTAAACATGGCAAATAAGAAAAACCTTAAGAAAGACGTTGACTTTCTTGTAAGCGAAGTAGTTAGCGATTGCTATACTTTTATGCTAATTCACGGTAATAAAAATCAGGATAAAGCACTTGCTATTATCGAAACTATGCTTGAGAAACGCAACGAGTTAGTTACAAGAATCAACAATCCTGAAAATAAGCACGATGCTAAAGCCGTTAAGGCTCACTATAAGGCAATCCAAGAGGATTTAATGGTTGCTGTTGACGATTGCTTTACTAAACTTAGCGAAATTACTAAGTAATAGTCTTTACAAAATAATTTAAACCCAGGGCAATTGCTCTGGGTTTTTTATTAGTAAACCCCCGAAATGATTATTTCGAGGGTTTCTACTTTTTAAAACAACTATTAATGTTTAAAATTTTTAACCTCTTCGGGGTTGTGCTTATGCTTGAATAGAACCGCAAAAAGTACTGCAACAATCAAAGCATAAATTGCAAAGGTAAGCCATATTCCATGCCAATCCTTACCCTCTGCAGAAGTGAAGTACCTATCAATCACAAAACCACTTACTTTACTTCCCAAAAAGGCTCCAATTCCATTGGTCATCATCATAAATAATCCCTGAGCACTCGATCTAATTGATGGATCCGTGGTACTTTCTACAAATAATGAACCTGAGATATTAAAGAAATCGAAAGCCATTCCGTAAACAATACAGGACAATATAATCATCCAAAACAACTCTGGCGAAGGGTTTCCATAAGCAAACAATCCAAAACGCAACACCCATGCTATCATGCTAAATAGCATTACCTTTTTAATGCCAAACCGTTTCAAGAAAAATGGTATTGTTAAAATAAATAGTGTCTCGGATATTTGTGAAATTGACATAATAATAGTTGAGTATTTCACAACAAAGGAATCAGCATATGCCGCTACATTTCTAAAATCGTCAAGGAATGAATCCCCATACATATTTGTCAATTGAAGTGCAGCACCTAGGAACATTGCAAAAAGAAAGAATAAGGCCATTTTGAAGTTCCCGAATAATTTGAATGCTTTGAGTCCAAGCAGCTCAAGTATAGATGCATTTTTTGAAATAGACTTCTCTGGTGGGCATTTGGGAAGTGTAAATGAATAGATTCCTAGAGCAATTGCTGCAAATGCTGCTATAATAAATTGGTTTGCATTAGCTTTACTCCCTGACAAGTTGGTTATCCACATTGCAACTATAAAACCTATTGTCCCCCATACTCTAATTGGCGGAAAAACCTTAACTACATCAAAGTTATTCCTTTTTAAAATATTATATGATATTGAATTTGAGAGTGATATTGTAGGCATATAAAATATCATTGCAAGAAAAATTACATAGTACAATGTGTTAGGATCGTTTACCTGAGGCACAAAAAACAGTACAACTCCATAAAGTATTTGGAGTATCCCGTATAATTTTTCAGCATTCAACCACCTATCAGCAATAATACCGGTAAGTGCAGGCATAAATAACGAAGCAAGTGCTAAGGTTGAAAAAATTGCCCCAAATTGTTCACCAGTCCACCCCTTAGCATTGAAACAATAAGTTCCAATTGTTATTAACCAAGCTCCCCAAACAAAAAACTGTAAGAAGCTCATGATTGTTAGACGAAGTTTCAAATTCATATCCTTATGTTTTTATTCAATTAATTTAAATTTTGCAGGTTGTAAATGTAGTAAGAAAATCAACTCAACCGAAACTATGAACCCTAATCAGTCTAAACAGAAAATTTTAAATACAATTTTCGCACTTACAGAATTATTTTTGGAAACAATCCGTTTGAAAGCATATTTTTTCTTCAAAATAAACTCCAGATTTAACTTAACATGGCCTTATTCAACATCTTTACTCCTCGTCCATCTTCAGCCTCGCTCCTACTCTAATCTTCCTACTTCCACCTTCCTACTTCTCGATATGTAACAAAAATCATTTCCTTTCTTGGTAATTTTTCACAACTTTGCAATGATAAACTTTTGCTGATGATACCTTTTCAAGAAGCATATAACATAGTAGTTTCAAAAACTAACCCCTTGGGTAAAACTGAGGAGGTTGCTCTTTCGCAAAGCACAGGAAGAATTCTGGCACAAGATGTCATTTCAGATATCAATATGCCACCATTTCGCAAGACGGCTGTTGATGGCTTTGCTTGCCGAATGTCCGACATTGGTGGTTCTTTGGAAGTAATTGAGGTTATCCCTGCGGGAGTAATGCCCTCAAAAACAGTTGGTAAAGGGCAGTGCTCAAAAATCATGACTGGTGCCCCAATCCCTGAGGGCGCAGACTGCGTGCTTATGGTGGAGGATACCCGAATTATTGACCAGAACCATATAGAATTTACAGGAAATTCAACCAAAGCAAATATTTGCGAATTAGGCGAAGACATTAGAATTGGTGATTTATCCATTGAGAAAGGGATCACTATTCAACCTAAACATATCGCCATTATGGCTGCTTTGGGATGCTATAGACCAACAGTTGCCGTTAAACCAATTGTATCGATACTTCCAACTGGCGATGAGTTGGTTGAACCACACATAAAGCCAACTGGTAGCCAAATACGCAATAGCAATGGGCATCAACTCATATCGCAGGCAATTAATTGCGGGGCTGAACCTTTATACAATGGAATTGTAGGCGACACAAGAGAGGCAACCTACAAGGCAATATCCGAAGCACTCGACAAGTCAGATGTGGTTATTCTTACTGGAGGTGTGTCCATGGGCGATTTTGATTTTGTTCCAGAAATTATGGAACAACTTGGAATTCAAATCCATTTCGATAGCGTTGCAGTTCAACCTGGCAAACCAACTACATTTGGGACAAAAGGCAACAAGTTAATTTTTGGTTTACCGGGCAATCCAGTGTCATCGTTTATTCAGTTTGAACTGTTGGTAAAACCTGCATTACAAAAAATGATGGGTATCTCCAATTTAAATCCTCATCAAATTAAAGCCCCAATGGGAGTGGAATATCGACGCAAACGTGCTGAACGACTAGCATTAGTTCCAGTTTTTATATCTGAACAAAACGAAGTTTTCCCTGTTGAATTCCACGGCTCGGCACATATTTTTGCGCTAGCTAAAGCAAATGGAATTATAGCAGTACCAATTGGCGTTGAAAGAATTGACAAAGGAGATTTAGTGGATGTTCGACCAATATAACAGACGAATTAACTATCTACGCATTTCGGTTACCGACCGCTGCAACCTTCG
This sequence comes from Bacteroidota bacterium, assembly GCA_029560875.1. Classification (GTDB taxonomy): domain Bacteria; phylum Bacteroidota; class Bacteroidia; order Bacteroidales; family Tenuifilaceae; genus SB25. Next base: position 36,725 of record JAKQKB010000178.1, on the reverse strand, counting down.
CTGCACCTACTGCATGCCAGAGGAAGGCGTAAGGTTAATGGAGCATTCCGATATTCTCTCATTTGAAGAAATAATCAACTTTGTAAATATTACCATTAAGTACGGAGTTGATAAAGTTCGCATTACCGGTGGCGAACCTCTTGTTCGCAAAGGGGTTATAAATTTAATTGAATCGCTTGCAAAAATTCCAGAGATAAAAGACCTAAGTATGACTACCAATGGGATTTTACTCAAACAATTCGCAAAGCAACTAAAGGATGCAGGATTGCAAAGATTAAATGTGAGTCTCGATACCATTGATGCCGTTAAATACAAACAGATAACTAGAGTTGGCAATATAACCGATGTGATTGAAGGACTTTTACTGGCAAAGGAACTTGGTTTTAGCCCTATTAAGTTGAACTGTGTTGTTGATAAAAACTCCTTGGAGCCCGATGCTCTTGCTGTAAAGGAATTTGCCGACAAGAATGGTTTTTCCGTTCGGTTTATTCCAAAAATGGATTTAGAAAACGGTACATTTGGAATTGTTGAGGGTGGCGATGGTGGGAACTGCAGCATCTGTAATCGGTTACGTCTTACAGCCGATGGCATTGTAAAACCTTGCCTTTTCAATAATTTAGGCTATAAAGTAAGGGAACTTGGCTTTGAACAAGCATTAAAATTGGCATTAGCGAATAAGCCTGAGTGCGGCACAACAAATCAGAATGGTGAATTCTACAATATTGGAGGGTAAAAAATGACACTTTCGCATATCGATAAGAACGGAAAAGCCAATATGGTTGATGTTGGCGATAAGCCAAATCAAATTCGCGAGGCGCACGCAAAAGGTTTTATTAAACTTTCTAGGGAAACCTTCAGGTTAATTTCTGAAAATCAGATGAAAAAAGGCGATGTGCTTACGGTTGCAGAAATTGCTGGAATTCAAGCCGCAAAGCGAACACCAGAACTAATTCCTCTTTGCCATACGCTTATGCTTACAAAGGTTGACGTTAAAGCAACACTTACATCCGAAGGAGTTGAAGTAAACAGCTATGTAAAATGCATAGGCCAAACTGGTGTCGAAATGGAGGCCTTAACTGCTGTGTCAACCGCACTACTTACCGTTTACGATATGTGTAAAGCAGTTGATAAGAATATGGTAATAAGCGATGTTAAACTACTCGAAAAGACTAAGAAAGATTTAGATGTTTGATTCTTCTAAATCCTGATTTCAACTAAAATTCACCTCTCAAACCCAATAGCCGTGAACATAAAAATTAAAGTTATATCGGTAAATATCTCCGAAAAAAAGGGAACTGTAAAGCATCCTGTTGAGTATATCGAACTAAACCCTCTAGGAGTAAAAGGCGATGCCCATTCGGGCACTTGGCACAGGCAGGTTAGTATGCTTGGTACCGAAAGCATCGAGAAATTCACTGCGGCAAGCAACCTTAAGGTTAAGTATGGCGATTTTGCTGAGAATATTACCACGCAAGGTTTGGAACTTTACAAAACCAAACCAGGCGATCAGTTCATAGGAAGCGGAATAGAATTGGAAGTAACCCAAATTGGCAAATCGTGCCACGGCGATGGATGCGCTATTTACCGCCAAGTAGGAAACTGCGTAATGCCTAAGGAAGGCATTTTTGTTAGAGTTCTAAAAGGAGGGAAACTAAAGGATGGCGATGAATTGGAGTTCATTCCCAAAATTTACAAAATAAAAATTATAACATTAAGCGACAGGGCCAGCAAGGGCGAGTATGAAGATTTAAGCGGCCCTGAGGTTGCAAAGTTAGTTACTGAGTTTTTTGATGGGCTAAGTTGGCAGCACTCTATTGACAAGGTTATTATACCTGATGATGCTGATATATTAAAACAACATCTAACAAGTGCAAAGAAAGCAAATTACGATATTGTTATTACAACTGGTGGCACAGGTATTGGCGCAAGAGATATTACCCCCGAGGTTGTTAAGCAAATGCTTGATAAGGAAATTCCGGGCATTATGGAAATGATTCGACTTAAATATGGTGCCGAAAAGCCTAATGCTTTATTAAGCCGAGGAGTTGCTGGATTAATGGGTAAAACCTTTGTTTACACACTTCCTGGAAGTGTTAAGGCGGTTCGCGAGTATATGGCTGAAATTGTTAAGACTCAAAAGCACCTGTTTTTAATGCTTATGGGAATTGATAGCCATTAAGTTACAGAAATAGAATCAAACTAAAAAAGAGGAGCACCACACTCCTCTTTTCCTTTTCATAAATTTCCTAATCAAACTACTCTACACCCAACACTTCCTTGAATGCTTGCTTAAACGACTCTTTAGGAAGTGCACCCATAGCCATTTGTGGCTGGTCGTTCATTGGAATGAATAGTAACGAAGGAATACTGCGTATTCCAAATACCGATGCAAGTTCCTGCTCAGCCTCAGTATCTACTTTGTAAATATTCAATTTACCGTCGTACTCTTTCGATAATTCTTCCAAAATTGGAGCTACCATCTTGCATGGTCCACACCAATCGGCATAGAAATCGATAATTGCAGGCTTGTCGCCCTCAAATTTCCAATCTTTGTTGTTTTCAAAGTCAAAAACCTTAGTTTTAAAGGTCTCTAGTGTTAAGTACTCAATCATAGTTATATTGTTTTTAAGTTTTCAAATTAAAATATATAGATATTTCGATGCAAATATAGTAACAAAACAAATACACAATAATCTTGTTCACATATTTATATATTGATATTTGTCATTACATTCTACAGTTATTGATTTTCCTTACAATTAAACATCAATATACTTAATAATTATTATCATGAACACTAATTCTATGACAAAAGTTCAATAAATGCTACATTTGCAAAAAGAATAACAAACGGCATAAGGCTAACAATGCTATGCCTGAAATTTGAAATCAACTTTGAAAGAACACATAAATCATAAAATATTCAGCATAGTTAAATCGGTTGCTGACGCGGAGAATTTACAAGCATTTGTAATTGGTGGCTATGTACGCGATATCTTCCTTAAAAGAACCTCAAAGGATATAGATATAGTTGTAGTTGGAAGCGGTATCGATTTTGCAAAATCAGTTTCCAAGGAAGTTAAAGGCGCTAAAGTTTCCTACTTCAAAAATTTTGGTACAGCCCAGCTAAAATTTAACGATTTAGAGGTTGAGTTTGTGGGTGCACGCAAGGAGTCGTACAGGTTGGATTCCCGAAAGCCAATTGTAGAAAACGGAACACTCGAGGACGATTTACTTCGTAGGGATTTTACAATAAATGCAATGGCCATAAGTTTAAACGCAGAAACCTATGGAGACTTAATTGACCCATTCAATGGCATAAAAGATTTAGAGGATAGGCTTATCAGAACACCTCTTGACCCTGATATTACATTCTCCGATGACCCGCTCCGAATGATTCGGGCAATACGTTTTGCTACTCAGCTAAACTTCGATATTGAGCCAAAAACATTTGCATCGATTAAAAAAATTAAGGATAGAATCAGCATTGTTTCCATGGAGCGAATTATTGACGAGGTCAATAAAATGATGCTTGTCCCAAAACCCTCAACCGGGTTTCTATTACTGAACGAAACTGGCCTGCTCGATATTCTTTTCCCAGAAGTTGCCAAACTAAAAGGGGTTGACACAAAGAATGGCATCAGCCATAAGGATAACTTCTACCACACATTACAGGTACTAGATAACCTGGCAAAAACCTCCGACGATTTATGGTTACGTTGGTCTGCCCTACTCCACGACATTGCAAAGCCTGCAACTAAAAAATTCATTGGCGGTCAGGGATGGACATTTCATGGTCATGAGTTTTTAGGGGCCAAAATGATTCCAAATATTTTTAGGAGACTAAAACTTCCGCTCAACGAAAAAATGAAGTTTGTGCAAAAAATGGTACTGCTTCATTTACGACCAATAGTCCTATCCCAAGAGGAAGTTACGGACTCTGCCGTTCGACGTTTACTCTTTGACGCTGGTGACGATATTGACGATTTGATGAATCTTTGTGAAGCAGATATCACCTCAAAAAATGATAATACAGTACGGAAGCATTTAGCAAACTTTAAAATAGTACGTGAAAAACTAAAGGAGATTGAGGAGAAGGACGCTGTTCGTAATTTTCAACCACCAATTACTGGCGAAATTATTATGGAAACCTACGGCATCGGGCCAGGAAAAGAAATTGGTATTATAAAAACAGTTATCAAGGATGCCATACTCGATGGAATAATCAGAAACGATTACCAAGAGGCATATCAACTAATGGAGAAAAAAGCAGAAGAGTTGGGATTGAAAAAGTTAACAAGGAACTAATACTTCAATCTAGCATCTAATTCATCACCCAAAATAATATAGCATTCTCTATCGCAGGAACTACGGTCTTTTTTTATTCTCAACTCATTACCATCAACCGCAAAAATAGTACGAGCACCTTTTGTGTATTCGGCTTTAACGCTGTAGTATTCATCGGTATCTAACGACCAAACAACCTCCGAAGTATATGACGTATCAATAGCAATGATATCGCCTGAATCATAAGTTCCAGAATAAAGAATATACCTCACATATGGGTTCTCGTCATTAATTGTGAATTTAATTGTTAAATCAGCCACCTCAGGGTTCTCGTCGTAGCACTCATCGCAATCAACAAACAAAACTTCCATATCCTCACACCCAAATGGAAGTAAGAGAAATAAAGTGACAAAAAAAGTAATATTAAACTTTCTAATCGACATAATTTATATAAGTTCTTGTCAAACGAGGTTTACTTATAGGAATAAAATAATTTAAGGAAACACCAAATCTATGCTGCGAAGCATCAGGTGTTTTTAGAGTAGTAAATTCCCACCCTACAAAAACTTTTGTAAAATGGCTTCCCCAATAAAATCCAGCATTAATCCCTGGATAGACCAATGTGTTAGGATCTTTGTCAGTGCCCCTATAATTTCGAATGACAACCCCCACACTTCCCCCATAATAAATTCCTAAAACACTTTTCTGAAATGGTCTAACAGGTGTTAATCTGTTTACTCTTAACTCTAACACCTGCCGTTTCTCTCTGAATTGGTAAATATCCATATCTCTATACTCCAAAGTAGCTACAGGCTTTGGTCTATACCAATATCCTAAACTAACATTAAACTTTGAAACTTGCTCAGTTATACCAATATTGAATCCCCACAAGAATTCATGCTTACTAAAAATTATACCAGAGTTAACAAACACATCACCGAAAGATGGCTTTACCTTCGTTCTTAATCCTAAAGAATCTAGTTTATACCTTAAATTCTGGAAATCAGTTTCAGCAGCTATTTGATAGTATGGTTTAGCAAGACTTTTTTCAGCAGCGCCCAGATTAACAAGAAAATCAATTGCATCAACAGCGTTTGCTCTAATTGCATAAAACAAGGCATTTGCGCCAGTTTTGTCAACGATATCTATATCTGCTCCATAATCGTAAAGTAAACCTATAAAGGCGGTATCATTTAACTGTGCCGCCAACATCAAGGGTGTTAGACCCTTTTTATTGACTAGGTTAGGATTGGCTTTATTCTCAAGAAGAACCCGAGCCGATATTAAGGTGCCATTATAGGCAGATAGCATCAAAGGCGTATTCTCCTCTTTGTCAACAATATCAATATTTGCGCCATAATACAAAAGCAAATCTGTCATATATGGCATTCCATACCATGCAGAATAGTGTAATGGTGTTAATCCGAAATTGTTCTCGACGTTTGCATCTGCATTATTCCTCAACAACAACTCTGCAATACTATCATTACCCGACCTCAGTGCAGCATGCAATGCGCTATTTCCATCAAAAGGTTTTTTGTTCAGGTTAACATTCTGACTTAAAAGCAACTCGACTAATTCATATGAACCGCTTTGAACTGCATACATTAAAGGAGTTACACCATATTCGTTGGCAATATTAGGTTCTGCACCATAGGATAAAAGTTTCTTAACCAAATCAATATTTCCAGAATCGCAATACTGAAAAAGCATGAAGTTTAATTGGGTTTTAACATATGCAGAATCAACTTTTAAATTATCTTCTTGTGCTTTAATAACACTAGAAGCCATACAAACAAAAAAACAAGTAAATACTATACCAGAAAGTTTAGGCATATAAAATTCAAATTAAAACAGGGAAGAACAGAATATAACAAATTTCATACCGTTAAATACACCCTGAAGCAAAAGTAATAATAGAGAATGTATTAATAGAAAAACCATCGTAATATTTTAATTCGTTATCATATAAAGTTTGGGTTTGATATCTCATATAACTCAAGAGATTTAAAAAAATAAAAAGCGCCTCCATTTCTGAAGGCGCTTCTAAAACTATACAGAAAGTTTATTTACCAAACTTAATGCTTGCTTGAGCAGAAGCTAAACGAGCAATTGGAACACGGAAAGGAGAGCAGCTAACATAAGTTAAGCCTGTTTTGAAGCAGAACTCAACAGATGCAGGATCGCCACCTTGTTCACCGCAAATACCTACCTTAAGGTCGCTACGAGTAGCACGTCCTTTTGTAACAGCCATTTCCACTAACTGTCCAACACCGCTTTGGTCAAGTGTTTGGAATGGGTCAGCAGCAAGCATCTTATTATCTAGGTAGTCGTTCATGAAACCACCAATATCATCGCGGCTGAAACCGAATGTCATCTGGGTTAGGTCGTTTGTACCAAACGAGAAGAACTCAGCAGTCTTAGCCATACGGTCAGCAAGTAAGCATGCACGTGGAATTTCAATCATAGTACCATACTTGTACTTAATCTCTTTTACACCAAACTTAGCGCAAACCTCTGCGTAAACGCGGTCAGCAATTTTCTTGGTGAAATCAAGTTCAGATACGTCGCAGGTAACAGGAACCATAATCTCTGGATGTGGTTGGTGACCTTCTTTAATCAACTCAACAGCTGATTCGAAGATAGCACGAATTTGCATCTCAGAAACCTCTGGGTATGTAACACCAAGACGAACACCACGGTGTCCCATCATTGGGTTCGACTCATGTAAAGCCTCACCACGTTTAGCAACAGCAGCGGCAGTAATACCTAATGCCTTAGCAAGTTCTGCTTGTTTCTCTTCGCTTTGTGGAACGAACTCGTGTAGAGGTGGGTCTAGTAAACGGAAGGTTACAGGAAGAGTATCCATAGCTAGCATAGTAGCTTTGATATCCTTCTTAACAAATACGAATAACTCATCAAGTGCACTACGACGCTCTTTCTCGCCATCGCTTAGAATCATCTTACGAAGCAAGAATAATGGTTGCTCAGAACCTTTACCGTAGAACATATGCTCAGTACGGAAAAGACCAATACCTTCAGCACCAAATTCACGGGCAATTCTTGCATCATCTGGAGTATCAGCATTGGTACGAACACCCATCTTGCGATGCTTGTCAACAATCTTCATGAACTCTTGGAAACGAGGATTTTCAGAAGCATCCATCAAAGGAAGTGAACCTGTGTAAACATGCCCTTTTGTTCCGTTCAAAGTAAGGATATCACCTTCTTTAATAACGATATCGGTACCAGGTATTTTTGCAGTTTTCTTTGCAACATCAACATGCATACCACCAGCACCAACAATACAGCATTTACCCCATCCACGAGCAACAAGCGCAGCGTGTGAGGTCATACCGCCACGAGCAGTAAGAATACCCTCTGCAGCACGCATACCTTCAACATCCTCTGGGTTAGTTTCTTCACGAACTAGAATAACTTTTTCACCTTTACGGTTCCATGCAACAGCGTCCTCAGCAGTGAAAACAACTTTACCTACAGCAGCACCAGGACCAGCAGGTAAACCTTTTACAATTGGAGAAACCTTTTTCTCCTCAGCAGGGTTACAAATTGGGTGAAGTAATTCGTCTAATTGAGCAGGGTCAACACGCAATACTGCAGTTTTCTCATCAATTAGTTTTTCATGTAGCATATCCATAGCCATGTTCAATGCTGCGGTACCAGTACGTTTACCAGCACGACACTGTAACATGTAAAGTTTACCTTCCTGAATGGTGAACTCGATATCAAGCATATCCTTGAACGATTTCTCAAGGGTATTGCGGATTGCATCTAGCTCTTTGTATGTTCCAGGCATTAACTCTTGCATACTGTGCAAGTGCTTGTTTTGCTCGTTCTTTGTATCGTCGTTTAGTGGGTTTGGAGTGCGGATACCAGCAACCACGTCTTCGCCCTGAGCGTTAACTAACCACTCACCGTAGAAGATATTGTCGCCAGTTGCAGGGTTACGGGTGAAAGCAACACCAGTTGCAGAAGAATCGCCCATATTGCCGAACACCATTGCCTGAACGTTAACAGCAGTACCCCAATTATCGGGAATACCCTCGATACGACGGTACGAAACTGCTTTTTTACCATTCCAACTCTTGAATACAGCTTTAATACCACCAACTAATTGCTCTTTTGCATCATCGGGGAACTCTTTACCTAACGAACTCTTAACGCGTTTCTTGAACTCTTCAGCCAAAGTCTTAAGATCATCAGCAGATAAATCTGTATCGGATTTGCAACCTTTACTGTGCTTGTACTCGTCAAGCATATCGTCAAGTTGCTTACGGATACCTTTACCATCAACTGGCTCTAGTCCTTCTGCTTTCTCCATCACCACGTCAGCGTACATCATAATTAAACGACGGTACGAGTCGTAAACAAAACGTGGGTTGTTGGTTTTCTTAAGAAGACCAGGAATTGTAGCCGAGCAAAGACCAATGTTAAGTACTGTATCCATCATACCAGGCATTGAACTACGAGCACCTGAACGGCAACTTAAAAGAAGAGCATTTTCAGAATCGCCATACTTCATTCCCATTGCCTTCTCAACATCTGCCATTGCAGTCCAAACTTGCTCCATCAAATCAGCTGGAAGCTCATTATTATTTGCATAATAATCGTTACAAGTTTCGGTTGTAATGGTGAATCCTGCAGGTACAGGAAGTCCCAATAGACACATCTCGGCCAGGTTGGCTCCTTTTCCACCAAGCAGATTTTTCATATCTGCTTTTCCTTCGGCTGTTTTGTTACCGAAGAAATAAACGCGTTTTACTTTTGACATTTATGTATCAGATTTAATTAAACTATTGATTGATATTTACTTATTAACAAACGAACACTTTGTGAGTTTACAAAATTATTAAAAAAATTGGAATGACACATTTTTGATTATCGGCTTAAGTGTTAAACAATCGCAAACGATTGAAAGCGTGAGGCAATTCGACAATTAGTGAATGAGACAATTAGACAATTTGAAAATGGTAAGATTTGAATAATATTGTGAAGTTTTAAGATTTGATAAGGCCATATCATTTCTTTGAAGTTTGACCAATAAAGATTATTTTGGTGAGGTGTTAAACTTATAATTTATATATCATTCTAATAAACATCAACGACTTAAAACAAACATAAAACCTAATAATATGAGAAACACTCGTAAATGTTTATGGCTATTGGTAATAGCATTAATGTTTATCCCTCAGTTTAACTTTGCACAAAAAGCTAAAATTACCCTTGAGGATTTGTTCAAAAAAGGAACATTTCGCTCAAAGAGCGTATATGGTTTAACATCGATGAACGATGGTGAGCATTACTCGGCCTACAATGCAAAGCGTCAGGTAGCCAAGTTCAAATACGCTACTGGTGATGAAGTTGCAACACTATTCGACCCAGCAGAATTTACAACGAACGAAGATATGAAGGAATTTGGCGGATACCAGTTTAGTCCTGCTGAAGATAAGATGCTGATTGAAACCAAAAACGACTATATCTACCGTCACTCATACACCACAATCAACTATATCTACGATTTGAAATCTAAAACGTTAACCCCGCTTTCGAAGAATGGTGCGCAGATGAATGCCACATTCTCGCCCGATGGCAACTGGGTTAGTTTTGTTCGCGACAACAATATCTATATTGTAAACCTCACCAACTTTGAGGAAACCCAAATAACAACCGACGGTCTTTACAATAATATTATTAACGGTGCGGCGGACTGGGTTTACGAGGAGGAATTTGCCCTCACAACTGGTATGCAATGGTCGCCTGATTCCAAGAAATTAGCGTTCTACCGTTTCGACGAGAGTAAGGTGAAAATGTTCAATATGACAATGTTCGAGAATAAACTTTACCCCGAGAACTATACTTTTAAGTACCCTAAAGCAGGTGAAACAAACTCTGTGGTTAGCATTCACACATACGATTTAGGTGCTAAAACTACCACTAATATAGATGTTGGCTCCGAAACCGACCAGTACATTGCTCGTATTTTCTGGACAACCAATCCAAACCAGCTAAGTATGCTAAGGCTAAACAGACTTCAGAATAAAATTGACATAATGCTAGCCGATGCAACCACTGGAAATTCAAGTATATTGTACTCCGAAACAAACAAGTATTATGTTGAGGAGCCAAACGATAATTACCTAACCTTTACCCCCGATGGTAAGAGTTTTATTATAACTTCGGAGATGGATGGCTACAAGCATATCTACCTTTACGGAATGGATGGCAAACTTATTCGCCAATTAACCAAAGGGACTAACGAGGTTACCAACATCTACGGTTACGACGCTGCAAAAAAAGTTGTTTACTACTCTGCTTACGACAACTCACCCTTGAAAAAAGCTGTTTACAGCATCTCCACTAATGGGGGTAATCCAACAAAACTATCGGAAAAGGAAGGCAGCAATAGCGCAAACTTCAGCACTGGATTTAAGTACTACATCCATTTCCACAATAGTATTAACACACCTACATTGGTTACACTACACAACAATAAGGGAAAACTTATTAGAACACTGGAAGACAATGCGAAACTCAAAGAACGTATTGCAGAGTACGATATGCCCACAAAGGAAAACTTCACCTTTAAAACATCGGAGAATGTTGAACTCTATGGCTATATGGTAAAGCCTGTTGATTTTAGTGCCGATAAAAAGTATCCTGTTTTAATGTATCAGTATAGCGGACCTGGTTCACAATCGGTTCAAGATAACTTTAGAATTGGCTGGGACGAATATCTTGCAACGCTTGGTTATATTGTTGTATGCGTTGATGGACGCGGAACTGGCGGACGTGGCGAGGCCTTCAAAAAAATGACCTACGGACAAATGGGACTTTACGAATCGACCGACCAGATTGAGGCTGCAAAATATTTGCAAACTCTACCCTACATTGATGGAACAAGAATTGGCATTTGGGGATGGAGTTACGGTGGATATATGTCGTCGTTATGCCTATTTAAAGGTGCCGACGTATTTAAAATGGCCATTGCAGTTGCTCCGGTTACCAACTGGCGTTACTACGACTCAATTTACACCGAACGTTTTATGGGATTACCTCAAGACAATGGCCTTGGCTACGACAACAACTCCCCTATCAACCACGTTGATAAACTAAAAGGCAAACTGCTACTTGTTCACGGTACCGCCGACGATAATGTTCACGTTCAAAACTCCATTGAGTTAATTGAGAAACTTGTACAGAGTGGTAAGCAGTTCGACCTAATGCTCTACCCCGACAAAAACCACGGAATTCGTGGTGGAAATACAACAATGCATCTTTACACAATGCTAACAAACTACGTGAAGGAGAATTTGTAGGAAAATGAGAAGTTGGGAGATTGAAGTTCAAAGATAAGACAAGACAGTAATTACAGAATGAGCATTAGTTTTCTAATGCTCATTTTTATTTAAGACTGACAAATATGTCGTTCCGAACGAAGTGAGGAATCTCCTATCTTAAAAAAGCAGATTCTTTTAACCAAATTGAAAAGATTTTTTACATTTGTTATCGCAATGTACAGGTGGCAAAACCGAGGAACGAGCTCTCACCACCCTTGATTTACAGACAGCGAAATATTAGAATTGAAAACAATTCTAATTTAAGATGCAGATTATATATGCCTAGGTGGCGGAATTGGTAGACGCGCTAGTTTCAGGGACTAGTGTCAGCAATGATGTGCAAGTTCGAGTCTTGTCCTGGGCACCATGTAAGCAAAAGATATAAAACCACAAAGGACTCAAAGTACTTCACAAATTACACAAAGTTTCGTTTGCTAATCAAATGCCCTCGAAGTCATAATTAAAGCAACGCCAACAATCTTACATTTTCCACTTATGGTTTTCACTAGTTTTTGCGGCAAACTCTCTTTTTTCATACTTTTGTCCAATAATTTTTGATGATAATGGCTAAAACAGATCAAGTTGATAATTTCGATCCTAATGGTATCGGGAATATTTCGGAAAACATTTACGGATTACCATTTAATTGCAACAACGCGAACCTTATAATAATTCCTGTTCCCTGGGAGGTTACTGTTTCGTATAGTGCTGGAACAGCAAATGCTCCTGAGGCAATCCTTAATGCATCGTACCAAGTTGATTTATTTGACCCTTACGTGAAGGATGCATGGAAAATGGGCATTGCAATGGACAAGGTGAACAAAAAAATAAAATTGCAAAGCACATCGCTACGGAAAAAGGCTGAGAAATATATTGAGATGCTAACTAATTGCGACTCCCCTGAGCAAAATGAATTGATGAAAAAAATTCAGGATGAAATTAATTTAGCCAGTACCGAGCTCAACAAATGGGTAAAAGCCGAGGCATTAAAATATTTAGATAAAAATAAACTTGTTGCATTAGTTGGTGGCGACCATAGTACACCACTGGGATTAATTCAAGCTTTATCGGACAAACACAGTTCTTTTGGAATATTACACGTAGATGCTCATGCCGATTTAAGAAAGGCCTACGAGGGTTTTGAATTCTCACATGCATCAATAATGTATAATGCCATAAAACTACCTCAAATTAGCAAGTTAGTTCAAATTGGGATTCGCGATTATTGCCAAGATGAATTTGATCTTATTAACTCCGACAAGAGAATCAGAACCTTCTTTGATAGGGATATTAAGCACAACCAATACGAGGGTAAGAGTTGGTCGGAAATATGCGATAGTATAATCAAGGAACTTCCACAAAAGGTGTACTTAAGCATTGATATTGACGGATTCGACCCTAAGCTTTGCCCAAACACTGGCACTCCAGTTCCTGGAGGCTTTGAAATGGATCAAATCATTTACTTAGTGGAGAAACTTGTTGGTTCGAAACGAAATATAATTGGTTTCGACGTAAACGAAGTAGCCCCAGGCAATGATGAGTGGGATGCTAACGTGGGTGCTCGCTTACTTTACAGGGTTGCCAACTTAGCGTTGGTGTCGCAACCAAAATAGATTACATTACCTATAGAGTTTTACAGATTATATCATAATTAAACCTTGGATTACAAACCCAAGGTAACCAGAGCGTATGTTGAAACGTCAAAAAGTTTCAAAAAGATTCCTTTTAAAACCTAATCCTTGATGCATCTAACACTAAATCCATTCTCTTTGGAAAAAACATCATTCATTCCTAAACAATAGCCATTGGAATAACCCAAACTTCTACCCCAAGCATAATAACCGTTTTCAGTAGAACTCCAAAAGGATCCGCGATTGCCAATACCATTGAATACCCCAGCGTCGTTTCGATAACCTCCTGGAAGAGCTGTAAAGCCTGATTCATTGGTTGCACTATTGTTAGGGCTTTTCCAATGTAATGTGCCAACTTCCTTCAACTTACCACCAGCAACGAATTCACCACCTAAATAATCTATTAATTCATACCATTCAACAACGTTTGGCACATGCCATCCTGTTGGACACATTTTTCGCTCATCAGTTGCAGCATACCAATTATATAATTTTCCATAAATTTGAGAATTTGATGGATTATTCTCATAATCACAGCATGAACTTATTGATAGATTATACCAATCATTCTCATTAATTACAAGAGGAATGGTTTCTCCATTTTGAAATCTAGTAACCCTTAAATTCTCAGCCATCCACCATTGCTTTCCAATTTTAATAGTCTTATATAAGTTGCCGTCAATATCTGAAACAGTCCCTTGCAGAATTTCATCGCTATCTTTTTTACAACTGTTAAAAAGACTAATCATCAGTAACACTAAAATAGTAAGATTAAAAGGATTAATTTTTGTTTTCATTTGATTTATATTGTAGTCATTTTAGTTAATAAAGTTAAATCAATTCAAATGATTTTGATTGGAAAATTACTTTTCATACATTTATCTGATGTAGGAAAATAATTACTAAGGTAATAAGATTTTTGTAAACCCCTCATAAATCTCTGCAAATATTACTGTACAGTATTTCTTGAGTATTTTTTCTCACTTTCAGGGGGCAAGATTTTCTATAAAAAAAATATTTTGCAATACTATTTATTCTCCTATCAGGTAATAATATAAAGTCCTTGTAACCGTGTATTACAAATCCACAGTCACAAGGGCTTTTTGTTCTTTGTGAAACACTTTGAGCCCTTCGTGGTTCTATCTTTTTCCCTTTTGATATAACTTCGTTGGAACTATTTCAAATCCTTCATAAATATTAAACTTACCAAACGGTATTGCCCCAAAGTTTTTGTTGGTCAACTTTGTCTCACTTATTACCTTGTTTGGCTCATCTTGGTCAGTTGCATCCATTACGGAGTATTCGTCCTCCAGTAAAAGCCAATCATTTGCAGAAGGGTTAAATTCAAAAGTAGTTGTCCTACCCCACCTTTTCGAAAATCCGCCATAATGTTCAATAGTAAAACGCCCTTTTTCTATTCTCACACCCACAAATGCATCCTTGAAATTGGCATCGAAGCCATAGTAGTAAACCGCATTCTCATTCTGAGTGTCAAGCATATAGATGCCATTGGGCTGTCCAATAAGAATTAAAAGATTCCTTTTCACAGGATTTTTGATGGTTGAAGTGCTATCCTCTCCGTTTTTATCTAGAACTAAAACGGCATCCTCAATGGAGTCGAGGTTCAAATCGCCTTTTTTAAGTTCAAGTATTGAATATCCTTGAGGTACAAATTTCAGAATATTTGCACTTTGAGAATAACAAGTAAGCGATAAAAAGGCAATTAATAAAATCGCAAGTATTGGCTGTTTCATTTTAATCAATTGATAATTTTAACTTGATTGCAGGCGAAATCCGTGTCTACCGTCACAAAATATGGTGCAGGGCAGACGCTTTCAAACTACCACTACACTCTCTGTTGGTTATATTGCTTGTTTGTTGCAGCATTATTCTTTTTTAATCTGTTTAATCTTTTCTTTTACATCCCAAATCTCTTTAATTTCCAATGATTTCTTAAAATTTCGTAAAGCATTATCTTTCTCACCTTTCATTAAGTAAATATCACCAATGAAATAATACGTCTCGAAAGGATTTTTATAGTTAGCGAGGTTTAATTTTAATAATTCTAAAGCGTCATCATATTTCTGTTTCGAACAAAAAATCATTGCATATTCATTAATCAGCTGTTCTGGCAAAGCTATATGTATCTTGTATCTGTTTTTAATTTTTTCTATATGACTAATAATTTTCCCCTTATCAAATGATTGAAGATACGAAGTCGGAATTTTATAATTGGGAAACAATGATTCTAAACAGTCATAAATCGCTTTCAAAGTCATTGAAACATGGTCTTCGTTTGGGTAAAATTTAAAATCCCAGTACAATTTATCGGAATGATTCATTTTGATGAATTCATATAATCTAAAATTTGGAACAATTGTAGAAGAATCAACATCTCCACTAACTGACAAAAAATAACCTGATTGGATTGTGTCCTGAGTGGCTATAAAATGTTCTAAATTTTTAGAAATAGTGGAATCTACAAAATTTGCAGGGTCAGCAGCAAAATACGCATTAAAAAGGTTTGTTTGGTTTGTAAAAATGTGGTTAACACAAACTCCAGCTAATGAATGCCCGAATAACACCTTATAATCATTTGTGCGAAATTGATTATTTATATTAGGAATCAATTCTTTCTGAAGGAATTGAATAAATTTATGTGCACCGCCACCATTAGGCAATAAATTTATCTTGTTTGGTGTATAATCTCTAACTCTATCATTTTCAGTTGATATAATGCCAACTACAATCATTCTCGGCATTCGTTGTACAAGTCGCGACATGTGATTTACCAATCCTGTTACTTGATGAAAATGCTCTTGTCCATCAAGCAAGTATAATACAGGATAATCGTATTTCGAATTGTCATAGTCTGTAGGTAAATATATCCAGCATTCCCTGTTTTCATTTAATATTTCTGACTTAATAAACAGCTTTTGTCCAATTATAATTGGTTCATTCTTTACTTGTCCAAATGAATGCAAGAATGAAAAACAGGCAATAATGAGTATAATTATCGTTCGTGTCATTTTGTTATTATTGCAGCCAACGGCTGGCGGTGCGTTGTGTGCTGGTGATTGGAATTACGTCTTTGTCCCACGTTAAGACAATTCGGCTGAAACATGAACTTTCGTATCTGCCAGATTACCAGCATGCAATGCAACGCTTGTTATGGTGCGTTTTGTTTCATACAGTAAATTTCATCTACTTTTTTCAAATCTATATTAAAAAAACCATATGGTTCACCCCATTCGTTTTCATTCATATAATCACAATAATGATTGTATCCATATTTTTTTAATTCATTTAAGTCTTCACAAATTTTATTTAAATCAATTTCATTCAGATTATCATTACTTGGAAGTAACGGTTGATGATCTTCACTGTATTCTTTGATTGATATAAACTTATTGAATTCGTATTTGTATATAATTGAATATAGTCTACATATTCTTAATTCAATATCAAGTGGCTCATTATTTATTGCAGTATCTAATAACTGGATACACCCTTCAACTTCACCATAATTAAACAACGTAAGACTTAAAAAGAAATAAGATTCATAAGACATAGGTTGAATTATTGAATCATTATATTCTAATTGATTGATGTAGTCATTGTAATTTTCATCATTTTTGAAGTAATCTTTTACTACTATTGGTTTTTTTAATTTTAAATATTTTTTGGAAACTTTTACTTTTGATTCATAATTGTTATTTATATCTGAAAATCGTTTGTATAAAAGGTCACCTTCTGAAGAATACATTGCCATGTAAGTATGAGTACCATTTGTTTTACTTCGTACAACTCCATTCGGCCAATACGCAATGTTTTGACCAGTACTAATATTGATTTTATTTTTAATGCGTCCATTGGGGTCATATTTATATAGTTTCCCAACAATCTTTCCATTTTTATAGAATCCTTTTGTGGTTATTTTCCCATTTATCTCCGTTTCAATAAATGGACCTGAGTATGGTTTCTTGGTATTATTATAATACACAAAACCTCCATTAACTGTAAAAAGTTTTACATCTGGTATTTTTTTAAATTCAGGCTTTCTATTAATAAATTCTTTCGTGACAATTGTGTAAACTGTATCTACTCCTTTATATCCTTTATTATTAATTTCTGTTTTATCAAATAATATCTCTTTTTTGGCAATCTCATCATCATGCAAATTATAGTATTTTGGTCTTAGAACTTTAATAAATGGCATAGTATTATAGTATGGAATAGAATCAATTACATATAACGTTCTATTTTGACTGAAACTACCAATTCCATTAGTTATAAATATTACTAACATTAAAAAAGTTCTTATCGAATTGTTCATATCAAAGTAATTATTAGTTTTTTACTTTTCACTTTAACTTTATTTCCAAACTTCTGATAAAATGCACCATAACGGTCGGCTGTTGCTTACGCTGGGGAGTTAACTGCCAGCGGCGTTATCTGCCGTTAAAAAGTTAGTTAAAGGTAATAAAAATTCTGCATCTGCATCATCAGCCCCAGTGAAAGTAACAGCCTGTTAGGCTTTGTTGTTTTATCTTATTTCATTCATTTCTTCTCTCATCTGCTTACTGAAAATAAAATACATTACTAAATAAATCATCAAGCCTACTGTAAAATATAGACCAGGATTTAATTGACTTTCTTTTTTGCCAATAATTTCATAGTATCTCGATTGGTTTACAAAGGATTTTATAAGGAAAATCAAATATCCAATAATTGAAATTCCAAATAAAATCAAGAATATAACTTGTAATACTTCATTGCTTTTCGCTAATGAACTGCTAATTCTGAAGATTAGCATTAAACCATACAGAGTAAATGCTATTTTTGATGATTTCTCGAAAGATTCAAACTCTTGCTTTGCATCATCATATGACTTATTAATAAAATCTCCTCTTAATTTTAGAGTATCCAAATCAATACCTCGAGATTCTAATATACTAATTGCAACATTTCTTATGTTTTCATCATATTTGTATTGTCTGTAATTCTTAACAATATCAATTAGTTTACTATCATCAAATGATTTAAGTTTTTCATTAATTTCCATATTTCTATTCTTTAAAAGTTATAGTCTAATATTATCGGGTTTATCTCTACAATAAAGCCTAACGGTCGGCAGTTGCTTGCGCTGGGGAGTAGAACTCCTGCGGCGTCATCACCCGCTAAACCGAAACTAAATTAGTGAAAATTTTGGTATCTACATCATTAGCCCCAGTGGAAGTAACTGCCTGTTATGGGCTGCCTTTTAATTCTTTTCGTCTAACCAATTAATAATTCCAAAGTCAACTAATAATTTACAAATATTTCCACTTTCATCGTATCCAATAAAAGTAGTATAGCAACCGTCTCCATATCCTGTGCTAAATACCGCAAAGTTATGGTTTTCAAATTCGTGAATGTAACCAGTGTAATTATTTTCTTCGGCTTTCTTCACAAATACCTCTTCCCAATCAGATTCAGCGTTGTATTTTTTATTATAAAAATTATTTGTTGAATCGTCAATGAACACTCCAGTTCCGCTATCTACACCAAAACAGTAAATTTCAGGGTCATTGATTGATATTTTTTTTTGATTTGGTAGCAAAGCAATTTCCCAATTTTCAATTTTGTTATTTGAAAAAACAATTCTACTGAATGCTACCCGTTTATCATTTCCCATTTTTGCCATTGCGAGTTGAACATTAAACTCACCAACAGGAAATTTGTCTGCAAATGCGACACCTTCATTCATTACGATTGGGTCACAAACAATAATTTTTCCGCTCTCAATTTTTATTTTACCAATATCAAGCGTATAAAAGGAATATTCGATGTTTTCTTGGTTAACTTTTGTGTTTTCGAAGGCTGATTCAAATATTCTAGGATATGAATACGAATCATCTATTTTCTGATTTGGTTTCGAAACACAAGACGTTATCAGAACAATAAATAGAATAATTATTTTCATTATCGATACTTTTTTTAAGGTTGCCCATAACTTACTTATCTATCGACTAAAAATACCTTTTATAAATCTGAAGTGCAATCAGCATTGCAATACAAAAAGTATATCAATCAATCCATATCAGTTACATAAAAGTATACAATTGTTATACAAAAACCAATAGTTGTTGAAAAGTAATCCAACAAACCGACATATCTGAATATCAAACAGAAACATACACAACAAAGCTTTTCGCCCAAATTTTGCTGTATCTATTTTAAGGTTTAAAATTTTCTGCTACTTTTGCAAACGCAATGTACAGGTAAACCAATGCCCAGGTGGTGAAACCGAGGAACGAGCTCTCACCACCCATTGACTAGAGATAGACAAACATTAGAATTGAGTGCAATTCTAACTTGAAATAAAGAGTATTGACGCCCAGGTGGTGAAATTGGTAGACACGCCAGCTTGAGGGGCTGGTGATCGCAAGGTTGTGCAAGTTCGAGTCTTGTCCTGGGCACCAAACCAAAGCCTTGAGAATCAACCTCAAGGCTTTTTCTTTTAAAACAAATCGCTAAATTTGTTTGTTTATACCCTAAATTCTCTTGCCATGAAGAAGTTTACCATTACCCTATTTGCTTTGTTTGCAACGCTAGCTTTGCTTGCCCATAAGGCCGATACCATTAAAACAACCAACAGCCAAGTAGTTATTCATTTTATTGGGCATGGCACATTAATGCTTGAGTACAATGGTAAAGTATTCCATATTGACCCCTGGAGCAGGGTTGCCAACTACGACTCGCTCCCCAAAGCCGATGCAGTGTTTTTAACACACCACCATCAGGACCATTTGGACTCCATTGCGCTTGCAAAGGTTTTCACCAATGGTACCGAGCTTTACTGGACCGAAACCTGCGCAAAATTGTCAAAATTTAAGGCTAACGGAAAGATTATTACCAACGGAAATACTTTTAGCGTACTTGGGGTAACCGTTAAGGCTGTTCCAGCCTACAATATCGTAAACAAACGCAATAATGGCGAGCCGTACCACATTAAGGGCGAAGGTAATGGCTACATCCTAAATATTGATAATACTACAATTTACATTGCTGGCGATACCGAAAATATCCCCGAAATGGCCGAGTTTGGCAAAATAGACATTGCATTCCTACCCATGAATATTCCATTTACCATGACACCCGAAATGGTTAAGGATGCTGTACTTACACTAAAACCTAGGATTCTTTACCCCTACCACTACGGCAAAACGGACACAAACCTGATTTTGGAACTTCTAAAGGATTTTAAGAACCTAGAGGCTAGAATTAGATAAAAAAAAAGTTGTCCGGATTGTACTGTCTAATTCTGGGACTTGTTGGTGGATTCGATGCATGGTTGACAGTATGTGTAGTGCTCCGGACAACATTGCTGCTGGTGGCTGCAGCTTATTATGTAAATGTGTTTGGGACAATTATTCTTATAACAAAATCGTGCCATCATTTCGTAGAGCAAATAAAAACTAACCATAGCACTACATATCAACACATTAACAAATTAGCCATAACTTACACTTCTAACAAACATCAACTTTTTTGTGTAATTATTCCACACTGTGTAGATATGACATTGGGTTTTAATCGCAGAATCAACACACTTTGAAGTTTTAAATGGTTGCATTTGTGATTTTTGGACAAAACAACTTATATTTGATATAACTTTTGAACAGTAAACATTAAATCCAATAAACTATGGGAAAAGGAGATAAAAAAACCCGTCGTGGAAAAATTTTTATGGGTTCATTTGGAAAAACACGTCCGCAGAAACCCAACAAAAACAAGGTTAAGGTGGAGGTTATAAAACCGAAGGCAAAAAAGGGCAAGTAGCGCTCAACTTTTAATTCACAAAAACCGGAACTTAAGTTTCGGTTTTTTCGTTTACAAAGTTTACTTAAAGAGTTAAAAATATTTATATTTGGGTGTGCTGTTTTCGGTTTTATGCAATTAATGGCCTGATGAATTGTTTTTTTAATCACATAAAAGTTTACGCATTATCTGTAGCTCTTAGCCTTTGCTCCGTTAGCGTTGCGTTTTCGCAACCATCAAAAACCAAAAAATACACGCTCGACTCCCTAAAAGCAGAACAGTTTATAGCACAAATTGATAGTTTTTACTACAACGAGAACTACCAATTGGCGCTCAGTTTAATTGAAACCGCGGCTCCCCTACTCGATAGTTTAAATATTCAATCGTTCAAAAATCACATACTTACACGCCGTGCATCAATTTACAGGTCCAACGGCGAGTACGGAAAGGCTTTAACCGATTTTTACACGGTTTTAGAGAATCAGAAGAAAGTTGGCAATGTTAAAGGCGAGGCCTCAGCGCTTAACCATATTGGCGCAGTTTACAGGCTTCGGGGCGATTATCCTTCGGCCTTAGAGTACTACTTTAAATCGTTAGCCCTCTACCAATCAATAAACGATAAAAGAGGATTATCGCAACAGCTCAACAATATTGGGGTTGTTCATCTTTACCAAAAAATATACGATAAAGCGCTGGAGTACTACCAACAATCGCTCAGTATTGAGGAGGAACTTGGCGACGATGAAGGTATTGGCATTTCGTACCTGAACATTGGCGAGGTTTATCGCAAAAAAGGCGCTTTCGACAAAGCAATAGACTATTACCTTAAGGCTCTCATTTACACAAACAAGACTGGCGACGTTGATGGAATTGGGACTATATACAACGAGATTGCTGGCATAAACATTGAAAAAGGAGAGGTAAGCGATGTTCTTAGCTATTTAGATAAAGCAAAGGAATCGTTTATCAAACTTGGTAGCAAGTTCAGGCTTTCGGAGTGCGAAATGAATTACGGAAACTTCTACCTCAACACTCGCAACTACAACCAAGCGCTCAATCACTACAACGAAGCATTAAAGTTGGCGCGCGAAACGGGCTCAATGGAAATAGTTAGCAATGCCAACAAGCAGTTGAGTATTGTTTACGACAAAATGAATAATCCTATTAAGGCATACTCTCACTACAAAGCGCACATATCGTCACGCGACAGCCTTTTCAGCGAGGAAAACACTCGCAAATCCATTCAAGCTGAGATGTTCTACAAATTTGAACGACAACAGGAGGGAATAAAGCTTGAGCAGGCCAAAAAGGATGCTGTAAATGCCGAAAAGAATCAACGCCAAAAAATTGTTAGGAATTTCCTACTTTTGCTGATAGCATTGGGAGCCATTTTAATTGCAGTAATTCTAATTGCGCTAAAAAACATTCGAAAGATAAATGAGGATTTACGGAATCATCAGGACGAAATTCTGGAGAAAAACGAGGAGCTACAGCAGCAACAGGAGGAGATTTTAGCCCAACGCGACGAGATTGAGCGGAAAAACCTTTACTTGGAACAATCGAGACAGATTATTGCCGATAAAAACGAACGAATGGTTAGCAGCATTGAGTACGCTCAAACCATCCAGGAAGCATTACTACCCAACGAGGAAGATCTGAAAAAGATTTTCAAGGATCATTTTGTGATTTATTTACCCAAAGACATTGTTTCTGGCGATTTTTACTGGACAAGTAGCACTAAGGATTACACTCACATTGCGGTGATGGACTGTACAGGACACGGAGTTCCGGGCTCGTTTATGTCGTTAATTGGGAATACGCTGTTAAATCAGATAGTGAATGAGTGGCAAATAAAGAATCCAGCACTTGTTCTGGAGAATCTGCACGAGCAACTCCGTAAAGCGTTGAAACAAAACGAAATTGACAAGAAACTGCACGCGAGCATAGATATTGGGTTCGTAACAATTGATTATAGTAACAATAAAATTATGTTTGCCGGGGCAAATCGTCCACTGATTATTATCACAAAGGATGGATTAAACAAAATATCCGGTGATGTGAG
Organism: Bacteroidota bacterium; assembly: GCA_029560875.1. Lineage (GTDB taxonomy): Bacteria > Bacteroidota > Bacteroidia > Bacteroidales > Tenuifilaceae > SB25. The sequence continues at coordinate 13,584 of JAKQKB010000178.1, read as the reverse complement.
ATCTACCGGTGGATTCCAGCCCGAACACAAGCGGAAATTCTCCAATAAGGAGGTAGATTTAATATCACCATCCTGCATATATCTTACCACCGACGGATATACTGACCAAATGAGCCCCGATAAAAGAAAATTCGGACAGAAGCGCCTTTACGAACTACTGGAGCAAATGCACGACAAACCAATGAACGTTCAAAAAGATATTCTCCTTAATATGCTGGAAAATCATAAAAACATAGAGGATCAACTCGACGATATTTGCATTTTCGGCATAAAACTATAACCTAAAAGCCTCGAATATTAAAATCGGTAAACTTCTTAGGCTCTAGCTCTCTTACAACTACATCCTCTACATTGGAACGTGAAGGGCCAATGCTGCATAAATCGACAAACTGAACTAAAACTGAATCATCGGCTTCTGCCTCAACGTAAACATTGCCATCAGCGCAGTTCATCACATAACCGTTAACACCTAACTGCATTGCAGTTCGCATAACAAAATAGCGAAAGCCAACACCCTGCACTCGTCCTTTTATAGTAAGAGAAACTGTTTTCACTTGCAGTGAATTTTAACCTCAACACAAAATTAATTCTATCTTTGACACAAGTCAAAAAAACTCAAACAGTATGGTACTCGATTATTTTCTTGTTGCAATTGCCATAATCCTTGTTATCTTAGGATTACTTGGATGCATACTGCCCATTATACCAGGCCCACCATTTAGTTGGGGCGGCCTGCTTATTGTTTACTTTACGCAGTACGGAAACTTTAGTGGAAGTTTACTGCTCTGGACAGGAATTTTTGCACTACTGGTCACCATTGCCGATTACATTTTACCCATTTGGGCAACTAAACAAATGGGCGGAACAAAACGCGGAGTTTGGGGTGCAACAATCGGACTTGTTGTAGGGATATTTATATTCCCACCATTTGGCATTATAATAGGTCCATTTGTAGGAGCGCTCCTTGGAGAATACACCAATAGGGATAGCAAAAATAAAAGCAACCCGTGGCTCTCGGCTACAGGTTCTTTCATTGGTTTTCTACTGGGTACTGGGCTAAAATTTGCTATATCAGGAGTAATAACCTACCACTTTGTGGTGGAAACATTCCTGCGCTAGAAAGGTAAGCCTTAACTTACTCAGCAGGTTTTGTGTCGTTTTTACGGAAAGCGTTGTTTACTTTAATGTTACGACCCTTAACTTGTGAATCGTTAAGAGCAGCGATAGCTTTTAGGCCATCCTCGTCGCTTTCCATTTCGACAAAACCATAACCTTTGGATTTTCCAGAGGCTTTGTCAGCAATAATTTTCACTTCTTTAACGCTACCGTAAGGAACAAAAAGTTCTTTTAACTCATCGGTAGTCATTGAATACGAAATGTTTCCTACATAAATCATCATAAGGCAAAGAATTATTATAACACCAAACTAAAATTAGTGTTAAAAAACAATAAAAGCAAAAAAAGCAGCTAAAAAGCTGCTTTTTTCCTAAAATATTCGTTTGCTAATTATTGACCCAAAGTAGCAACCATTACTGCTTTAATAGTGTGTACGCGGTTTTCAGCCTCATCGAACACAATAGAAGCAGGAGACTCGAATACCTCCTCAGTAACTTCCATTGACTCAAGACCGAATTTCTTAAAAATTTCCTCGCCTACAGCAGTCTTACGGTTGTGGAATGCTGGTAAGCAGTGCATGAACTTGCAGTTTGGATTACCAGTTAATTCCATTGCTTTCTTGTTAACTTGGTATGGGGTAAGTAATTTAATTCTCTCGTCCCATACTGAATCTGGCTCACCCATCGATACCCAAACATCGGTATAAAGGAAATCGCAACCCTTAACTCCTTCTTCAACCTTCTCAGTTAAAGTGATTTTAGCGCCAGTTTCCTTTGCAATCTCACGACATTTAGCAACTAACTCTTCCTGTGGCCAGCAAGCTTTAGGAGCGCATGCTCTGAAATCCATACCCATTTTAGCAGCACCAACCATTAGGGAGTTACCCATGTTGTTACGAGCATCGCCCATGTAGCAGAATGCAACCTCGTTTAAAGGCTTGCTGCTATGCTCGCGCATAGTTAGGAAATCTGCTAGAATTTGAGTTGGGTGAAATTCGGTTGTTAAACCATTCCATACAGGTACACCTGAGTACTTAGCAAGAGTTTCAACAATCTCCTGAGAGTAACCACGGTACTCAATACCATCGTACATACGTCCAAGAACACGAGCAGTATCCTCCATAGACTCTTTTTTACCCATTTGTGAGCCAGCAGGACCTAAGTAGGTAACATGGGCACCCTGATCATAAGCAGCAACCTCGAATGCACAACGTGTACGGGTTGAATCTTTTTCAAAAAGCAGTACGATATTCTTGCCTTTTAAGCGTGGAATTTCGTTTCCTGCATACTTTGCCTTTTTAAGATCAAGAGATAGGTCTAGTAGATACTGAATCTCTTTTGGTGTAAAATCTAAAAGTTTTAGAAAGTTTCTGTTTCTTAGGTTAAAAGCCATGATCTAATTAATTTAGGTTATTATTATTATAATTAAAGCCTTACTTAGCGTACAATTCTTGTTTGGTAGATAGGTTCATCGGACCTATCGGGGAAGTGAATAAAGATACACTCAGACCCGCCATTTTCAATAAAGGTAATTGCTCCTTTAACTTTGGGAGCCATGCCTCCAGCACTAAAACGACCTTCGTCAAGGTATTTTTTCGCCTCGGCAATGGGTATAACCTCCAAAACCTTTCCATCAGCACTTCCGTCCTCAATAATGATCCTTTTAAGGTCGGTAAAGATATAAAATTCATCGGCATTTATTTGCGATGCAAGCAATGCTGATGTGTGATCTTTGTCGATTACAGCATCTATACCTCTTAGCTGTTTATTCTCATCATAATACACGGGTATTCCGCCACCACCTGCAGCAACCACAATATGTCCATCTCTGGCTAGTTTTTCAATTACTTTGCTATTACCAATTTGTATTGGCAGAGGCGATGGTACAATTTTGCGCCATCCAATACCATCAGGATCTTCCTGAAATAACGAGTTCGTTTCAACCGATAGTTTTTCTGCCTCTTCTTTTGTGTAGTAGGGGCCTATGGGTTTTGTTGGTTTTTTAAAGGCAGTATCATTCTTATCAACTAAAACCTGAGTTATAAGGTTTACAACGCCTTTTTCCAGATCCTTTGTAGGTAAAATATTCCTAAGCTGCTGCTCAATTAAATAACCTATAAACCCTTGCGAATATGCACCGCAAACATCTAGGGGCATCTCAGGAATTCCATGTACTTTGGAACCAGCATGGTTTTGAAGTAGTATATTTCCAACCTGTGGTCCGTTTCCGTGCACCATTATAAAATTATGCTCTGGAGTAATCAAATCGAGTAAATACTTGCAAGTATTGTATACATTTTCTTGCTGTTCCTCAATTGTTCCTTCTTGTCCCGCTCTTAAAAGGGCATTTCCGCCTAAGGCTACAACTGCTAATTTATTCATTGTCAAAACATTAATTAGTTTCAAATTAAGATCACAAAGCTATAAATTTTTTTCAATCTTAATAAGTTTACCCGTAACCTAGGCTATCCCTTCAACTCAATTGGACTATGTTTAATAACACAAATAATGTATTGGGCTGAATTTCTTAATTTTAACGTTTTTTAAAGAAAACATGCTAAGCAACATTTTTAGTAATGTTGCAACATTAAATAAAATGTAAAAACACTAACTATAATGGTTATTTTACAACACTTAAAATATAATAACAATAACATAATTAGAAACTGTCCACAATAGAATTTAGTTGATCAAATCAAATTGTTCAAGTAAATCTATTTTACTACTTTTACGCAAATTATACCGATTTTATGAAATACTCACAGGCTTCGATAGTTATGGCGTTTTTGGTATTAACCGTATCATCGTGCCGCGATTTTATTGGAAAGAAGCGTATTAAGGAGGGGATTATTAAGTACGAAATTACCTATGACAGTACAACCTCAAAAAAAATGGATACAAGACTCCTTCCATCATCGCTTTTGGTAAAATTTAAGGACAATAACACGCTAAACACAATTGATGCCTTTTCCGGGGCAATTTCAATATCAATTATCAGCAATAGCAATACAAATCAGTTTGTTACCTTAGTAAAGGTATTTAACAAAAAGATGTATCACGAAGAACCCAATACCGATGGGAAATATCCGGCATTATATTCCAGAATACCTTCAGTTAAAATTATTTCCAACAACGAAAAATGCAAACTCCTAGGATACAACTGCCTAAAAGCACGGGGGTATTTTGAAGATCAACCTAACTCGGAATTCGAAATAATTTACACAAAAGACATTGATATTAGCTCACCCAATATTAACACCCCGTTTGAGAAGATTGATGGAGTAATGCTGGGATTTAACCTCAGAATTAACTCCCTAATGATGCAACTAAAAGCGCAGTCGGTGAAAAAGAGTAAAATTCCCGATGAAACATTCTCTATTCCAGCCGATTATTCATTAGTAGATTTTCAAACCATAACAGATTTGATATACTTGCTACAGCAATAGTTTCTATGCTGTGAGTTTTGTGGATGAGGAAAAATTCAATGCTAAAGGTTTCAAGTCCTCTAAAGTAAATACTCCCCTAACAATCTACTATCATTCAACACTGTTAATAATATTCGTTGTTTTTTTACTCTGAATTATCGGATTATTATATTACTTTGCATTGAAAATGAGTTGTTGATTAGTAAAAATCAATAAAAACTTAAATCAGTATATTACGGACATTCGTTAGAAATGGCTAAAGAGAAAACAAACGGAGATAGCAATAACGGTAAAGAATCTAAAGAAAAACAGAACACAAATACTCCCGAAAAAAAATCGTTTTTTAAGGATGAGAGAGTTCGATTTACAATTGGTCTTTTTACCCTTCTTCTAAGTATATACATAACAATTGCTTTCGTATCATACTTGTTCACTTGGAAGGTTGATCAGAGCTTTGAGTGGCAAAATCTGTTTTCAGGTTCCGACATAAGGGTTAAAAACTGGACTGGTAAACTTGGTGCAAGTATTTCTGCCCAATTTATGCACCACTGGTTTGGCGTTTCATCGCTTGCTTTTCCACTTATTTTCGCCGTTTTTGGACTTAAACTGCTCAAACTATACTCAGGTAAAATTTGGAAACTCACCTTTAAAGTAGTAGTTGGTGTTGTACTTTTTTCTCTGATAACTGGGTTTCTTTTTGGAACCGCACATGGATTTTTGGGTAGCGGTTTAGGTGGGGCTCATGGGCTATTTATTGCCGAATGGATTTCGGCAATTCTTGGAAAGGTTGGAACGGCTTTTCTTTTACTCCTTCTATTAATTGCATATACAATCTACATAAAACCATCATCATTATTCTGGTACAATAGAATTACCTGGGACATAGCACAATACATCAAAAATTTCACTAAAAAAACTGATATTCCAGATGTAGCCATAGAAGAACCCAGCATTGAGAGTCCTATCAATGTGAAGGAGGAAATTGATGAGGAGGAAGAATATACACCACCAACAGCAGTTAATTCGAAGAAGTACGAACCAACTATTGCTGAAAAACCATTATTGATTTCGGATATAGACGATAATGACAATGACGAAGCGCTGGTTTTTGAAGAGAATGACTTTGAAGTTGAAACAAAACCAGCAAAGGAAATCGCAAACTCCCACATAACTCAAACAGTTGTAAAGGCAGACGACGAGGGAAGCGTTGAATTTACAATTGAAACCATTGAGGAAAAAGAGTTAAACGAAGATGCGATAAATGAACAGGAGATGTACGATCCAACATTGGAGCTCTCCCACTACCAAAGACCTCTGGTTGAGCTTCTGGAAGATTACAAAAACAATGCTTCGCCAGTTACAAACGAGGCTCTTATAGAGAATAAAAATAAGATTGTTGAAACGCTATCGCACTACAAGATTCAAATTGATAAGATAAAAGCCACCATTGGACCAACAGTTACACTTTACGAGATTGTTCCTGCACCAGGTATTCGAATTAGCAAAATAAAGAATCTGGAGGATGACATTGCGCTTAGCTTAGCAGCTTTAGGAATCAGAATTATTGCGCCAATTCCGGGTCGTGGAACAATTGGTATAGAGGTTCCCAATCAGCATCCCGAAATTGTTTCGATGCACTCCATAATAAAATCGCAAAAATTTCAGGAGAGTAAATTTGAACTAACCATTGCGCTTGGGAAAACCATATCGAACGAGATTTTCATGCTCGACCTAACTAAACTGCCCCACTTACTGGTTGCCGGGGCAACAGGACAGGGAAAATCCGTTGGGTTAAATGCTATTATAACATCACTGCTATACAAAAAGCATCCAGCGGAGATAAAATTTGTACTGGTTGATCCCAAGAAAGTTGAGCTTACCCTGTACAGCAAATTGGAAAAACATTTCCTTGCAAAACTTCCCGACTCTGAAGATGCAATTATTACCGATACACAGAAGGTAATAAACACTTTAAATTCTCTATGTATTGAAATGGACCAGCGCTACGAACTCTTAAAACTGGCGCAGGTTCGTAATATCAAAGAGTATAACGATAAGTTTGTATCGCGCCGACTAAATCCACACAAAGGACATAAATTCCTACCTTACATCGTGGTAATTATCGACGAGTTTGCCGATTTAATTATGACCGCAGGTCGCGAAGTGGAAATGCCCATTGCCCGTATTGCCCAATTAGCCCGAGCAATTGGTATTCACCTAATTATTGCAACACAACGTCCATCAACCAACATTATTACTGGCGTAATTAAGGCAAACTTCCCTGCACGTATTGCCTTTAGAGTTTCATCGATGATTGACTCCAGAACCATTCTCGACCACCCTGGCGCAAATCACCTCATAGGTCGTGGTGATATGCTTGTATCGGCTGGAAGCGATATGATTCGTGTACAATGCGCATTTATTGATATTCCGGAAATTGAACGTATTACCGATTTTGTAAGCAATCAGCAAGGTTACTCTACCGCATTCCAATTACCTGAATATGTTCCCGAGAGCCAAGATGTAAACCTTGAGGTTGACTTAAGAAAACGTGATGAACTGTTTGAAGATGCTGCAAGGCTTGTTGTTCAGTCGCAAATGGGCTCAACATCCTTAATTCAACGTAAATTCTCTATTGGGTACAACAGAGCAGGAAGAATTGTAGACCAACTGGAGGCTGCAGGCATTGTTGGTCCATTTGAGGGAAGTAAAGCCCGACAAGTTTTAATAGTTGATGAAATGTCTTTGGAACAACTTTTGAAGAATATCAGTAGTCAATAATTTTATCAGTGTAATTCATAATTACTATCTTTGACGCTCAAAATTTAACAACATAATCGACCAAGATGAAGAAGATACTAGCAATACTATTAGTTTTTGTGCCATTTTGCATTTTTGCACAAGAGAACCCTGATGCAACGCAGGCCGTGAAGGATTTTAGCCAGAAGATGCAAACTGTAAAAACTATCAACGCAACATTCACGTTTACACTTGAAAATCTTCAAGAAAAAATCACCGATACTCATCAAGGGAAAATTATTGCAAAGGGCAACAAGTATATCCTCGAAATGATGGGAATGGAGATTTATTTTGATGGTATCACAAAGTGGCAATACATTAAGGAAGCAAACGAGGTTACAATTTCTAAACAAACCACTAGCGATGGTGGATTTTTAGATGACCCATCGAAGCTATTCAAGGATTACGACAAGAATTTTAAATCGAAATTCATTGGTGAACATAAAGATAAGAACAGGACAATATACGAATTAGACTTTTTCCCAAAGGATTTAAATTTGCCATACTCTGCGGTTAAACTTCAGTTCGACAGAAACTCATTAGAGCCTGTTTTAATAAGATATCAGGGCAAGGATGGAAACAACTACATCATCAAGGTAAAAACATTCAAATCAAACCTTCCTGTAAGGGACGATAGGTTTACTTTTGAATCTCAAAAACACAAAGGAATTGAAGTTATAGATATGCGATAAAATCATAAAAATCATAAAATGAAAAAGGTGGCTAAAAAGCCACCTTTTTTGCTATTATTTACTATCGGGGTATTCAATCCTCGCATGATAAATATTGGTGAGTTTTTTCTTGAAAACAGTCTTAATTGTGGTAATATCTCTAAATGTTATATCGGCATCGTTAAACTGACCTTCGGCTTGTTGCTTGTTAATTATTGATTCAACTAATTCTTCGATATTTTGTACAGTAATGTTTTTCATACTTCGCGAAGCAGCCTCAACAGCATCGGCCATCATAACAATTGATGTTTCCTTTGAGTCTGGACGTGGCCCAGGATAGGTAAACTTATGAACATCATCTACCCCATTATCGAACTTATCCTTATGTAAATTGTAAAAATACTTAACCTTTGTGGTTCCGTGATGCGTTTGAATAAAGTCAATAATTGGCTGAGGCAAACCAGCTTTGTGAGCAATTTTGATACCCTCGGTAACGTGGTCGATAATAAACTTTGCACTCTCAGTAAAATCTAAATTCTTATGTGGATTAAAATCAAACGGTTGATTTTCGATGTAATACAAGGGATTTATGGTTTTGCCAATATCGTGATACAATGCCCCAGCGCGCACCAATAAGGGATTTCCCCCAATTTTCTGAATCGCAGTTTCAGCTAAATTGGCCACTTGCAATGAATGTTGGAATGTCCCAGGAGCCACTTCCGCTAACTTGCGGAGCAAATCCAAGTTTGTGTCCGACAGTTCTATCAGGGTTGCATCGGACAAAAATCCGAATAATTTTTCGAACAAATAAACCAACTGGTACGATGCCATTAACAACAGTGCATTTATAGCATACCACAACAAAACAAAGCCATTCGCAGCCAATGGAGTACCATCCTCAATGGTCACCAAACTCAAATAAAGTAAAACATAGGTTAAATAAACAAAGGCTACGGTAATAAACAACCGACCTCGCCTATAAAGATTTGTTAAGCTAATAATTGAAACAACTCCTGCCAAAAAGTTTGTAAATACGAACTCAAAACTATTTGGGACAAAAAATCCCACCACAAAAATTGTAACAAGATGAATAAAAAGTGCCAATCGGGCATCGAAAAATGTTCTTATAAAAATTGGAACTATAACCAACGGAACAACATAAATACTAACTATCCCTGATTTTATAACATAGGACGAAACTATAACCATAAAGGCAATAAGCGAAAGAATAAACAGGGTTTTTGAATCCTCTTTTAAAATTTCGGTTCTAAAACTCAACAGGAATAGATAAAGTATGATGAATAGTGAACCAACAAGAAGAGCATTTCCAAGCATTACAAGCAACCAATTTCTATTTCCTATATGCGACTCGTACTCGCGTTTAAGCGATTCCAATACTTGAAAAACTTCCGAAGTAACCATCTCGTTATTGGAAATTATTCTCTCACCCGATTGAATGAGCCCTTTTGTTAAAGAAACATTAGCAATTAATTCATTCTTGAATTTCTGAGTAATAAAATCATCGTAAAGCAAATTGGGTTGAATGTACTTTGAAACATCTATTAAATTCCAAAAACCAGCAAAATTTGGAGATTCTGATGATATAATTTTTTGAAGTTTACCATTTACATAATCAATTGCCTTACGCTTTGAATAAACATCATTATACTGACTCTCATACGCAATATTGTTTCTTAAAATAGAAAGACCATTCTCAGTTTTATTAACACCCTGTATAGACTCATACTGGTCAATTATTCCTTTGCTATAAACATTATCAAAAGCGGATAGAATTATGCTCTCGCCTTTAGCAGATACTGCATCTAGTTGAGCAGGACTATACCTAAGTGAAAGCCTGTTAGTTTTAACATAACTAATCCATATATCCCTATAATCAGACATTAATTGCTGAGTTGCCAATTCTTGAGCCAAAGAGTCGTATCTAAAGAATGGTTTAAAATCTTTTAGTATATGGGACTTCTCTGAAAAAATTTCTGCTTCAGTTTTATAAATTGGAAAATCGAAAGGCGCATACAAATCCGTATGCATCCAGGGTTTTCCCTTCTGAAATTCATACTTAAAACGACCCTCGCGTGGCAGAAATACCAATACCACTAAAAGTGCAATCAAAAAGTAGAAACTACGAAATATACCACGAAAGTTAATTTGCATATAACGAATCAAACTCATTTCTTCATTAATTTATAAAAGCCCAAGAATGTTGGTAAATATACAAATTTTTATTACTAGGAATGTTTTAACAGAAAAACGAATAACCTGTATTAATTGTTCAACAACCATATTTAACTCACCTTATTTAAATTAAGCATTAACATATTTTCGTTGAGAAATCCACTTAGAATTTACATTTTACAGATATTTCTTTTTTCCGCTATTTATGATATTTTTACAAAAAAAAGATAAATGAATATTGGGGTAATATCAAAAAGTGTTGCAGCCATTCGCCGAGAGCCCAGCGAAACTAGCGAAATGGTTAACCAAATGCTTTTTGGCGAATCGTTCGATATACTTGAAGCCTACAACGGCTGGCTCAGAATTGTTGGTCATTTTGATGGATACTACGGTTGGGTTGACTCAAAACTTACAAACAGCTCCGAAAATCATTCGTTTAGCAAACAATCTAAAGTTGCTAACAGACTTTTCTGGGCAAAAGAGGATGATTCTGAACACCCACTACTTATTTGTCCTGGATCAAACCTTAATGAGTACAGTGAGCCAAACTTCAAATGCGGAGAAACCGTTTTCAAGCAAATTGACAGTCCTTTTTTTCCTACTCCAGAGAATAAATCCGAAGAAATAGAATTACTAGCCAAGAGTTACATAAATTCACCATACCTATGGGGCGGACGCTCACCTTTAGGAATTGACTGCTCAGGACTGGTTCAAGTTGTTTACAAAATTGTAGGTATAAATTTGCCAAGAGATGCCAGTCAACAGGTTGAAATTGGGCATACAGTTGAGTTTATTGACCATGTTCAAAAAGGTGATTTGGCTTTCTTTGATAACGATGAAGGGGCAATTACCCACGTGGGAATTATAATTGATGAAGGAAGCATTATCCATAGTTCGGGTTTTGTTAGAATGGATAAATTTGATCATCAAGGAATATTTAATGTACAAACGGGCAATTATTCCCATAAACTCAGGGTAATTAAAAGAGTGCTAAACTAGACTGAAAAACAATTGTTAACAACCAACCTATGCTTAAACATCAAATACTTATTTTGTTCATTGTAATTGCGGTTGCTGTTTGGATTGCTTTTAAAATACGCGACAAGCGAAAAGCCCGCAACAACGAAGACGATACAACTACTTAAAGTTAATTTCAATGGAGTATTGCTACCAATACCCAAGAATGCTTGTTACGGTTGACTCTGTAATTTTCCTTAATGATTCCAGGGGTTTGTTTACCCATATTTTGCTAATTAAAAGAAAAAACAACCCTTTCGAAGGGCATTACGCTTTACCTGGCGGATTTCCAGAAATAGATGAATTACTTTGTGATGCTGCTACGCGTGAGCTACAGGAAGAAACTGGGCTTAGAGGAATTGCTCTTCATCAACTGGGGGCATTCGATAAAATAGATAGAGACCCTAGGGACAGAAACATTGCCATTGCTTTCTGGGGATATACCTCCATTGAAAACTCTAGTATCTCGGCTGGTGATGATGCAGAAAAAGCGGAGTGGTTTCCTTTAGAATCCATGCCTCCGCTTGCATTTGACCACGCAGAAATTATTCGTGTAGCCAAGGAAAAACTTGGTCTATTACCCTAAACAATCATTCCTGCACCAACAGTAACATTGGTTGCTTCATCAATAATAATTACGCTCCCTGTAAAACGATTTTGCCTATACGAATCGTAAAAAATGGGCTTTGTTGTTCTAATTTCAATACATCCTATATCGTTTAAACCGATATTCTTATCATCGTAATTTTTATCGAGGGTATTAATATCAACCTTGAATTTTACATCCTTAATCATACAGCGCAAATCGTTGGTGGTGTGCTTCACGGCATACTTACCTCCTGGCACCATGGGTTTATCGCTTAACCAGCAAATCATCAACTCAATGTCCTGTCCTTGTTTTATTCCATTTTCGGCAGGAATAATCATACATCCACGCGAAACATCCAAATCGTCCTCAAGAATAATTGTACCGGATTGGGGCGCAGTAATTGAATCCAACTTATCAGTCCAGAAATCTATCTCCTTAATAACAGATGTGAACCCCGACGGCATAACCTTTACCTTCTCCCCTACCTTAAAGGTTCCGCTGGCCATACGACCCGCATAACCACGATAATCGTGATACTCCGAAAGCATAGGGCGAACTACATGTTGAACGGGAAAACGAGCATCCAGTTGGTTGTAATCGTTAGAGATATAAAGATTTTCCAACAGATACATTAAAGTTGGCCCTTGATACCAATCCATATTTGTTGACCTATCCACCACATTGTCGCCTAGCAAAGCACTAATAGGGATAAACCGAACATCATGCAAATCCAAATGATTAGAGAATTCAAGAAATTTATGTTGAATTCCATCAAAAACCTCCTGTTTGAACTCCACCAAGTCCATCTTATTTACGCAAACAATAACGTGAGGTATTCGCAATAAAGATGCAATGTATGCGTGACGAACTGTTTGCTCAATTACACCATGGCGAGCATCAACCAAAATCAGAGCTGCATTTGCTGTAGATGCACCAGTGACCATATTTCGAGTGTACTGGATATGACCAGGGGTATCGGCAATAATGAACTTACGCTTGGGTGTATGGAAGTAACGGTAAGCCACATCAATTGTAATACCCTGCTCACGCTCGGCACGTAAACCATCGGTTAACAAAGCCAAATTAACGTGTTCCTCCCCTTTCTTAATACTTGCACGTTCAATGGCCTCCATTTGATCCTGAAATATGGCCTTAGAATCATAAAGTAGGCGTCCAATTAGGGTACTCTTACCATCATCAACACTTCCTGCAGTGGTAAAACGCAGGAGTTCCATATCTAAATATGCTGTATTTGTTATTTCGTGTTCCATAATTTGTGTGTATTTAAGTCGATAGTCAATTGTCCATAGACCATGGTTAACTCCCCTCAAGTGAATTTTTCAATGATTGTAACATTTTAACTAATAATTCTATTTTCTCATAATTAACTTTAAACTCATCTTCATTTATCAGATTTCGCTTTCTTGCTAAAAAAAGACCACTAACTACTTCAATTGCAGACCTGATAGAATAATTAAGAAACCTAGCAAACCCAGCATTCGATTGACCTGTTGAACCTTCAGCAATATTTAAAGAAATTGAGTCTGCAGCACGCTTTAATTGAGAAGACAATACATATACTTCTTCTTTTGGGAAGTGAGATACAAGCATATTTATGTCGTAAGAAACGTCAATTGCTTTCTGCCAAACTAATAAGTTTTCAAATTTAAAACTCATAACTCAACTATGGTCAATGAACTATGGTCTATCGTCAATTAAAAATATCCTTCAATTTTTCGGTCCTCCATTGCCGCTTCTGACCGTTTATCATCAGC
>JAKQKB010000176.1 GCA_029560875.1 Bacteroidota bacterium | reverse complement strand
CTCTCGCCCAGGGTTAATTTGCGCTATCTTTCCTAAAAAAATATACCTCAAGACTTCCGTCTCGCTGTACGCTTGCTTTCCTGTTCTTTCTTTCTCGGTACCATCGCGTCAAAGAACGCGCGGACTTCCGTCCGCCTGTATTGCTCACCCCCGGCCTCCGCCGGCGGCGTGTTTTACCTATTCCAGTCTTGCTCTATCACCCCATCCCTTCGGATCGGGAGCGCAAAGGTAGCAACTTTTTCCTTTCCTCCAACTCTTTCGCCAAAAAAAATTTTTCTTTTTTCTCAGCCCTTCAACCCCTCGCAGAACGTCGCTATTCCTTCAAAGCGGGTGCAAATATAGACCCTCTTTTTTTTATATGCAAGTGCAGGTGCAATATTTTTTTATTTTTTTTCTTGTTTAAACTATACCTACCTGATTTGCAGGTAGAAAATTTTTTAAAAAAATATGATTTGGGTAAATCTTAACACAAAAAAAGTCCATCTGAAGCTACAGATGGACCAAATTCTATATTAAATAGACCCTGATTTACTTCACAGGAACATTCTTTAATACCTCTACAAGATAATCCCAGAATTTCTGAACCGTTGCAATATTCACTTTCTCATCAGGAGAATGTGGAAAGCGAATGGTTGGACCAAAAGATATCATATCCCAATTAGGATATACACCACCGAGTAATCCGCACTCCAAACCTGCGTGAATAGCCTTTATCTCGGGAGTTTTGCCATATTTATTTTTATAAACGTCCTGCATCACCTTTAAAATAGGAGAATTTGGGTTTGGCTTCCAGCCTGGATAGCCTCCTGTAAAATCTATTTTTGCACCGGCAAGTTCAAATATAGCAGCCATCTTGCCAGCCAAAGCATCCTTAGATGTTTCAACTGAACTACGCATTAAACATTGACCATAAATAGCGGTTCCATCAGAGTAAACACGTGCTAAGTTGTTAGATGTTTCAACAAGCCCCTGCATAGTATCACTCATTCTGATAACACCATTTGGACAACCAAAGAATGCACGAGTAGCATTAGATTGAACTTTATCATCAATTATAGATAATGGCATCTCTGTTTTCTCAACAATAAAAGAAAGACTAGGTTCGGTAACTGCAAATTCTGCCTTATATATATTAAGGTGTTCGGTTGCTGCCTTCTCAAACTTTGCTAAACTTTCATTGGGCACAACAACTACAGCAAATGCCTCGCGAGGAATTGCGTTACGCAAACTTCCTCCGTCGATAGATGAAACTTTAACGTCTAAAATCTTTTCAACATTATAAAGGAATCGGAATAATAACTTAATGGAGTTAGCACGGCCAAGAACTATATCCATTCCTGAGTGACCACCCTTTAAACCTGTAATTGCAATACGGAATGCGGTTACTCCACTTGGAACAGGAGCAGATTTGTACTCAAACTTAATATTGGCATCAAGTCCACCTGCACAACCTACATAAAGTTCCCCCTCGTCCTCGGAATCAAGATTCATCAATATGTCACCTTTAAGTAACCCAGACTTAAGGCCAAACGCACCAGTCATTCCGGTTTCTTCATCAATAGTGAACAATCCCTCAACTGGGCCATGAACCAAATCTTTAGCCTCAAGTACAGCCATAGTTGCAGCAACACCAATACCATTATCAGCACCAAGAGTGGTTCCATTAGCAGTTACCCATTCTCCATCTACATATGCTTCGATTGGGTCTTTAGTGAAATCGTGATTCTTGTCGCTATTCTTTTGAGGAACCATATCGAGGTGACCTTGAAGAACGATGCCTTTACGATTCTCCATACCTGGAGTAGCAGGTTTACGTATTATTACGTTTCCAACTTCATCGACAATTGTCTCAAGACCGTTATCCTTACCAAATTTAACCATAAAGTCAACAGCAGCCTTTTCATGCTTCGATGGACGTGGTATTTGAGTAAGACTATAAAAATGTTTCCACACACGTTGTGGTTCCAACTTGAAAATTTCTTTGTTCATAGTAAATTTATTTAATGATATTATTTCGTTTTTAGTGCCAATA
This sequence comes from Bacteroidota bacterium, assembly GCA_029560875.1. GTDB lineage: Bacteria > Bacteroidota > Bacteroidia > Bacteroidales > Tenuifilaceae > SB25. The sequence goes on along the minus strand of JAKQKB010000176.1, from coordinate 92,524 downwards.
AAATTACCTACAATTTTTAATCTACCCAAATTAATATGTGTTGATAGTGTTAAAATGACAAAATACAGGTTAACGCTATGTTGAACTATTTGGAATAACTTTTGTCTATTCTATAAAAATTTATATTTATAATTACATTTGCCAATCAATAAATTACAATTATGAAAAAAGTTACTTTGCTACTAATTACTTTCATATCATTAACCACTGCGGTTAATGCTCAGGAAATATCATCGATTAAGTGGTACACATTGGAGGAAGCGTTGGAGTTAAACGCGAAGCAACCGAAGAAAATTTTCATAGATATTTATACAGATTGGTGCGGTTGGTGTAAAACAATGGATAAAAACACTTTCAGTAATCCATACATTGCAAAATATCTATCCGAGAATTTTTACCCTGTAAAGTTTAACGCTGAGGGCACAAAGGAGATAACCTATAAAGGTCAAGTATACAAAAATAGAAATCAAGGTCAACGTTCAACTCACGATTTTGCCATAGCTCTATTACAGGGCAAATTATCGTACCCATCGGTTGCTTTTCTTGATTCTACAAATACCCCAATAACATTTTTGGCCGGTTATTTAACTCCAGAGCAGTTTGAGCCAATTATTGTTTTTATCAGCGAGGATAAATACAAAACGGAAAAATGGGATGTTTTTCAGGCGAAGTTTGTTAGTAAACTCCCTAAAAAAGACTAGTTTTTAATTAAAAGGTGCTTAATAGGTAACTTAGCAGTAGGACCATACTGGTAAATCAGTAATCGCTTACTGGCTAATTCGTTTTTTCCATCGGAAATTTTCACCAAAGCATTGATTGGTATTCGGTAATATATCTGGTCGAACTTGTTCTTGTCCGCATTTATTGCTGATGCACTGAAAAAACCACTGTACGATTCAGGAATTTCCTCAGGTTCTATCTCAATTAGGATTGGATTCCCCGATAAATCATTTGAAGCCACAATTCCTTTTGACAATGAGTAGCGGAAGGCAATACTCGACTCTCCCTCAGGTTTTGAAGGTGTATAAAGGATAGTTTTTGAGATGGTCTCAGTATGTAATTTGCCAATAAATAATGATAAATACTCATCCTCTAACCTGTTAATCTCAGCAAACATCAATTTCAAGGCCTCTCCATCGAAAGGATTATCAACATCGATAGTCATAAACTCCATACGCTTTTTGCGTAACGAAAATATAAAGTCCGATGCCTCCTTGGCTTTCTCCTCATTGTTTCGCTCAATAATCATACTTTTTTGAACAGGAACCCTGATAAAACTGCTATCGCGTTGAACCTTTGAGTAAAACGTGCTCTTCTCTTCTGCAATAAAAGGGGTTGGCGACAAATCCTTAAACTCGACATTGCTATAATTTTCTTTTGATAAATTAGTCTTCATAGATGAAATTGTTTTAAAGTCGCCAGCAGGAATAACTATTCCTGAATTAATTACTTGAAAAAAGTCGCATACGGATTTATCGCCCAAAAACGCGGAGTATAATGCTGTTGGATCCGATTCAGATTTTCCATCAATACTAATTGAAACAACGCTATACTCTTCCTTTTCTTGAGTTGCAGCATTCGAAATGCCCAAAAACTTCTGAGCATAGGCAGCATAGGGTCCAGGGTTGATGACGGTCTTTGCAACATCAACTTTTATAACTACAACCGTTCTAGGTAAACTATAAACAATACCATTTGACACATAAGTTGAATTATGTAAAGGTGATACCTGGATGGTTTTGTTGTTGCAAGCAACAAAAGCCGTTGCCATTATAATTATTGCAAAGTTAGTTAGCTTCATATACATTGATTTTTATTCTTGCTCGAAATATTTAAATGCTAAAGATAATGATTCTGCTATGTTTTGGGCGCTTAACGATGTTTCTCCAAAGTTAATTTTAGCTATATCGCCAGCTACTCCATGAATGTAAACACCCATTTTAGCAGCATTCAATGGTGTGTAACCTTGAGCCAGAAGCCCACCAATAACGCCAGTTAAAACATCGCCACTGCCTCCTGTTGCCATACCTGCATTTCCGGTGGAGTTAAAGTACACGCATCCATAAGAGTTGACAATTTGGGTATGAGCACCTTTTAGCACAACTATCAGTTTATACATTCTTGCAGCCTCAATGGCCTTTTTCATTCTTTCTAGTCCACAAGTGGATTTTCCAAATAGTCTATCGAATTCGCCTGGGTGTGGTGTAATAATTGTGCTTTCGGGTAAAGCAGAGAGCAACCCCTTGTTTTGAGATATGATATTCAACGCATCGGCATCAATAATTAAGGAAGATTTTGCTCTGCTGATTATTTCCTCTAGCATGGTAACAGTTGTTGGATTTGTTCCCAGGCCCGGACCAATACATATTGAATTGTACCTATCTAATTCTGAAACATCTGTAATGAAATACTCGTTCGAATCAACCTTACACATAGCTATAGGAACGAGTTGCTGTAACGCATCATATCCGCATTTGGGGATGTGCGCAGTTACCAGTCCTGAACCTGAACTCACCACGGCCTTTGTACAAAGTGCTGCTGCACCTATCATTCCATAACTTCCAGCAACAATTAAACAATGGCCATAGGTTCCTTTATGAGCGAAAGTGGGTCTAGGCCTAAGGATGGTCTTTATATCATCACTTCCTAAATAAAAAAACTGAGTAGACTTTTCCTCAATAACTCTAGGATGAAGCCCAATTGGTAATACAATCCAACGCCCTACATACTGCTCATTTTCTGCAAAAAGAAAACTCAATTTAGGGAATTGAAGAGTCAAACAAACCTTAGCTTTTACAATAGTATTATTATTTGGATATGGATTTTCGTTGCTAAATAATCCAGATGGAATATCTATTGATACCACATCTAAACCGGATTGATTTATATGTTGGACAAGTTTTGCCATTAAGCCATCGATAGGGCGACTCAATCCTGAACCATAAAGTGCATCGACAATAATATCATTATGGCTTAATAATGGAAAGTCCGATTCTCCTATAATTATCTTTAAATCGATGTTAGTTTTTTTCAGCCTATTAAGATTGATTGTAAAATCGGATGAGTATGATGTTGAATCAACATAGTAAACAGAGGCGTTAAACCCTGCAAAATAAATCATACGGGCAACAGCCAAACCATCGCCACCATTATTGCCTGGACCACAGATAAAAATAAATCTTTTGGTGGAAGATAAATTCTGAGCCATCCATTCAAATATTGCATTGGAAGCACGCTCCATTAAATCAACAGAGGCAATCGGCTCGTTGGCTATGGTGTAAGAATCAATATCTCGAATCTGTTCGGAACTGAAAATTTTCATCAAAGTCAAATCAATGAAATACAATACCAAAAATACGCTAAAAACGAATAAACCTGATAATTATTTGGTAGGTTATATAGATGTTTTTTTTGTTTTATTACTAAATTTACTTTATTGATTTATAAATTGATGCGTATTAGGTTACATGAAGAAAATGATTTTACAACATTATTTTAACAGTTGTACATAAACCAAAATGGAGTATTTTTGTCCAATTCTGAATAAAATGAAATAATTATTAACCAAATAACAATTAATCTATGTTTAAAAATCATCCTAAAGGATTGCTTGGCGCGGCTCTTTCTAATATGGGAGAACGTTTCGGATTCTACATTATGATGGCGATTCTTACGCTATTCATATCAGCTAAGTTTGGTTTGTCCGAAACCACTACAGGCTATGTTTATTCAGCATTCTATGCATCAATCTACCTGCTAGCATTGGTTGGTGGATTAATTGCTGATAGGACAAAAAGATACAAAGGAACTATTCTTATTGGTCTTATTATGATGGCCGTTGGGTACTTAATTATTGCCATACCAACCCCAACACCAGTTCCAAGTATGGGTCTATACCTAGCTTTAACCTGTTTTGGATTATTGGTTATTGCCTTTGGAAATGGTTTATTCAAAGGGAACCTACAAGCTATTGTAGGACAAATGTATGATAATAATGAGTATTCTGATAGACGTGACGCAGGTTTCCAGATATTCTATATGTTTATCAATGTTGGAGGTTTCTTTGCTCCTTGGATAGCAATAGGTGTAAGAAACTGGTGGTTAAAGGTTAACAACTTTGATTACAATGCTGGTCTACCTGAATTATGCCATCAATATCTTAAGCAAGGCGATGCAATGCCTGCAGAATCACTAACTCGTTTAACCGAGTATGCGAACAAAGCATATATTAATGCCCCCGCAAGCATTGACCTTACCACTTTTGTCAACAACTATCTTGATGTATTCAATCGTGGTTTCCAGTATGCATTCATGGCAGCAATCGTGGCTATGGGAATTTCGTTGGTTATTTACTTAACCAATAAAAGCAAATTTCCTGACCCTGCCCAAAAAGTTAATTCTAAAGCGGGTAATGCAATAAGCAAGGAAGAAATTATGATGAGTGCTAGCGAAATCAAACAACGCATTTATGCTTTATTTGCTGTGTTTGGTGTTGTTATCTTTTTCTGGCTTTCATTCCACCAAAATGGTTACTCTCTTACATATTTTGCTAGGGATTATGTAAACCTCGATGTTATTGATATTAATCTTGGTTTCACGAGAATTAAGGGTGCTGAGATTTTTCAAGCGGTTAACCCATTCTTTGTGGTAACACTTACTCCACTTATTATGTGGCTATTTGGAAGTCTAAAAAGACGCGGTAAAGAGCCTTCAACGCCTATGAAGATTGCTATTGGTATGGGTATTGCTTCATTAGCATATATATTCTTAATGTTGTTTTCTTTAGCACTACCTGCAAAAGAATCATTGGCATCGATGAGTGCTAACGATATTTCAGCAATGCAAGTTACTCCATGGGTAATGGTTGGACTATACTTTATTTTGACAGTAGCGGAGTTATTTATTTCTCCTCTTGGAATTTCTTTTGTTTCAAAAGTTGCACCTCCTCACCTACAAGGTGTAATGCAAGGATGCTGGTTAGCTGCTACTGCAATTGGTAATTCGCTTCTATTTATTGGAGGTATCCTATACACAACTGTTCCTATTTGGGCATGCTGGTTGGTATTCGTGGGTGCAACTGCAGCTTCAATGATAGTTATGCTTCTAATGGTTAAATGGTTAGAGCGAGTTGCTAGATAATTATATAACAATTCTTAGAAAGGGTTGTCCGTTCGGATAACCCTTTTTTATTATATTGGTTTTTTATAAGATTTATTTTATTGGATGGTGTTTATCCGAAAATAAGACGTACCTTTGCACAAATTTGAGAAATAAGCAGCAACGAAAACGCTTTCTGTCATCACAGTTTTTCCCGACTAAAAGATAGAAGTTATTGACTTAGGGCTCGAAAAAATCAATCATCTAATTTAATTTAATTTATGAACATTTACGTGTCAGGTCTGAGTTACAGAATCAGCGACGATGACCTAAGGCAACTTTTCGAAGAGTATGGCGCGATTAAATCCGCCAAGGTAATTACCGACAGGGAAACTGGGCGTTCTAGAGGTTTCGGATTCGTTGAAATGGATAACGATGACGAAGCTAAAAAAGCTATTGAAGAGCTTACAGGTGCTGAGTATGATGGTAAAGTTATCAGTGTAACTGAGGCTAAACCTAAAACCGATAAACCTCGTGGAGGTGGCGGTTTTAACCGTGAACGTAGCGGTGGTGGTGGTTTCAACCGTGGCGGTGGCCGTGGTGGATTCGATCGCGATAGCCGTGGCGGCGGTGATCGTGGTGGCGAGCGTCGTGGTGGTTTTGGCGGCGAACGTCGTACCGGTGGCGGAAGAAGAGAACACTAGAAATAGTTTGTGCGATACTAAAGGCAGCCTGTTGGCTGCCTTTTCTGCTATTTCCGTTTCACACGTTCCACTTCGACTGCAAAGTATTTAGTACTCCCTCGCCAAGGAACTCGGATATACCTTTTTATGTAATGAATATTTACTCGCTCTCCTGTTAAAGCAACTTCCTGCAATTGTTTAACTATGGAATCTTGCTTGGTTGACACAGAAAAATCGAAAGTTTCAGCAATAGGACTTGTGCCTTTCAACGCTCCAAACGATTCAATGCTGAGTTTTGCCTCGTATGTTTTAAACACATAGCCTTTCTCACTAATCCTAAGAATTTTTCCTGCCATCACTCCCTTTTCATAGGTTCCCCAGTATAATAGAGCGAAGAAACCTACTATTAAAAGAATTAATACAATGAGAATCCGTTTTACTATTTTCATCTTTTAAATTATTTAGATCCAAAATTAATGAAATTCTAATAACGATTCGTGAATTCCTTTGTGTAATTCGTACCAAAAATCTAGCGCAGCAGCTCTCTTGTCAGTTTCAAATGCCGATATCCACTTGTCCAATTCTGGATTATTTACACCATCAACCTCTTTTTTCTTTTTTAGGAAGGTGAAAACATAATCGATGTTGCGTTCGCTTTCCCAGAAAATTGAGGCATTCCGACTATTAATTCGGCTGGCAGTAAGTAGTAACGAACGCTGGAATTTATCCCTTAAACCGTAAAGCGATTCTATTACCTCTGGCAGTATATCTTCCGCCCAAGCTCTATGGAATCGGCACATTCCCAAATTATCCATCACCAACTCAAGCAGCATTCGTTTTGCATTCTCGCGGCCAAGCTGACGGGGTGGTACAAAATCCTTTCCGTAGTACATATAGTATTTACCCATAATGGCCATTGGTGAAAGGACGCCAGGTGTCCAGTACTGATTGGGAACTGTCCAACCTGAGCGGGCAAAACCAACATACACAAACTTGTCGAGCACGGCAGTTCCTTTTCTGCGGGCAAAGTGGCGAGCAAGTTTTCTGGCACCCTCCTTCATATGGAATACTCCTTTAGGATTAACCATTTGATCCATTAACGCAATGCCTATATTGGCATTATGCATTGAATCTTCAACCACTTTAAATCCATCAGGATTAAAGATTGGAGTACCGGTGATACCTAGTTCCTCGGGTTTAATCAACCCTTCAACTACACAGTCCATTAACCACGATAAAACACCACCAATCGAAATTGCATCAAATCCAAGCATATCAGCATAGTGGTTAATTTTCTCAGCAGCACGCTGGTCAAAAATTCCACAAAGAGGCCCCATTGTTTGGTAAGGCTCGTAATCCTTTTTAAACTCGCCTTGCATTTTTTTACAAACAGCACTGCATGGCTCGCCACAAGTTTTCTGCTGTTTTGTTTTAATTGTTTCCTCGTTGAACTGCTTAAGGTAATGGTCAACAATAAAATCCTTATGTATTTTAAGGCGTTCTTCCTCGGTCATATAAATAGTACGGTAGTTGAAGGCCATTGTATCGCCTTTTAACGTGGCGTAGTTTACGCCAAATGTTCCACCAGTTTCAAATTTTGGGTCGAAGCGATATTTTGTAGTAGCCTCCATATCCTTTGCAGCCAAACGTTTCTGGTATCTATCCTCAAACCAACTATCGGCAACTGACCTGTCGCGAAAATCATCATCAACATAAGTACCACCGTAAATAATGGATACAATTCCGTGCTGTTGAACCATTTTTGTGCCAAATCCGCCACGGCCAGCCCAAGTATCAACAAAAGTAACCTCGCCTTTTTTGATAGGAGCTGAAGCAATTGCGCCAAAATCGGTATGGAGCGATGCAGGGCCAGCGGCAAGAATCCGTGGGTCGTTTTCATACCTGCTACCTAACAAATCCAATGTGTGCTGCATCATTGAGTATACTCCACCACGCCCCTGACTCCAAACAGTATTTTGTTTGACAGGAATTAATTCTACCTCAATTTCCTCGCCGTGAATACGGTTTAGATATAGTATTGACGGTGTTGGTGTTTTGCCAACTATAGAGAACATGTTTATACCTAAATTGTCGAAAACTAAACCTGCGCCACCCATCGATGAAATAAAAAAACCATGCCAGCTGGGCGAAATACCATTCACAATTAACCTATTTGAACCAGGAAATATTGAACCAGCCAATAAACCAACCCCAACGTTTAAACTGTTGTACTTATGTGCAAGATGAATTCCTAAATCTACTGGGCCAAAGAAATCGCCCACGTTATAGCGTTGCACCTTGTAGAATCCGCTTGCTGCATCAATCATTAAAAGTTTAAGGGTAGGATTGCTGGTAATCATATTTTTATGTTTGTGATAAATTATTCTGCAAAGATAACCCTTATTCAATTACTGTTATTTCAATAACAGCAAAAGATGCTCCTGTTTAACAAATATTATGGGTAAAAGAAAAAGGCTGCAAGTTGCAGCCTTTTCTAATTATATATCAACTTATTAACCTACTCTTTTCTGTCGTTATTCATAAAGCCTTGCTGTTCCAAAACGCTAAGTAAAGTTTTGGAGAAAGCCACATTATCCTTTAATGTGTAGCGCTTATCAGTAAAAATTTGTGCAAGAGTTTCCTTTTGATTTTCCTCCAGAAGTTTTTTTGTAAGCGGTAAGGACTCTTTATGCTGATAAATTTGGTCGATATCGCCCTCGGAATAATCCTGATAAATTTCCTGGTGAAGTATGCTTGCAAGGGGTAGGCGGTCAGTTAACTCAGGAGTTTCATCGGGATATCCTAATACAACTGTAGTAACAGGAACAACACCTTTGGGTAATTTTAAAACCTCAATAATTTTAGCGGCTGTATATGTTGTAGTTCCTAGATAGCATATTCCAAGTCCATTTTCCTCTGCAGCAATACATACATTCTGAGCAGCCAAAATGGCATCAATTGCACCAGTAAAAAACGATAAAAAGTTATCGTAGCCAGGCTTCGCATTTCTTTGGGCACACCATTTATTAAAACGATTGAAATCGGCACAGAAAGTAAGTACAACTGGTGCCTGCGTAACCATTGCTTGATTGAAATGGCAAGGGACTAATTGCTGTTTAATCTCCTGACTTTTGGTAACAATAATGCTGTAAACTTGCATATTGCCAGTGGTTGATGCACGTGTTCCTGCATATAGAATATCGTTAAGCAGGTCTTCTTCAATGGGATCGCTCTTATACTTCCTTATGGAGCGATGGTTTAAAATAGCGTTCATAAACAATTTAGAAATCAATTCAACTGAGCAAAGAAAAACCATTTAGCGCGAAGTTGTTCGAATGAGTTAGTGTTGTTGAGCATATTCTGTTAAAATAATTTTTCGAGTTAATAGTATTAACCCCAGCAGAATGCTTGGAAATGAGGAATTATTGTTGTAACTTATTGAAATTAATTCAAGTATAACTAATGTAAACAAACGTCAAGATTTTTCGTTATTCGAATAAGACTAAAAACTGACCGATGAGAAAGGTTCAACTTAAACTAAAAAGCAAGTTGCTGGTATATATTCTTTCTGCATTTACAGTAATTTATGTGATTGCTCTCTTTTATATTAGTAGCAACTTTAAGAAAAACGCATATCAAAACGCAAGCGAGATTATTAAGCGAACCTCTTATGAGTATAAAAACAAGATTGAGTTCGATTTAGGCAAGTTGATGGAAGTTGTTATTAGTAAAAGAAACATTTACAATATCTACCAATCAATTCCTAAGGAATCGCTTAACTTTTTTTATGACCAAATTTGCTATAGTTGGTTACAAAACTCACCTGATATCCTATCCGTATGGCAGGTATGGGAAATAAGGGCTTTTGACTCAAAATACACCTTAAAGAATGGAAGGCACAGAAATGTATATATAAGGAAAGACGGACAACTAAGTGTTCTGAGGCAAACTGTTGATATGAATAACTTAGATATTGATTTACCATACTACCATTCTCGGAAAAGGAATGTGGAGGAAATTTGGAATCCATACTACGATATCAACACCCCTGAATTGGCTAACATTTTAATGACATCGATTGTTGCACCTATTCAGGATAATGGAAAGTTTATTGGTATTATTGGTATCGATATCACCTTAGAAAGCCTTGGGAGCATTGTTAATCAGATAGATCCATTTCAAGGAGTTGTATCGTACTTGATTTCTGAAAATAATACCGTGGTTGCACACTCCAAAAAGGAAAATATCGGGAAAAAATTTCAGGATGTTTTTTTTAATGATACAAGTAGATTCCTTAAGGGAATTTCGTCTGTTCATAAACTAACCGACGATTCTTTTGAGTACCTTAATAAATACGCAAATCAGAAATACATTGTAAGCCTTGTTCCTGTCAGTTTTGGTAATAATAATACTATATGGACTCTTGGCATTGAGGTTCCCGTTGATGTAATAATGAGCCAAGCCAATAAAATTTTCTACAGAAGTATTATAATAGGATTCTTTGGATTGATAATTATGTACATTATTGTTTGGCTAATTGCTTCGTATATATTAAAGCCAATAAATAGAAGTGTAGAGTTTACCAAAGAGATTGCCAAAGGGAACTTAAGCGCCAATATTAATGTTAGCAGTAACGACGAGATTGGCGAACTCTTATCTTCACTCAAAGAGATGTCTGTTAAACTAAGGTCCATAGTTTCTGATATAGTCAATAGTTCCAATCAAATTGCAGCAGCAAGCGAAGAGTTAAGCGATTCGTCCAAGATTTTACTTGATGGGGCCTCGGATCAGGCAGCCTCTTCGGAGGAAATATCATCGTCGATGGAGGAAATGGTGGCAAATATCCAGCAAAATAACGAGAATGCAAAGGTTACCGAGAGAATAGCCATTGTGGCGTCGGAAGGAATTAAAACCAGCTTTGAGTCGAGCAAAAAGGCAACAACAACAATGTTGATAATCGACAGCAAAATCTCAATAATTAGCGATATTGCAAAACAAACCAATATTCTAGCACTTAACGCAGCAGTTGAAGCAGCACGCGCTGGTGAATATGGACGAGGGTTTGCTGTAGTAGCAGCCGAGGTAAAAAAACTCGCAGAAAAATCGCAGGAAGCGGCAAAGGAAATAATCACTCTAACCAAGGAGGGTGTTGTTGTAACAAAGAAATCGGGTAGCGAACTTGAAGCAATTATTCCGGAGATAGAGAAGACCACACAGCTTATTCAGGAAATTGCCCTTTCCAGTTTAGAGCAGCAAAGCGGCGTGGAGCAAGTGAATTTGGCGGTTCAGTCGTTCAACGAAACAACTCAACAAAACACACAAACAGCTAATATAGCTAGCGAAAATGCTAAAAACCTGGCACAACTTGCCGAACACCTTAAAGAGCTGACGTCTTACTTTAAGATATAGTCGAATTGGTCAATTTGATTACATTTTGAATCCAACCACCAGCATATCGTCGGTCTGGTCAGCATTTCCTTTCCATATCTGAACAGTACTTTCAAGTTTTGAAGCCTGCTCATTCATTGGCAGATTACTAATAGAATGAATTAGTTTTCTAAATTCAACTATTTTGAATTTTTGCTGCGAAGAACCTCCGACCTGATCGGCATAACCATCGGAGAATATGTAGAACTGATCGTTGGGCTGACAGTCAATTACCTCATTCTGAAAAGGTAATTCTTTCATGTGTACACCAACTGGGTTGCGAATCGCCTTAAATTCAATCAATTCAGCATTTCTAACCATATACAGAGAGTTATATGCCCCAGAGAATTGAAGTTTATTGCTAGTTTTATCTATAATGCAGAGGGCTATATCCATTCCATCCTTAGCCTCTGTTTTATATTCTGTTTGGTTCAATGCTTCTTTAATTTTTACTCTTAGTTCTTCTAAGACTTCAGATGCAGTTTTGGGATTTGAGTATGTAAAAACTTCATTCAGCAATGTTACTCCAAGCATACTCATAAATGCGCCAGGCACGCCATGTCCTGTACAATCAGCAGCAGCAATTACAGTGTAGTTTTGGTATTCCTTTATAAAGTAAAAATCGCCACTAACAATATCCTTGGGTTGGTAAAGTATAAATAAATCCTTAACGGGCTTAGGCAATACCGATGATTTCCCTAGCAAAACACCCTGAATTCGTTTTGCATAGTTAATACTATCGGTAATCTGTGTGTTTTTTTGCTCTATCAATCTTTTTTGCTCGCTCAAAAGTTGATTATCGCGTTTCTTTATCCTGTACCATCGGAACGAAAAGAATGCCAATGTGGAAGCTAGTACAAATGCAAGTATTAGCAATCGTTGTATCGATTTATTTTTATCGAGTTTGATGTTTTGCAGGGCAATTTGTTGCTCCTTCTTCTCTGTTTCGTACTGTGTTTGGAGCTCTGCTATTTGGAAATGTTTCTCGGCGTTAAAAATAGAGTCTTTCAGGTAGGTGTATTTGATAATACATTTATAAGCAGAGTCGTATTTCCCCCACTTTTCATAAGCAACTGAGAGACTTTGGTAATTTTTAATAATATCCTCGTAAAGTTCCATCTGAATGGCGAGTTGCTGCGACTCCTCCAAATGCTTTACTGCATTTTCATATTCTTGCCTTTCGAGGTAAACATTACCCATTATTGCTAAAATTTCGGAGTATCCTCTATTGTTGGAACTCGATTTAAGAATTTCGAGCCCAGTTTTTAGGAGGCTTAGTGCTTTTTGGGTATTTCCTTTGAGTAAATAGTATGCTCCTAAATCTCTATTTGCTAATGCCACCCCATAGTTGTCTGAACTTTCAAGAAATTTTTTACGAGAGTTTTCAATATATATATACGATGAATCTGCTATATTCTTTGAAAGCAAGGCATTACCAATTGCCAGTAAAGAATATCCTTCGGCATTAGCATTTTGTTGCGCCTTGGCCATACTAAGAGTATATCTACAAATCCGTTCTGACTCATCGAAATTTCCCCAAGCTTGATTTATATAGCCAGAAACAATATAACAATTAAGAATACCTTCCTGATCTTCAAACTTTTCAAAAAGACTAATATTTTCTTGAATTTCCTTTTGCGCTTCGTGATATTTCCCCCAGTATTTATAGGTCAAACCAATCATGTAGCCCTTCCAACCCGCAAGGATGCTATCATTCTTACTTAAATAATAATCCTTTGCTTTGCTATAGTAATCAATTGCAGTGGGGTATTGTCCCACCCAGTAATTAGTAAATCCATACCTACTCCAAATGCTAGCAAGTATAGCAGAATCGCCTTTTTTCATAGCCAATTCTTCAACTTGGGCAAGAATTTTTTTTGTAGAATCAGGATTACGTGTTGTGTTTACTGCAATTGCCAGTAAAGAATCGGCTCTCTGCTTCAAATTATCCACTTCTTGAGCAAGCGAGATAATTGGAAACAATACTACTAGAAAAGACAATATTCTCATACTAGTAAAATTTGATAAGCATTACTTGCTATGCATCAGTATCTTTCTCTATTAGATACTGATTGCGGTCGGCAGAACTACGCGAAACCAATTCGCCAATAAAGCCTGCCATAAAGAATTGTACTCCAATAATTGCAATAACCAAAGCGATATAGAACAATGGTTGTTCGGTTACAGGCCTGTACTTCAGCTGATGCGCTTGAGCCCAAAGTTTACTAATTATTAGCCATAATGAAATTACACCACCCGACATGAACATTAGAGTTCCCAATGTTCCAAAGAAGTGCATGGGGCGTTTCCCGAATTTGGAAACAAAGGTTACGGACATTAAATCGAGAAAACCATTTATAAATCGTTCCCATCCGAATTTAGAAACACCGTATTTGCGTTCCTGATGATGAACAACCTTTTCGCCAATTTTCTTGAATCCTGCTTGTTTTGCAAGAACAGGTATATAGCGATGCATTTCGCCATAAACCTCAACGCTTTTCACCACGCGACCTTTATAGGCTTTAAGCCCGCAGTTCATGTCGTGAAGTTTTATTCCAGTAACTCTCCTAACAGTTCCGTTGTAAAGTTTGCTAGGGATTCTTTTGGTAAAAAGAGGATCGTGGCGCTTTTTCTTCCAGCCCGATACAATATCGAAACCGTCTTCCTTTATCATCCTGAAAAGTTCAGGAATTTCATCGGGACTGTCCTGCAGGTCGGCATCCATGGTAATTACCACATCGCCTTTTGAGGCGGTAAAGCCAACCTGCAGAGCAGCCGATTTGCCGTAGTTACGGCGAAATTTTATTCCCCTTAGGGTTGAATATTTCTGTTTTAAACTTTCAATAACGCTCCAGCTGGAATCGTTACTACCATCATCAATCATAATTACTTCGTACGAGAAATTGTGCAGATTCATCACACGCGAAATCCACTCCATTAATTCGGGTAACGACTCTTCTTCGTTGTAAAGCGGAACAATAACAGAAATATCCATACTTAAAAATTATTCAATTACTTTTTCTTTCTCAAAAGGGTTCACATCTTTTTTAAGGATAGCACCATGAACCAGAGAAATAAGAAAACCAAAGAAAACACCAGATAAAGTTCCAAATATTACCATCATAGGGATAAACATTTTCTTTGCAATTGAAAGCCCTTGTTCAATTTGAGAGTCATCCATACCTCTTTGCATCATTTGATCAGCTGAATCCTGCAGTGCAGTATCAATTAACCCTGGGTCAATAACAGTGAAAAGTATCAGAGTGAAAATAATTGATATTATAGTTCCAAAAAGACTTATAAGTACACCAGCGCCAAGAGCTTGTCCATAACTCATGGTTCCACCAAGATATTGATCGCGATATGCCTTAATACCAAAATACAATACAATTATTGTAATTAGAATCCCAACATAGCTAGCTGGTTTATTTGTTATTAGACCAGCAATGTATAAAATAACAGTAAAAGCAATACTTGCTGCACCTAAAATTAATCCCCAGTTTAGGGTCGCTTTTAATAATTGAGGTTTAGTTGTGTTGTCCATAGTGTTTAATGATTAGTTAGAGTACAAATATAAATAAATTTATAAGTGAATTTGATAAAAAAAGTTAGTGAGGTGTGCAGAATTAATAATATTTTATACTTTTGCACCGGGTAAGTCTTATACGACCAGCTCCTGCAGAACTCCCCCAGGACCGGAAGGTAGCAAGGGTATGTGGTTGTAGCGGTGCGATATAAGTAGCTTACCCACTTTTTTTTATACCTACCCGAGAAATTAAAAGCCAACTCAAAGTTACAATTCATAACCAATAAATAATTTTCAATTAAACATTTAAACCTTTTTGCCGTAAAACATCTAAAAATTGTTAGGTGTTTTGTTTTTTATGCCTTAACTTTGACGTCATATTAATGTCCAATTTTTAAAAACTGCAGCTATGCAAAATCTCGATTGGAAAAATCTACCGTTTGGTTACGTAAAAACCAATTATAATGTACGTTGCACATACAAGGATGGCAAATGGGGCAACCTTGAGGTGTCAGATTCGGAGTACATCAATATTCATATGGCCGCTACTGCATTGCACTACGGCCAAGAGGCCTTTGAGGGTATGAAAGCATACCGAGGTAAAGATGGTAAAATTCGTCTTTTCCGTTGGGATGAGAACGCTAAACGCCTACAGCACTCCGCAGAAGGCGTGCTTATGGAAAAAGTTCCAACGGATCTTTTCCACGAAGCAGTTATTAAAGCCGTAAAACTTAACGAGGAATTTGTTCCACCATTCGGGACTGGCGCTTCGCTATATATCCGCCCATTACTTTTTGGTTCTGGCGCCGAAGTTGGTGTTCGCCCCGCTAAAGAGTACATGTTTGTTGTATTTGTAAGTCCAGTTGGCCCATATTTCAAGGAAGGTTTTAACCCTGTTAAAATTGCAATTGTTCGCGATAGCGACCGTGCAGCGCCACTCGGAACAGGAACATTTAAAGTTGGTGGAAACTACGCTGCTAGTTTACGTGGAGTTATTAAAGCCCATAAAGCTGGTTACGGCTCACCAATGTACCTTGATACCGTTGAAAAGCGATACATAGATGAAATTGGTGCCGCTAACTTCTTTGCAATTAAGAACAACACTTATATTACTCCAAAATCACCTTCAATTCTTGCCTCAATAACCAACATGAGTTTAATTCAACTAGCCGAGGACTTAGGCTTAAAAGTTGAGCGTAGACCTGTTGCTGTTGAAGAACTTGAAAGTTTTGAGGAGGTTGGAGCATGTGGTACTGCTGCAGTTATTTCTCCTATAGGCGAAATTAACGATATTGATGGTGGCAAAATTTACAAATTCTGCCAAAATGGTAAACCAGGCCCAATATCAACTAAACTATACGAAACCCTTGTAGGTATTCAGTATGGCGATATTGCAGATAAACATAACTGGGTTACTATTATTGAGTAATTAAACATACTTACTAAATATCGACAAAAGCCTCTGATATTATTCAGAGGCTTTTTTTTTTGCAAAGCACTAATTAGCGTCATTTTTACTTTGTAAGAAATAATCGCTACTTTCGCTGCAATCATAATCAATAACCCTAAAAAATGAAACGATTAAAAATTTTATTGATAGGACTTTTACTGCTCTCTCCAATTTGGAGTATTTCGCAGGAAGTTGAAAAAATTAACCACGGAATTAAACAGTTCACGTTAAGCAATGGACTTAAAGTTATACTTGACGAAAACCATTCTCAACCAGAGGTTTTTGGGTTAGTTATTGTAAAGGCTGGAGCCAAAAACGACCCCTCCGATGCTACTGGAATGGCACACTACCAAGAGCATATGCTTTTTAAAGGAACTACCACCCTTGGTACCATCAGCTGGGAAAAGGAGAAACCACATATCGATAAAATATTTGAACTCTACGATGAGTTAGGCAAAACAAAGGATAAGGCAAAACGAGCCGAAATCCAAAAAACTATTAATGATGAATCGTTAAAAGCAGCAGAGTATGCAATTCCCAATGAGATGAATAATCTTATAAACGAGATGGGTGGTTCAAACATCAATGCTGGCACAGGATCCGATTATACAGTATACTACAATAAGTTCCCCTCAAATCAGGTTGAGAAATGGATTGACCTTTACGCTCATCGATTTTCAGAGCCAGTATTCCGAAGTTTCCAAGCAGAACTTGAGGTTGTTTATGAAGAAAAAAATCTTTACAACGACCAATTTCAAACGAACCTATTAGAGGCATTTCAGAAAAATTTCTTTAAAAGCCATCCTTACGGACAGCAAACCATTATTGGAACAGTTGAAGATTTAAAGAATCCTTCGCTCACAAAAATGTACGAGTTCTTCAAAACATACTACGTACCCAACAACATGGCATTGGTGCTTTCGGGCGACTTTAACTCGGAAGAAATTCTTCCAATAATTGAGGAAAAGTTTGGCAAATGGGTTAAGGGTGAAGTGCCTCAGCAAAAAACTTGGGAGGAAAAACCTTTCAATGGTAGAGAGTTTTACCAAGCGAAACTGACACCAATAAAGGTTGGACTTTTTGGATATAGAGCTCCATCGAGCAAGGATGAAAAAACGCTAACTACCGAAATTATTACCCGATTACTCAACAACAGCTACTCCACAGGCTTACTCGATAAACTATCGATTGATGGAAAAGTGCTTATGGCACAAGCAATGCAGATGCCATATCAGGACTACGGTGCAATAATTATGTTTACAGTCCCAAAAATTGTTGGACAAAGTTTGGAAAAAGCAGAGGCTATTGTTATGGCAGAAATTGACAAACTGAAAAAAGGAGAATTTGACGAAACAATGATCGAGGCTATTAAACAAGAAATGTATCGCCAGCATATTACCAATATGGAGAATATCCAAAGCAGGGCGTTGTTTATAAGCCAAGCATTTGTTAAAGACCAATCAATAGATGATGCTTTTGACTACCCTAACAAAATCAAAAGTATAACTAAGGCTGATATTGTTGAGTTAGCAAATCAAATTTTTGGACCCAATTACATTGCGTTCTATTCAAAAATGGGCTTCCCAAAAAAGGAAAAGATTCAGAAGCCAGGTTACAAGCCTTTGCTTACAAATGCAAATGCAAGAAGCGATTACGCAAACCATTTCTCTAGCATCCAATCGAAATCACCCAGCCTGAAATTAATTGATTTTGATAAGGATATTGAGAAAGTATCATTAAAAGGAAATCATGGTCTTACTAAGGTTGAAAACCAGTTAAACGATGTCTTCTCTCTTACTATCAACCTTAAGGTTGGTAAAAGTACAATACCAATGCTGGAGTATGCTAACCAAGGCATTTCAATGAGCGGTGCTGGAGATTACAATGTTAACCAACTTAAATTAGAATTTGCAAAAATTGGCACATCGTACAGCATTTGGGCCGATGAAACAAACACATACATAGATATTCAAGGCATTGAAAACAACCTGGACCGAAGCATAGAACTAGTTGGATTATTGATGAAAGATCCCAGGTTGGAACAAACAAAAGTAAAAACCATTGTTGACGGTGAATTAACAAACCGTAAAATGGAAAAATCTGAGCCCGACAATGTTGCTCAAGCACTATTTGATTACGGACTATATGGCAATAAATCGAACTATATTGATAGGCTACCTAAAAAAGAACTAAAAAAACTCCAGGCCACAGAGTTGACAGTTGCATTTAAACAAGCAACAGAGTATAAAACTCAAGTTCGATACTGTGGAAAAACATCCTCGCAAGATGTTGCCCAGTTAATTGAAAAGTACTTACCGTTAGCCGAAAATCCTAAGATAGATAATACTCCTCTGGATAAACCAACAAATCAATACTCAGAAAATACAATTCTATTTGTAAATAAATCCAAAGCACGCCAAAGTAAGATGTTTGTATTTGTAAATGGCGAACCATTCCA
This sequence comes from Bacteroidota bacterium, assembly GCA_029560875.1. Classification (GTDB taxonomy): domain Bacteria; phylum Bacteroidota; class Bacteroidia; order Bacteroidales; family Tenuifilaceae; genus SB25. The sequence continues at coordinate 73,883 of JAKQKB010000176.1, read as the reverse complement.
ACCTCAAGATGCAGTAGCAATTGAAGCGTTTAACGATTATTTTGGAGGAGGGTTTTCAGGTCTTATACTTCAAGAAATTAGAGAGTATCGTTCTTTGGCTTACTCAGCAGGCGGAAGTTTCCGTTTCCCACGAACAAAAGGAAGCCCTGTAAACTTTGTGGGCTATACAGGCACTCAGGCCGACAAAACTTTAACCGCAATGGAAACATTTAACGGATTAATTCGCCAAATGCCTGAAAAAACAGAAAGGATTGAAATGATTAAGAATCACCTAGAGTTGGGGTCACAAACAGGGCGTCCAAGTTTTAGAGGATTAGCATCGTCAATTGAGCGCTGGAAAAATCTAGGTTTCGATAGCGATCCGGCATTACTTAAATTGCCTATGTATAAATCGTTGGAGTGGGAAACCATAAACCAATTCTATAAAAACAAAATGCAAAACAAGCCAACTGTATATATGATTGTTGGTGATAAAAAGCAGATTGACATGAAGGAACTTGCCAAGTACGGCAAAATTATTGAACTTAAAGAGGATGAAATATTCACTAATTAAGAAACCTTATAACAAATTCATAAAAGGGAGTAGCATTCGTTACTCCCTTTTGTTTTGTACTTGCTATTAAACCATATAATCGCTAAATTGGTCATACTCAAAACCAACTTAACCAAGTACTATGAGAAAAGTTACCGCACCTCTATTCAGGATATTCATTTCAATTCTTCTAATCTCATCAATAGCATCCTGTACTGAAACCAACAAACAAAAAAGTAACGACACATCGTACCTAGAAGAAATTACCATTGCCCAACTTCAACAGGGTTACAAGGATGGAAAATTCACTATTACAAAAGTTGTTAGTGATTATCTTACTAGAATTGAAGAAATCGATAAAAATGGTCCAAAACTGAACTCTATTATCTCCATAAACCCCGATGCTCTTAAAATAGCCGCGGAGTTAGACAGAGAACTTGCCGAAGGCAAATGCAGAGGTCCGTTGCACGGAATTCCGGTTATTCTAAAAGACAATATAGACACAAAAGATAATATGCCTACAACAGCAGGCGCAGTTGTACTTAAAAACTCGTTTGTAGGAAAAGACAGCTGGGTTGCAGCAAAACTCCGGGAGGCTGGTGCAGTAATTATTGCCAAAGCAAATTTGAGCGAGTGGGCAAATTTTAGGGCAAGCCTTTCGTCAAGCGGATGGAGCGGTGTTGGCGGACAAACACGTAACCCATACGAATTGGATAGAAATCCTTGTGGATCGAGTTCTGGTTCCGGTGTTGCCGTATCGGCAAGTCTTTGCGCCTTTGCCATTGGAACCGAAACTAACGGTTCAATAGTTTGCCCATCGAACAACAACGGAATAGTTGGACTAAAGCCAACCGTTGGATTGATTAGTAGAACTGGAATTATTCCAATTTCCTTCACCCAGGACACACCTGGCCCAATGGCACGCTCAGTTGAGGATGCCGCCATAAGCCTTGGAGTTATGGTAGGAGTTGATTCGACAGATTCAAAAACACTCAATCCTAATGCAAAAACATACACCGATTATACCCAATTCCTAAAATCCGACGGACTTAAAGGCAAAAGAATTGGGCTACTGACAAATATCTCTGGATTCCATCATAAAGTAGATACACTGATGAAAAAAGCAGTTGCCGACATGAAAAATGCCGGTGCTGAAGTGATTGAAATATCGTTCCCAATTCAACGTGAAATAAACAATGCCTCGTTCGAAGTGATGCTTTTTGAATTCAAGGATGGTCTAAACAAGTACTTTGCGACTTTAGGTGATAATGCACCAATTAAAAGCATTGAAGAACTAATTGCTTTCAACCTGAAAGACTCTATTGAACTAAGATATTTCGACCAACAACTGCTAGCGTTGGCTCAATCGAAAGGCAATATTGAGTCGGCAGAATACAAAAAAGCTCTTGCATTGATGATGAAGGGAATTCGAGAGAATGGAATCGACAAAGTAATGGATACCAATAAACTTGATGCGCTTATTGCCCCAACTGGTGCCCCTGCTTGGAAAACAGATCCAATAAATGGAGATAATTTCCTAGGAAGTAGTTCATCGTACGCGGCAATTGCCGGATATCCAAACATCACTGTACCAATGGGCAATATCGACGGCTTACCTGTTGGGATATCAATCTTCGGAAGAGCCTGGAGCGAACCTGTATTAATTGAAATTGCATACTCCTACGAGCAAGCAACAAAGCATAGGATTAAACCGGAATACAAGTAAAAACAATAAAGAAAAGCAAGGGAACCCTTGCTTTTCTTTATCTCCAAACACAACAAACTAAACACTACTGCTTATAAACTATTGCATTAATATTCATTCCAGCACCTACTGAAGCAAACATAATAATATCGCCCTTGTAAATTTTATGATTTTCAACCTTATTGCTAAGGATTAAATCGTATAAAGTAGGAATGGTTGCCACCGAACTATTACCCAACTCTTTAATGCTCATTGGCATTAACTCTGCTGATGTTTTACTCAATTTACATTGACGAATAAAACGCACTACAATAGCCTCATCCATCTTCTCGTTGGCCTGATGAATAATAATCTTCTTAAGTTCTTCGGCGGGAACTCCCGATTTATCCATAGCAATTTTCATGGCTGCAGGCACATTATTCAAAGAGTACTCGTAGATTTTCCTTCCATCCATCTTAATGTAACGAACCTTAGGATCTGCATCGGGATGGTACGATTTACCCATATAAAGATAATCGACTTCTGGTCCAGCATGCGACATCATTGCAGATGAAATAATACCAAACTTTTCCTCGGATTCAACCGCTTCAACAATGGTTGCCCCTGCCCCATCGGCAAATATCATACAATCACGGTCGTGTTTATCAATTACTCTAGACAATGTTTCGGTGCCAATTACCAAGCAACGCTTAGCCAGCCCAGACTTGATATAGGAATCGGCCTGAATCACACCCTGAATCCAACCTGGGCAACCAAATAAAATATCGTAAGGAATGCACGACGTATTTTTAATATTCAGCAAATGCTTTACCCTTGATGCCAAACTAGGCACACCATCGGTTTGAATGGTATCACTTTTAACATCGCCAAAGTTATGAGCAACAATAATCTGGTCGATAGTTTCGCGATCGATACCGGCCGATTTAATGGCCTCTTCTGCCGCAATTGCTGCAATGTGCGAAGCGCACTGATTGTCGGTAGCCCAACGTCGCTCCTCAATTCCAGTAATATCCTTAAACTTCAATATTACCTCTTCAACCAAAGTCTCAATGGCCGATTCATCCTTATTAAAAAAGATGTGGCGGGCAAACTCTTTATTAGTCACCCTAACGGAAGGAATATAACTACCCGTTCCGGTAATTACGGAATTAATATACTTCATAATGCGTAAAACGTTTGTTTAGTCCCAGTGTAAAAGTAACGATTTGTAATCAATATCCAAATCTAATCAAATAAAATAAAACTATCACACTTACAAACAAGACGTTGAAAACATTACAAAATGAAAGTAAAACCTAAAATTTCTGATATAAGATAATAGGACCCGGAGCAAAAACTAACTCGAACCAATCGCTCAAGCTCTCGTTCAACGTCCCCATCCACCACTCAGGGAGTGCTTGATTCACAATGGGATATTTTAAATTCTTAGAGTAGATTACAGTTTCGTTATTGGTTGAGAAAATTGACACCTGCTGTCCTTTGTAACTTTCTAGTTTAGTTGATCTCAACAATGGTTTTAAAATTCCAGTATCGGAAACCATTTCCACCTCGACACCCAGCCTAGCATAATTAATAAGTAAACCAATATTCCCAATGGTATGATCCTCCCGCTTACCGGTTGCGCCAAGTATTGTAATATTCTTAATTCGTTGATCAATGCACCATTTAACTGCTTTGGTAAGATCGTTGGAATTCTGGTCGGGATCGTGATGAAGGATGCTTTGGTACTTATTCTTTAGATGATCGTTAACAGAGTCCAAATCGCCAACCAGTGCATTGGGAGTAATACACAACGATTCCAGATGTTCAATGGCTCCATCGCAGCAAACAATCATGGGTGCATGAAGAAGCATACTTAGGGGTTTAGGATGTTCGGGAAATTTCCCGTTGGCTAGGATAACTGCTTGCATATTTAGTTGATTGTTGTTAGTTGATCGTTGTTAGTATACATTTCCTTTCTCCATTGGTAGTAACCAACAAATGACATTGTAGTGTAAAACACAAATAGTACAGATGTTGGGTAAAGTCCTTTGTAAATGTATAATCCTAAAGATACTGCATTAACAATAACCCAAAGCCACCAATGCTCAATTATTTTACGAGCCAGCATCCAGGTTGCTGTAATACTTAGCGCTGTTGTAAATGCATCGCCAATTGGAACAGGAGAATCGGTATACTGCTCCAGTATAAATTCGATAACGAAGAAAAAGGCTATAGTTACAATAGCAAGCCAAGAAATCTGCTTCTTTGAAACATGAGTTACCTTTAATGAATCGATCTTTCCCTTATTACCGCCATAAAGCCAATGGTATAATCCATAAACACTAATAACCAAGTAGTAAACCTGAAGTCCCATATCGGCATAAAACTTCGACACATAAAAAATGTACACATAAAAGGCCGATGTGATAAAACCCAAGGGCCAAAGCCAAAAGTTTTGCTTAATCTCCAAGTATAAATATATCAGCCCAGCAATAGCGCCAATTACCTCGATGTAGTTGTTTGATAGCCAATTTAGCATTGGAATAGTGTTTATTTAAAGCGTTTAGTGGTGATAAAACATCACCACTAAACAAATATTAACTAAAATTCAACTCCTAGTTTTAGAGCAAAGTTGATTGGAGCCTGAGGATAATACCCAATACCTACATACTCAGGGTCGCCACTTTGATATCGAGTTCTATACACCCAAGCATTGGCAGAATATTCATTGTTAAGTATATTATTTACCAAGCCTTGAACATAAACAGTCTTTACGCCGTTAGTTTTAAACCTATAGTCAACTGAAAAATTATTAACCAAGTATGAGTCGAGCATTCTTCCACTATTTTCGGTATTATCTAAATATTGTTTACCAACAAATTTTGCAATCCACGAGAGGGTTAATCCATTTGTCGGCATCACACTTAGTTTTCCTCCAGCAATAACAGAAGGAGAATATGAAATAGTTGTTTTTCCAACATATTCAGGAACAGTCAAGCCCGTTTCATCTCCATATGGTTTGTCAGTAAGAATTGCATAATTAGTATAATCCTTAATAATATTCTTACTAAGAGTAGTGTTAACGTCAACCTTTAACCACCTTACAGGTTTTATTCCAAAAATCAACTCAGCACCAGTCCTATAACTACTGGGCACATTATCCATCTTTGCGTATCCAACATCAGTTAACTCTCCTGTCAATACAAGTTGATTCTTGTATAGCATATAGTAAAGATTGGCATTAAAGGCAAACATAGAATGCTTAAACTTATAACCCAACTCCCAATCGTAAAGTCTTTCTGGTTTTGGAATATAGTCGTCACCATACTTTTGACCATCCTTTAAATCGCTTCGTGCAGGCTCTCTGTTAGCAATGCCAAAGGAGTAATACACCTCGTGCGATGATAAAAACTTAATAACAGCGCCAGTTTTGGGATTAAAGAACGTCCAATTGTGATCCTGATCAATATCCGCAACATCGGAATCCAAACCCTTTAATTTATAAGAAACACCACGATACTGAACATCTGCAAAGATATTTATGTTGTCACTGACTTGCCATGTAGATTTTGCAAAAAAGTTCCAATCCGTTTTAAGTCCATTATTTTTATACCACTCATGGTTTTTGGGTAATCCAGTGTTATATTGAGCCCAAAGAATTTTACCAAAGTGATCCCCATCGTGCCTATTCCATCCACCTCCAAGAGCTATCTCTAAAGAGCCCTTACTATAATTCAATGACGAAATTGCACCATAAAAAACATTATCCATCCATTTCTGATGAATAAAATCACTAGTATCAATAAGTTCAGTTCCAATGATAGCATTAGGCAACCCATATTTCTTCAAAGCTCTATCCTCCTTATACTCTTCATAATAACCTTCTCCATCGGTGAAATGCAGAGTAGCATTCATCGTTAGATAGTTATTAAAAGAGTGACTAGATATAAGTTGATAGTGTGTTTGCCAGTAATTATCTTTCTGGTCTTCATAGTAACGAGTATTTCCATCTCCATCCTTATACTCTCCTGCCAAATTATAACGACGATTAACACTCATCATATAATCAGGCGTACCTTCCCAGGTTATTGCGGTATGCTCCTCGCCATGAATAATATTAAAACGTACTAAACTCTTTGTTCCGTGCCAAGCACCTGTGAAAAACATAGACTTATGGTCGGAGCCTGCGCGCTCAATATAACCATCGGAGCGTAACTGCGAGTAACGCCCTTCAAAACTGAAATTACCGTTTATTAACCCAGTACCTACTCTACCCGAAATCTTTTGGGTATTGTACGAACCGCCAAATAAATCAATAGCAGCAAAAGGCTCTGGATTTAAAGTTACGGTTTGAAAATTCACAGTTGCCCCAAAAGCCGCAGCTCCGTTGGTTGATGTTCCCACGCCACGTTGCACCTGAACATTATCCACCGATGAGGCAAAGTCGGGCAAATCGACCCAGTAAACACCTTGCGATTCTGCATCGTTCAAAGGAATACCATTTACGGTAACGTTAATACGGGTATGGTCTGTTCCTCTAATGCGAAGTGTTGTATTACCAATTCCTGTACCGCCCTCCGATGTTGCTACAACCGAAGGTAGCATTTCCAAAAGGTAAGGCACATCGAAACCAGAATTGCTGGCTCGAACCATTTCCTTATCCATTGTAGATTGCGCAATTGGCATCCGTGTTGATGCTCGGGTAGCGATCACCACAACCTCCTCGCACATTAACGATGATTCATTTAGGGAGATGTCTACATAAACATTATCGCTTACTGATACGTCAACCTTTTTTGTATCGTACCCCATATACGATACCACTAGAGTGTAATTACCCGATTTTAAACGGCTAATCAAAAAACTACCATTTTTGCCAGACGATACGCCCAATAAAGTATTTTCAACCACTACGGTTGCCCCCGCCAGTGGATTACCATTGGAATCGGTAATTTTTCCACCAACGGAAAAACCTCCAAAATCGTATAGATTTGCAAATGCAAATACACCAATAAACTGCAAAAGCAGTAAAACGTAAAACCTTTTCATTTTTGTAAACCCTTTTTAAGTTGTTCAACATAAATTATCGAACTTCCAAAGCGCAAATACGGCGTGCACTCCCAATTGGGCTTTGGTTTTCGAACTAAAAAAGGGGGAAGTAAAAAAACTTGAGATTGATAAAAACGTAAAACTCTTTTTCCCTTCGTCAGTATTATCCGAATCAGGTTCAAAGGGTGTAATCTCAGCCTTAAAGGCACCCCCAAAAGTCGGGTCAAAGTTAGAAAGGATTATTGGGGTGTGCAAATGTTTTTGAATAAGAGCAAAATTATTTCACGTCAAATCCAAAAAACATAAGAGCGTAAAATATTAATAATCTGAGCTTTCAAATAAGTCAATATAAACTGGCAAGTGGTCGCTGAAGCCCCCGTAGTAGCGATATCCCTGAAATGTGCGGAAAGGCTTTTTGCCAACAAATGCATCATCGGTCTCTAGAAGGAATTCAGCATTAAAAACATTTGCATTTGTAGGTGTAGTATAAAGTTTATGCTTTTTTGTAAGCAAACTGCGAGAAAGAATTATTTGGTCTATTATTCCCCATACACCCTGATACTTATAACTCCCCTGCCCTTTTTGTTTTAAAATTGCTGAGATGTTGACAAAATTACCATCACACGATGCATCATCAGTAATACAAGCACCAAAACCTTTTACCACAGGGTCAGACTCGGGTTCATCGTTTAAATCGCCCATAATTAGTATGCGTGCATCGGAGTAGAAAACCCGAATGGAGTCAACCTTGTGTTTTAAAGTGTATGCAGCAGCATAACGTCCTAACTCAGACTCCAACTCACCACCAAACTTCGAAGGCCAATGGTTTACAAAAACGTGAAGGGTATCTTTGGAAATCAATCCCTTTGCATATAAAATCTCACGGGTACGACGTGCAGTATCGTCGGGGAAAACTACTTTGAAAAAATTCTTTTCAATCAACTGAAATCTATCTGGCCTATAAATCAATGCCACATCAATACCTCTTGGGTCAGGCGATTCGCGATGAACCATTCTATAATCGAATTTTGACAAAGGCGTTTCTTTAATCAGTTGATGAATTACAAAACCATTCTCAACCTCACAAAAACCTACAATTACAGGTGGGTCAAACTCGCCAACAGCCATTATCACCTTAAAAATCCCATTGATTTTTCGTCCCATCTTGTTCCAGGTCCAATGACGAGCACCATCGGGGGTGAACTCATCGTCGCGGGTAAGGGAATCGTTGAACGGGTCAAAAAGATTCTCGACATTGTAGAACATTACTCGACTCCTTACTACTTGAGAATAAGAGAATGAGAAATTGAAAATTAAAAAAAGGATAAGTAGAAATCTTTTCATCTAAAAATAGAAATTGGTTCTAACTAGTTATAAAGTTAAAACAAATCACATATTTACAAAAACTACTCTTCCCTTTCAAACGCTCCCAAATCGGGTTTTGTGTCGGTTAAGCGGTTAAAATTCTTTAAATCTATTGGGTACAAATTAGAAATATCAATATTGGCCACATCTTTTGCAGGGCTTAATGTATCGAGCAAGTAAATATGTTCATAGGGATTTTTAAATTTGGGGTCGAGCCTAAGAATATTCTTGAATTTACTCTCGTCGCTTAAATCATAATCCGAAGGAACTTTAACTATACAATCCTGAAAGTAATAGTTCATTTGCGCATTAACAGCTTGGCCGTTGACTTTGTTATCAACAGAAAACTCAGTGCTTATACTGCCATAAATAATGCTATTGTAAAACGCTGCCTCGGTCAAATCTCTCGGCTCTACATAGTATGGGCCATTTTCCACCAACTGATAAAGGTAATAGTTATTCAGCAACAACGCTGGACCTTTTCGGAACATATAGTCGCCCCAGTAATTTGCTACTGTGCAATGATAAAAACGATAGGCTCCTCCCATTGTTAACGCTACTGAAACTTGGGCAGAGTTTGCAAACAGGCAATTATCGGCATCAATTTTTGCACCACGGGCAAGTAACCCAATGTAACTGGTATTCTCCACCTTTGAATGGCTAATTGCAACCGTAGGAATTCCAGGAGTAACACAAGTGTCGACAATTAAACCTACAATGGAGTTCTTTATTTCAGCCCACTGAATTATATTATTCTTACTGCCGGCGTAAAGCCAAACACCATTCCACTGTCCAGCCTTATCGCGGTAAAACTTCTCAAGCCTATCGCCCTCAAAAATCACAGGTTTCTCGGGTTCTCCGTTAACTTTTATAGTTCCTGCTACTATTAACTGCGAAAAGTTATGGAAATGCAACTTCGCCCCCGCCTCAATAGTTAACGAAACGTTGGGATTTACCAAAAGATAATCATAAATAAGATACGGCTTGTCAGCCTGCAAAACTGTATCGGTGGTGATGGTTTTTGATTTAAAAAGATGCACATCCTGACCCCAAGCAACCAAGTTTACATCCTGAACATTTCCGTTTGTTTGAAAAACTATAGAATCGGGAATTAATAGCGGAGAGTTCTGCGATGTTGGGTCGACAGTAACCTCAACAAATACAAATAGACTATCCTTTGACCTTAGGGGTATATCTGAAAAAGTAGTACCGCTCATTCCATCAACATTAATCCGGAATGGTGATATTGAGCCACCAGCCAATCTTATAGATGAAATGCGAACATCGGAATTGCTTTTATTGTAAACTTTCAGGTATCGAGTAGATGAGCCAATTGTAGTAAAAACTGTATCGAAAAGGACTGTATCGGCTGAAAAATTCAATTTCAGCGAGGGACTATCGGAAAAATTATCGCGTTCGCAGGCAATTATTCCAAAACCTAATGCAATTAAGGCTATGTTGTATAAGACTTTCATTATCTATTTTAAAAATTCAAAACTACAGATTTTTTTGGTTAGTCGGTTATAAGGGGATTGAGTTATTGAGTTACTAACACATCAAGGTATTGCATACTCATGATTTTACAAAATTCAACATCATTTTATAATTCAAAACAAAAGATTAAATTTGGTTTTTCTAGTAACCCTGAACTTTTAAACCAATGATTAAAAATACATTAATAATCCTAACCGCAATCTCAGCAATGGCTTGTATTAAACGCGAAAAAGTTGATTTAATTGTAACTAACGCAAAAATATACTCAGTTGACTCCGCCTTTACAGTCCATAGTAGTATGGCCATAAGCAATGGAAAAATTGTTGCTATTGGCGAAAAAGAAACTATAGAGAAAAAGTACGAATCGACAAACACTTTTGATGCTACTGGAAAATACATTTACCCTGGGTTTATTGACCCCCACTGTCATTTTTTAGGCTATGGACTTGGTTTACCGAACGCTTGGTTGGCGGGTGCAAAGAATTGGGAAGAGGTTGTAAAGCGATTAGTTGAAAACCAAAACCGATACTCCACAGAGTGGGTGAAAGGTAGAGGTTGGAACCAGAACGAGTGGGCTGTAAAGCAATTCCCCACAAACGAACTACTCAACAAGGCTTTCCCCGACAAACCCGTTTACATTGTTAGAATTGATGGCCACGCTGCAATAGCCAATCAAAAAGCGCTTGAGATAGCAGGTATTACCGCCAAAACAACCATCAATGGTGGTGAAATCATTAAAGTCAATGGAAAACCTACAGGAGTTCTGGTTGATAACGCAATGGAGCTTGTGCGTAAATGTATTCCTGAGTCAACAAAAGAGGAAAAAACCAATGCATTAATCAACGCACAAAAGAACTGCTTTGCAGTTGGACTAACAGGAGTTCACGATGCAGGATTGGATACCGATGAAGTTTTTCTTGTTGATTCGTTACAGAAGAGTGGCTCGCTAAAAATGCGAATTAATGCTTGGCTCAACCCAACAAAATCGAATTACGAAACTTTTGTAAATAAAGGAGTTTACCAAACAGACTGGCTAACCGTACGTTCAATTAAAATATATGCTGACGGGGCTCTAGGCTCACGCGGAGCGTTACTGTTAAAACCATACTCCGATGACCCCAAAAACATTGGAATTCAAGTTGAAACAACCGAAAAACTTGACTCTGTATGCAAAATTGCAAGCGATGCTGGCTACCAGGTTTGCACGCACTGTATTGGCGATGCAGCCGTTAGATTAATGATTGATATATACTCAAAATATCTAGATGAGAACAACGATAAGCGCTGGAGAATTGAGCATTCACAGGTAGTTGATCCACAGGATATGCCTCGATACGGTAAGTACAATATTATTCCATCAATCCAAACCACACACGCAACATCGGATATGGATTGGGCCAACGAGCGTTTGGGCGATAGAATCAAGTATGCATACGCATATCAGGAATTGCTCCAGCAGAATGGATGGTTGCCCAACGGAAGCGATTTTCCAATTGAGCATATAAATCCACTCTACGGATTCTATTCAGGGGTAGTTCGCCAACACTTTAACGGCGAGCCCAAGGACGGATTCCAAATGGAGAATGCTCTTACACGCGAGCAAGCGCTCCGCGCTATGACAATTTGGGCAGTAAAATCGGCCTTTGAGGAAAATATCAAGGGTAGCCTTGAAGTTGGAAAATTTGCCGATTTCGTTGTGCTAGATTTTGATTTGATGAACGACTCCATTAAGGATGTACCCTACATTAAAGTTCAGCAAACTTATATAAATGGTGAAAAGGTATACGATGTAAACCAATAGATATGGAAATATCCAAGGCCCAAAAGCACCAACTATTGGCGGTGCTTTACATAATAAGAGAATGCTCCCGTCAACTGCTCGAAAAGGGCGTTAAGTACTGGAACAATAGCATGGCCGATTTTAATGAAATTGCCACTGATATAGAGAAGGGCTTCGTTTACGTTGTTTTCTACAACCACGTTCCTGTTGGAACAATAACTCTTAAACCTGACGAAACCAATAAGCAAACCCTAACATTAAGTAGGTTAGCAATTTACCCTGCATTTCAAAAGAAAGGTTTAGCACATCAACTATTAACTTTTGCTTTAGACTTTGCAAAGGACAACAAATATAAAGTCATCACGGGTTATATTCCTGTTGACGACAAATCGATTGTTTGCTTACTTGAGGAGAATGGATTTGAGAATAAAGGCATTGCGCCTCCACCAAAGGAAGAGTTTGTGAAAATAATTTTTGAGAAAACGCTTTAATTACCTTTTCCCAATCAATTGAATTAAGGCGCTAAATAGAACATTTACATCTACGGGTTTCGATATAAAGTTGTTGCACCCCATTGCGTTACATAAAACTTTCTCGTCGTTGAATACGTGTGCGGTTTGAACTATTATTGGGACTTTTGGACTTACCTTGCGAATTTCTTTTATGGCCTCAAAACCACTAAGTTCTGGCATTTTTAAATCCATAAGAATTAAGTCAACATCTGGGTTTTTGAGGAATAGGTTAACTGCATCGCGACCATTTAGCGCTTCCAAGCAAGCTATGCCAGCGTTCTGCAACACAGTTTTCAGGTAAAATAAACTATTGGTATCATCCTCGGCAATCAAAATCCGTTTCCCCTTAAGTTTATCCATTACCTCATTGAATTCGAATTGGGTATCGGATTTGGCAACAGGTATGGCAGTTTTTATGAATGGTAAAGTGAAGTAGAAAGTAGACCCAATTTCAGGTTGAGAATCAACCCAAATATTACCACCCATTAAGTCCACCAACGATTTTGATATTGCCAACCCAAGCCCTGTTCCTCCAAACTTTTTGGTTATATCTATATCGGCCTGGCGGAAACGCTGGAATATCAGTTCAATCTTATCCTTAGGGATTCCTATCCCGGTGTCCTTTACAAAAACCGTACATAATTCTTGTCGGGGGCTAGTTCGTAGCCAAACTCAACACTTCCATCCTTTGTAAATTTCAGCGCATTACCAATTAAATTATTTAGGATTTGGCGCAGTCGAACCTTGTCTACAACAATACTCGATTCAGCATCGGAAAGCGAGGTTGTAATCCTAAAGCTAACGCCACGCTTCGACAAATCGGGATTTGCTGAGTAGTAAAAGGTATAAATCTCATTAAGCAAGGCGTTGAGGTTGATTGACTCTGGTGCAATTTTTAACTGTCCCACTTCAATCTTCGAAATATCAATAATATCGTTGATAAGATTCAACAAATGGTCGGCACTGTTACATATAATATTAAGAAACTTCAAAGTTTCTTCTCGATTAGTATCTGGGAAATTCCTCAAATACTTAGAAAATCCAATAATACCATTGAGCGGGGTACGAATTTCGTGACTCATATTTGCAAGAAATGCAGATTTTAACCTATCGGATTCCTCTGCCTTCTCCAATGCTTCAACAAGAGCTTTCTCGTAACGCTTGCGCTCTGTAATATCAGTAGAAATACCGAGTACACCAAGAACAGAACCGTTTACATCAAAAACTCTACGTTTAAACACTTTAATGGTATGCTTATTTCCATCGGTAAAGGTTATTTCCTCCTCGGTCTCTATTGGTTCATCTGATTTTAAAGCCACATCATCACTTTTCCGGCAGTGCTCTAACTCCTCCGAAGTCATTGAGAACATTGATGTGCCATAGCCTATTAATTCAGAAAAGTTTTTGTTGATGATTGGATATGAGCCATCGGGCTTAGATAGCCAAATACCCACAGGGGCAATATTAATTATTGTATCGAGCAAATTACGCTGATAGCTAAGGGCTATTTCTGCTTCTTTCTCTGCAGTAATATCCTTTAACGCACTAATCAACCTTACAGGACGCCCAGATTCATCATACTCAGGGAAAACCGTATTGTTAACCCAAAACATTTTCCCTTTCTTGTCAATAATTCTGAAATCCAACGACACCTTTTGGCCTTGCATTATTTTTCCCACGGCCTCTTTGTAGGGAAGAATATCATCAGGGTGAACAATATTTGCCCACTTCTCAAAGGAATCTATTTCGTCGGGAGTATAGCCAACGGTATGTAGCAAACTATCGCTAAGCCACTGCCTATTGAAAGTTCCATCGGGGTTAAAACTTAACACCGAAGCAGCATCGGTGGTAAGCGATGAAAGTATACGGAAATCTTGTTCCTTCTTCTTAAGTACTTCGTCGGCTTTTACACGCTCCGTAATATCCTCAACTATTCCAATGCCTCCTTGCATATCATCGGTTCCATCAACAATAAATGGAACAGTCTTTAAACTAACAGATATTATTGCATCGCTGGTGGTAACATGGTATACTCCTTCGTAAAATCCTTGAACTCCTTTAATAGCATCTAAACAAGCATTCAGAACAGACTTATCTTTCAAATTATGCATATCGAGCCCGATAACCTTTTCTCGGCTTGACTTTAGTATATCAATAAATCTATCGTTACAGTCTATTATGATTGCATTATTGTCAAACTGAAAGATTCCAACAGGCGATTTCTCAAAAAGCAACCGATATTTTCGCTCTAAATTTTGATTGGCTTTTTTGAAGTTATCCTTATTATCGAATGTCGAATTATTATCCATATACTTAGTATTCAAAAAATTGAGATAAATCTCGCATGTTGAAGTTAAGGCATATTCAAATTAAAAGCAAGTTTTATAACGAATATGTTAAAAAACAGCACTTGCAATCCTAGCAATATTGTTGGATTTGCCCATAGTGTAAAAATGTATTGCAGGTACATTGGCACTCTTAAGTTCCTTTGCCTGATTAATTGCCCACTCTATGCCCAATTCGTACACCTCACGGTTTGTTTCACATTTCTCAACAGCACTTACTAGTTCCTGCGGAATTTGAACACCAAATACTTTGGGCAACAAACTAATATGCTCCTTTATTGATATTGGTTTAACTCCAGGAATTATTGGGACTTTAATGCCTGCATTCCTACAACTTTCAACAAATTTGAAATACTTGGAATTATCAAAGAAGAGCTGAGTGACAATATAACTTGCGCCGGCATCGACCTTTGCCTTTAAATGCTTAATATCCGATTCAAAATTGGGTGACTCTGGATGCTTCTCTGGATAACCTGCAACTCCAACACAAAACTCTGTTTGCTTAGGGGTTTCCATAAGATTCTCAAGGTAGATGCCCTTATTCAACTTCTCCACCTGACGCACCAAATCCACAGCATACCTATGCCCTCCCCTCTTGGGTTCGAATTTTCCGGTTATCTTATCGGCATCGCCACGGACAACTAACACATTCTGTATCCCAAGGAAGTCCAAATCGATAAGCGCATCCTCGGTTTCGTGGGTGTCAAAACCTCCACAAATAAGGTGTGGAACAACATCAATTTTGTATCGCTGCTGAATTGCTGCTGAAAGCCCAACGGTTCCTGGTCTACGGCGCACTTTCACTGGCTCAACTCCCCCAAAAGGGTCCGGTCTATAAACGACCTCTTCCTTGTGGTATGTAATATTTATGTATGCTGGATTGAACTCAACCAACTTATCGATGCTATCAAAAATAGTTTGAATGTTATGACCCTTTAGAGGAGGAAGCAACTCAAAGGAGAACAACGTTGATTTCGACTTTTTTAGAATGTTAATTACTTTCATTTCGTGTAAGATTAATCGTTAATCAAAAAAAGCAAAATAGATTCCTGCTTACGCAGAAATGTAGAAACTGCTTTACCTGTAGGCTAAATACGTTGGAATAAACTTCTCAACCTCCTCAACGCTCAGCTCTAGACGATGAGCATAATCGCGCACCTGATCCTGCGACACTTTCCCCACTGTAAAGTACTTGGATTCGGGATGAGAGAAATAGTAACCCGCAACCGACGCCCCCGGACTCATTGCGAGGTTCTCGGTTAAGGTCATTCCTGTGTTTTGCGTTACATTGAGCAAATCGAAAATAAACTGTTTGCCACGATGATCGGGGCAAGCAGGATAACCCGGTGCGGGACGAATGCCACTGTAACGCTCCGACAGAATCTGCTGCAAGGTCAAATCCTCGGCTGGGCTGTAAGCCCATATCTCACTACGAATCTTTTGGTGCAATAATTCCGCAAAGGCCTCAGCAAGCCTATCGGCAATAATTTTTACCATTATCGCCTTAAAATCGTCGCCGGCGGAACGGTATTTTTCGGCCAACTCATCCGCTCCGTGCCTAACTGTTACTGCAAAGCATCCAACCCAATCGTCATTTGCGCCAACAGGTGCAATAAAATCGGACAAACAGAGGTTTGGCAAACCATCGTCCTTCTTCTCCTGATTACGCAGTTGGAAAAACTTGGACTTTATCTCCTTTCTCGATTCATCAGAAAAGATAAAAATATCATCGCCGCTTGCTGCTGCTGGAAAAACTCCAACAACACCTGAGGCCTTTAGCAATTTCCCCTCAACAATCTCATCGAGTAAAGCATTAGCCTCATCGAACAAACGCTTTGCCTCCGCTCCTTTTAACGGGTCGTTGAATATCTCGGGGTATTTACCATTGATATCCCACGAAAAGAAATAGAAAGTCCAATCGATATACTCTCTTATCTCTTTCAAAGAGTAATTATCAAACCTGATAATTCCAGTTTGCTTAGGAACAGGTGGATTATACGCATTCCAATTCAATTTCAAGGAGTTGCGACGGGCATCATCCACCGAAATCAAGGATATATTCCTAGCGCTATAGGTTTCTCGCAACTTAGCGTAATTATCTTTCACCTGATTAATGTATGCGGGACGCTTTTCGTCACTCAAAAGATTAGCCACAACTCCGCTGGCCTGCGATGCATCCTTTACGTGAACCACAGCCCCAGAATAGCCAGTATCAATCCGCAGCGCAGTATGCAACTCCGATGTGGTTGCTCCTCCAATAAGAACCGGAATTTTGATATTATTGCGTTCCAATTCCCTAACCACGTGGGCCATTTCGTCGAGCGAGGGAGTAATAAGTCCACTCAGTCCCAAAATATCGGCTTTATTCTTCACAATCTCCTCAATAATTCGCTCCACTGGAACCATTACTCCCAAATCGATAATTCGGTAACCGTTACAGGCCAACACAACGCCCACAATATTTTTCCCGATATCGTGAACATCGCCCTTGACAGTGGCAAGCACAATTGTGCCTTTCTGTGCTTGGTTTTGCTCAAGTTCAGCAGTGCCATTCAGGTAAGGTTCAAGAACTGCCACGGCAGCCTTCATTACCCTAGCGCTTTTCACAACCTGAGGAAGAAACATTTTTCCTGAGCCAAACAGATTGCCAACTTCGGCCATTCCTTCCATCAAAGGGCCTTCAATCACACTAATTGCAGAGCCCAAATTACGATATGCTTCGTTGGTATCGTCAACTATAAAATCGGTAATTCCCTTTACAAGTGAGTGCTGTAAACGTTTAGCCACCGGTTCGTTACGCCACTCCTGAATTTTATGTTCCTCAACTTTTTCCTGCGAGATATTTTGAGCAAATGCAAGCAAACGCTCAGTTGCATCGCGTCTACGATTTAAAACTAAATCCTCAGTCAACTGCAACAAATCGGGCTCAATTTCCGAGTAAACCTGCAAAAGCGATGGATTCACAATGCCCATATCCATTCCCGCATTTATAGCGTGATACAGAAAAACTGAGTGAATGGCCTCGCGAATGGCATTATTCCCCCTAAACGAGAACGATAAATTGCTAACGCCGCCGCTAACCTTTGCACCAGGAAGATTTTGCTTAATCCACTTGCAAGTTTCAATAAAACTAACAGCTTGCGATGCGTGTTCAACCATTCCGGTTCCAATTGCAAGAATATTGGGGTCGAAAATGATATCCTCGGGCTCATAGCCCGCAACTTGCGTAAGAAGTTTATAGGAACGCTCTGCCACAGCAATACGATGCTCGGTGGTTGTGGCCTGCCCATTTTCATCGAAAAGCATTACCACAACTGCTGCTCCATACTGCCTTATTAGTTTAGCACGACGAATGAATTCCGCCTCGCCCTCCTTCAAACTAATTGAGTTAACTATGCTTTTGCCCTGTGTACACTGCAAACCAGCCTCTATTGCCTCAAACCTCGACGAATCAATCATCACAGGAACTTTAGCAATATCGGGTTCCGATGCAACCATATTCAAAAACTCAGTCATTGCTTGAGGTGCATTAATCAGGGCATCGTCCATACAAATATCAATGGCCTGCGCACCGCCATCAACCTGCTCGCGTGCAACTGATATGGCCTCGGCATACTTACCATCGGCAATTAGTTTTGCAAACTTTTTGGAGCCAGCCACATTGGTACGCTCGCCAATGTTCAAAAAGTTGGTATCGGGTCGTATCTCCAGCAATTCCAAACCTGATAATCGGGTATACTTTTGGATTGAAGGAACTTGTCGGGGTGAGTAGCTATCAACCAAACCTGCTATCTTCTCAATATGCAAAGGAGTTGTACCGCAGCAACCACCAACAATATTAACCAAGTTCGACTTCAATATTCGCTCAACAACAACTGACATTTGCTCCGCCGATTGGTCGTACTGTCCAAGTTGATTTGGCAAGCCAGCATTTGGGTGAACGCTTATTCTAAACTTTGACTTGGCCGATAGTTCCTCGATATATGGCAACAACTGCTCAGCACCAAAAGCACAGTTCAAACCAACGCTAAGTAAAGGGTAATGCGATACCGAGGTCAGAAAAGCATCCAAGGTTTGACCAGCTAGCAAACGACCACTGACATCGGCCACAGTTGCCGAAACCATTACGGGAACATCTCTCTGCAACTCATCCAAAACATTGGATATTGCGAAAAGGGCTGCCTTGGCATTGAGCGTATCGAAAATGGTTTCAACCAAAAGAATATCAACACCACCCTCAATTAACGCCCTAACCTGCTGGCTGTAAGCCAAAACTAAATCGAAGAATGTGACAGAACGATAGCCTGGCCTGTTCACATCGGGCGACATTGATGCGGTGCGATTGGTTGGCCCTATTGAACCCGCCACAAATCTTGGCTTACTTGGATTCAGAGCAGTAAATTCATCGGCAACTTTGCGGGCAATACGCGCCCCTTCAATGTTAATTTTCTCAACCCAATCCTGCATTCCGTAATCGGCCTGCGAAATAGTGGTTGCGTTGAAGGTGTTTGTCTCAATAATATCGGCACCTGCAGCCAAGTAATCGCGATGTATTGACTCAATTACATCGGGCCGGGTAAGAACCAACAAATCGTTATCGCCCTTAAGGTTCTGGGGATGATTTGCGAATAGCGAACCACGGAAATCGTCCTCCTGTAGTTTAAATCGCTGAATCATTGTTCCCATTGCACCATCCAGAACGAGGATTCGTTGGCTTAATTGGTCTGTTAGTATGTTGTTCTTCATTTTGTTTTCTTTAGAAAGTGACGAGTGACCAGTTACATGTGACATTAAATCCTCTTAATAACCAATAACTATTAGCCTAATCACTTAAATTACAAGTTACCACTTTTGAAATCCGAATTTCCAGTAAAAGCGATAAAAAGATTCAACTTTGGAATTAAATCCTTCACTTTTATCAGCGTTGAGAGCTTAACCTTTGCAATTACCCAACGATGCTCAGGCCCATTGTAACGCTCAATCAATTCATAAATATCGAAGATTGAAAGGTCTACCATATCGTGGTAACGGATAAACAGTTCCAGCGTAACATCAGTTGTGTATGCTGGCGGAGTAAAGAAATTTAACTTTTTATACTCGTAACGGTAATTGTGGAAACGCGCCGAAATATCGCTTAAAACAGCAGAGCCCGTTGGGAATCCACCAGCACCCTTACCAAACATAAACTGCTTATCGTAGTAGGCGCCCTCAATTACAACTCCGTTGAACTCGTCCTCAACATTGTAAATGTAATCGTCGGAATCAACAAGGGTGGGCAAAACAAATATGGTAAAGTTGTCGTTGTCGAGTTTTCGGAGTGTTGCAACAAGCTTAATCTTCTTACCTTGCTCCTGAGCATAGCGAATATCGTACTTTGATAGGTTATGGATTCCGTAACAAAAAGCATCGTTAGGATGAATGTACGTTCCGAAACCGTGCACTGTAAGAATGATTAACTTATAAAGTGCATCAAAACCCATTACATCGAAGGCCGGATTACTCTCGGCAAAGCCCAAGTCCTGCGCTTTTTTAAGCGCAATATTATAACTCTCGCCGTGATTAAAAATTCGCGATAGAATAAAGTTTGATGAGCCATTCAGAATACCCCGAATTGAAGTCAGCAAATCGTTATCGTAGTACTCCTCAAGGTTACGGATAACAGGTATGCTGCCACAAGCCGATGCATCGTAGAGCAAAGCGCTACCTGTTTCGCGCTGAATACGAATTAACTCATCTAAATGATGCGAAAGCATTGTTTTATTCCCCGACACAACGCTCTTACCCAAAAGCAACGATGCTTTCACAAATTTGTATGCATCATCAGCATTATCAATTAACTCAACCACAAGGTTGATTTCTGGGTCATCAAGAATTACGTTTGGGTCGAAAGTGATAAGTTTCTTGTCAACTGGTCGCTCCTTAAACTCTTGCTTCACGCAGATTTTCTTGATATACGCCTTTGATGCTGGCACACCCTGTAATACGTGGTAAAGCCCCTGCCCTACGGTTCCAAACCCGAACAGACCTATAACCTGACGTTGAATCAACTGACTCTCTTTAACTTGACTTTGTTTCGATTTATTTATTGATATTGTTTCCATTGTTTTTTTGTTTTTTGATAGTCGATAGTCGATAGTCTACAGTCCATAGTCCATAGTCCACAGTTTACAAGCGATATTTCTTCGTCAATGGTCTATGGACTATTGTCCATCAACTATATCTCTTCATTAAAATCCTTTAAATATTTCCGAATAATTTCGGTTAACTGCTCATACTCAATCAAAAAGCCATCGTGGCAGAATTGCGAGTGAATCTCGTAGTACTTTGCATTTGGAATTGAACTGGCCAAAAACTTCTGCTCCTCAACTGGGAATAGAATATCTGAATCAATTCCTACAACCATAGTATTTGCCTTAATTGAGCCCAGCGCACTCTCCAACGAACCACGTCCGCGTCCAATATTATGGTTATCGAGCGTTAACGTTAAGGAGTAGTATGTATAGGCATCAAATCGTTTCACCAGTTTTTCGCCCTGATAGGTTTGATAAGTGCAAGCACGATAGTTCTCCAACAAATTATCATCCTCGTCCTGTTGGGTTATATTGTAACTACTACGTCCCCTATAGCTCAGCAGTGCTATGCTACGCGCAGCGGATAGTCCGTTTTTACCTCCATCCACCTCCTGACGAACAAAACTCTCGTCGCTAAGTAGCGCCAAGCGCTGCGATTGACTAAAAGCCTTAACCCAAGGTGACGATTTTGCAGTAGTTGCAATTAACGCAAGATGCTTTGTTGTTCCGGGGAATAAGTATTCCCACTCCATTGCCTGAAAACCACCAATGGAACCGCCAATCATCAACCAAATTCTATCTATCGACAAATGCTTTTTCACAGCATTGTTTACCCGAACTACATCGCGGAATGTAATTAATGGAAAATCGCGCAGATAGGGTTTTCCCGTACTTGGATTGATAGACATTGCACCGGTTGTTCCATAGCAGGAACCTAAAATATTAGCGCATACAATAGGGGTTTTGTTGGGGTCGAAAACCCTTCCTTCGCCCACCATCTCGGGCCACCAATCGGCAGGATTACTGTTAGCCGTAAAAGCATGGCAAATCCAAATTACCTTATCGGGATTCTTTGATATATCGCCTAGGATATGGTAGCGCACATTGATATCGTTAAGGCTTTCACCACACTCCAATTTAAGATTCGAGATTTTAAGATTTGCTTCAGTAACCTGCATATTGTTTAATATTTTAGTATTTGAAAAAAGTGCCTAGAGTACTTCGAATACTTAAAGTAAGATTCTAGGCACTTTAGATTTTAGGCATTAATTGCATTCAATGCTTGCTCAAAATCGGCAATTATATCGCCAATATACTCAATTCCAACCGAAACCCTTAAAAGGTTTGGCTTTACACCTGCCGCTAGCTGCTCCTCAGCCGACAATTGCTGGTGAGTAGTTGCTGAAGGTTGAATTATTAGTGTTTTGGCATCGCCAACATTGGCTAAGTGGCTAACAAGCTTTAGACTATCCACAAACTTTGTGGTTTGATTTCCATCGCCCTTTATTGTAAACGAAAGCACACCACCATAACCATTGCGCAAGTACTTTGATGCAACAAGATAGTAAGGGCTGCTCTCCAATCCTGGATAGCTAACACCCTCAACCTTTGGATGATTTTCCAACCACCGGGCCAATGCCAATGCGTTGCCACAGTGGCGCTCCATTCTTAACGATAAAGTTTCCAACCCTTGAATAAGCAAGAATGAGTTGAATGGGCTTATTGCAGGGCCAAAATCCCTTAAACCTTCAACCCTCGCCCTTATTGCAAAAGCAATGTTTCCGAATTGGCTTTTATCGCCAAATGCATCCCAAAACACTAACCCGTGATAGCCCTCCGATGGCTCTGAGAACTGAGGAAACTTCCCGTTGCCCCAATTAAAGTTTCCACCATCAATAATAGCACCGCCCATACTTGTTCCGTGTCCACCAACCCATTTGGTAATTGATTCAACCACAATGTTGGCACCGTGCTCAATCGGTTTACATAAATACCCTGCACCGGCAAAAGTATTATCAACAATTAATGGGATTGCGTACTGATTGGCCAATCGGGCAAACGCCTCAAAATCTGGCACACAGAAACTGGGATTGCCAATTGTTTCAAGGTAAATAGCCTTTGTGTTTTCGTCAATCAAAGGCTCAAAATCTTCAGGTTTCAAACTTGGTGAAAACCGAGTCTCAATTCCTAACCTTTTAAATGCAACCTTAAACTGATTATGGCTACCGCCATATAAGTAAGGCGATGAAACAAAATTATCGCCAGCACAAAGTATATTGCTTAATGCAATAAACTGCGCTGCGTGTCCCGATGAAACAACCAAGGCAGCCTTTCCTCCCTCCAATGCCGCCAAGCGCTTTTCTAACACATCGGTGGTTGGATTACTAAGGCGAGTGTAAATATGACCAAATTCCTTCAGTGCAAACAGATTGGCACCGTGCTCCGAGTCTTTAAATAAATACGATGTTGTTTGGTGGATGGGTACAGCCCTCGACAGCGTTTCGCCATCCACCCATTGACCTGCGTGAACCTGCAGGGTATCGAAATGATATGTTTGTGACATAAGAGTAGTTGTTCGTTGATAGTTGTTCGTTGATTGAAATTCAATGAGCAACATTCGTTATTGTATTGTGAAAATTCATTTTGATGCTACGCATCAAGCACCCTCGCGTTGCCCGCAACGCGATAGGTTAAATCCGTAAGGATTGTAACTGATTATCTACCGCATTCGACCGAAGCGGCGCATTCGAGAAGTACCTCTGAACTGGTTGTAAATAAGTAACGACAAGCAGGTGTAATAACCTGTTGTAACAATTGAACCTGAAATGTTTAAACTCAGCATAACGTTTAGTTTAGAGTTATAATTACCCTTTCGGGTCAGGTTTTAGCACCTTGCTTTTAGTAGCAGGTTGCTAGAGGTTCATTGAGCCTGTTCTCTCCGCTCTTCTCTATAAATCTATCCTTTCGCTAAAAGAATAGTATTTTGAATGGTGCAAATATAACGATACTTTTTATTTAAACAATAGCTTTATGGATTAGTTATTAGTTAATGGTTATTAAGTTATTGGTGAAAAATCAATACAATCTGCCTAATTTTCTAAGGATTAGTTATAAAAAAATCCTCGATTAAATCGAGGACAAAAATATCTTTATTGTTAAGTTTAGTTGTAGATTAATTCCCATCAACAGCTACAGGCTGCTTTCCAAACTTATTGCTAAGCGAATCACCAAAGTTTATTTTCTCGTACTTAGGTTTTACAACCTCTTTGCCTTCCAGCGAAATAAATCCCCAAAGGCCATCCTTTTGAACCATTGCCCAATCCTTCTGGAACTGACCAAAAGGTTTTATTTGATCATACTGTGGTTTAATAACTTCCTTGCCCTCAAATGATATAAATCCCAAAAACCTATCCTTTTGAACCAATGCCCAGCCCTTTGTATACTCACCAAATGGAGACACCTTATTGTATTGTGGTTTGATTATTTCCTTACCTTCACCATTTATAAAACCCAAAAGACTCTCCTTCTCGACTAAAGCCCAATCCTTTTGATACTCACCAAAAGCACTAATTTTTTGGTATTGGGGTTTAGCCACCTCATTTCCATCGATAGAGATAAAGCCAAAAAGTCCATCCTTTTCAACCAAAGCAAGGTTTTTGTAATGCTCTCCAAATGGATGAATTTTACTATAAATAGGGCTAATCATTTCGCGCCCCTCGTTGGAAATAAAACCATACAAACCATTCACTTCAACTAATGCCCAACCTTTCTGCAACTCTCCAAAAGGGTGAACCTTTGTATACTGAGGTTTAATTATCTCTTTCCCATCAATCGATATAAATCCAATAAAACCATCCTTTTCAACCTGAGCCCAGCCTCGCTGAACCTCATCGAAAGCAGATACCCTTGTGTACTGTGGTTTTATAATCTCCTTGCCTTCGCTTGAGATAAATCCATAAAGCCCTCCCTTCTCAACTAAAACCCAATCCTTGGGGAAAGGTCCCGATTGCTTCTTCCTATCGGTTGCATTTTGAGCACAAACAGTTAAAGTCGAGAGTAGAACTATCAGAGTAAGAATTATCCTTTGCATAATTCAAAGTTTTAGCATCAATGAAAAGAGTTTTTGGTTCAAATTGAACACAAATACAAACCTACATTAATTTTTGCAAAAAAAATAGATGTTAATTGGAAAAGTTAAAAAGAGTGCAAACTCTATCACATCAACTTATCAACAAGAATAAAAATTACTGTTAATATACGTTAAGAATCCAGAATAACAAAACCCTTACACTACTAAGACAATATCAACCAAAACATAACAATAGGCAGTAAAAAGAAATTTTTAAACGAAATAACTATTGGTTTATTCTTAAACTTCACAAAAACTTAAGAATAATAAAACACAATTACTATAACCTTTATTGAATCATCTCATTACATTTATCGCACCAACCTAAAACCTATTATTTATGAAAATCAAAAGATTAACTACTAGATTATTGCTCATAGCATCCATTTCTGCTATGGCCATTTTGGTTTCCTGCGAAAAGGAAGAAATAATTATTCCAGAAAAGGTTACTGAAACTCCAACTGAGGACAATGGACAAAAAGCCACTGCTACTCGCGATAACAATATGGCATTGGGTAATCCATCGGGCGCAACCACAAGCACATCAAATGCCAACAATTACCTAATGACCAAAACCCAGTACACAATGTCGTACAACAATAGCAAAAAAACTTGTAACTGGGTATCGTGGCATCTTAGCACTGCATGGATAGGCTCTGCTGCTCGTCAGGATGATTTTAGAGCAGATGCAACACTCCCATCGAGTTGGGTAAAAGTAGGTGGAACCGACTATAGTGGCTCAGGATTCGACCGTGGACATATGTGTCCAAGTGCCGATCGCACAGGATCAACCACCGACAACTCTGCAACTTTTCTAATGACTAATATGATTCCTCAGGCCCCCAAAAACAACCAAATAACCTGGGCTAACCTTGAAAACTATTGCAGAACTTTGATTAATGCAGGAAATGAACTTTACATTATATCGGGACCTTACGGACAAGGTGGAACAGGTTCGAGTGGCACAAAACAGACAATTTCATCAAAAAACATTGTTGTTCCTTCGTATGTTTGGAAAATTATCGTTGTGCTACCAGTTGGCTCAAGCGATGTAACTAGAATAACCTCATCTACACGCATTATTGCAGTTTGGATGCCAAACACCCAAACAGTAAGTAACCAAGCATGGGGTTACTACCGCACAACAGTTGATTATATTGAAAGCAAAACAGGATACAACTTCCTTTCCAATGTATCATCAACAACTCAGACTACAATAGAGGCCAAAACAGATACAGGCCCTACCAGTTAACATCCCATTCCAACCTAAACAAATAAAGCCTCCAATTGGAGGCTTTATTTGTTTTTTTGTCATAAACTATTGTTTTAGTTTCTGGTTAGCCAAATCCTTGTAAGGTGAATCACTTTTTACAATTGCCTCTAGCAAACTCTTTGCTTCATCGTTTCGTCCAACCTCTGCTAGCGATAACACATAGTACCACTGAGAATCGTAAAAGAATTCGCTTTCCTCTTTGCCATTCATTTTCTGAAAATCCTCAATTGCTTCAGCAAATGAATTCAACCTATAAAAACTCATTGCCCTGTAGTATATAACGGTATCATTGCTTGCATTTTGACTATAAATAGCATTAAATTCAACAAGAGCCTTCTTATAGTTCTTTTGATTAAAACTCTTCAACGCGCTCTCAATAGTTACTTTTGATTCCGCAAAACCAACTGTTGAAATCATCGCTTTTTTCGATAATCTTGCGCTTTCACCAGCAATGGCTAGTTCTTCTCTTTTCGCTTCGGCACTTGCGGCCCTTAAAGCATCGGCTTGTTGACCCGCCACAGCGGCATTACTAGAAGCAATAGCTGCACTATCTGCTTTAACAACTTTTTCGGCAAGAACAACCTCTTCCATTTCGTCCATATCAGTCACTTCTGCTTCAGAATCGGCAATAAGAACCTCCTCCGCAATCTGCACATTATTGGCAATAATTGTTGGTGCTGCAGGCCTTTCAACTAGTTTACTCTCCTTTTTTTGTGATTCCAACCGTTCAGTGGCATCCTTAGGTATGGCAATCACCTCAAGAGGTGCTGTACTATCAGTCACTTCAGCCGTTGTGCTTGGCATCTGACTTTCCGACATCATTGTTGGAGGAGTTGTTTTCAGAACAAAGAGGTAAAGCAGAGTCGATACACCAATGGTTAGTACTGCAACAGCGGCTACTCTGTAAACCACCTTTGGATTAAGCCAAGAAATTCGTGGCATAGTCCGCTGGTCGACCATAGAATTCAATTCTGTTTCAATTTCAACTATTCTCTCTGGTTCCAAAAGATTCGTCAAACCCTCAAGTTCATCGCTACACATCTCACACTCCAGCAAATGTTTCTCCACAAGGTTTCTCTCCTTACCCGAGAGTTTGCCTTGCAGGTATTCCAGAAGAGCATCCTGACGGATACATCCTGAACTTTCATCGAATATGTTATTGTTTTCCTGCATTGCCAACCAAACTGATTATCAAATTGCGCTTACCATTCTGTATGTAACTTTTCACCTGATTCAGCGAATAGCCTGTAATTTCCGCTACCTCTTGGTAGCATTTATCTTTCAGATAGAAAAGTTCGACGCACACCCTCTGCTCCTTCGAAAGATTGCCCAACTCACGTTCCAACTCAGCAACTCGCTCTTCCAGAACATTCACACTATCTTGATACAAAAAGAGCTGATTTTCCATAACTTCCTCCTCGAAATTTGAAAAATCTTTCATTTTCTGATTCTGATACTTTGAATCCCTTATTATATGTAAGCAATGATTTCGAGTAACCGAATGCAACCACGATTTAAAGTTTGACACCTCGTGCTTGAGCAAATCAACAAACAACTTCTCAAAAATCTGCATCACAGCATCCTTGCTGTCATCCTCATCTTTAAGGTATTTCATACAGATTGAAAACACAAAGCGGGTGTACCGTTTATATACTTCACCAACAATTTGCTTATCGCCGACTTTTTTGTAGAGGTCAATGAGTTGCAAATCACTAAAAGCAGATATGTCCTCCTTGTCTTTATTCACTGTTAAACTCTAAATACTAATTAATCGAAATAAAAATACAAAAAATATTAGTCCACTTTATGGAAAATCATTCCCCATTGTATCCACTAGATAAACAATCACAAGTTTAACTTAATTCAGAATACAATGAAAACTTTAATTTCAACAATCGGAGTGCTACTAATCAGTTCGCTTATGACTATTAGCGCACAAACTGGAATGATATCGGGACTGATTACCGATAATTCCACTTCAAAAACAATTGCTGGTGCAAAAATTCAAGTATTCCAAAATGGGAAAGTAGTTGCCGAAAAAGCAACTAGCGCCAATGGTGCTTATGCCCTATCGATTGCGGTTGGAAAGTATGACATCAAAGCATTAGTCAGCGGGTACGAGGTTAGCGTAAAAAAGAATATCGATGTAAAAGCAAATTCAACCACACGGGTAAACTTTGCGCTAAATCCTATTCAACTTGTCGAGATTAAGGAAGAAGAGCGAAGCGCAAAACTATCAAAGATGATGGTTGTTGCAGAATGCGCTGCCCCAGTCTCATTTGCAGGCGGAGTTGCTTACGATTACGATGCGACAGAAAATTTCAACACCGAATCGTACGATGTTATCAACGAGAATATTTTTAAGGATGTAGTAAACAACCCGCTTTCAACCTTTTCTGTTGATGTAGATAGAGCATCCTACTCCAATGTCCGCCGATTCCTTACCCAGAACCAAAAACCTGTTAAGGATGCCGTAAGAATTGAAGAACTCATAAACTACTTCGATTACGATTATCCTCAACCCAAAAATGGTCACCCATTTTCTATTACCATTGAGGCCGACAAATGCCCTTGGAACACAAAGCATCAACTGTTTTTAGTAGGTTTAAAGGGTGAAAATATCAACGAAAACGAGATTCCTGCAAACAACCTTACCTTTTTAATTGATGTTTCTGGCTCAATGAACTCTGCCAACAAACTACCATTGCTTAAGCAAGCATTCAAGTATTTGGTTGAGAACTTGCGCTCACAGGACAGAGTTGCAATTGTGGTTTATGCAGGTGCTGCAGGTGTTGTGTTGGAATCAACTTCAGGAAATCAGAAAGAAAAAATTATTGCCGCTTTGGATATGCTACAGGCTGGTGGCTCAACTGCAGGTGGCGAAGGAATAAACCTAGCATACAAAATTGCAAAGCAGAATTTCATTAAGAATGGGAATAACAGGGTGATTCTTGCATCGGATGGCGATTTCAACGTAGGAGCCAGTAGCGATGCCGAAATGGTACGATTAATTGAGGAGAAACGAAACGATGGTATCTTTCTATCAATACTAGGATTTGGAATGGGCAACTATAAAGATTCTAAGATGGAGCAAATATCGAACGCAGGAAATGGTAATTACGCTTATATTGACAATATCCTTGAGGCAAAGAAAGTATTTGGAACAGAGCTTTGGGGAACTCTATACACCATTGCTAAGGATGTAAAAATCCAGATTGAATTCAACCCCACAAAGGTTAAAGCATACAGATTGATTGGCTACGAAAACAGAATTTTGAACAAGGAGGATTTCAACAACGATAAAAAGGATGCGGGCGACATTGGTTGCGGACACACAGTTACTGCACTTTACGAAGTTATTCCAGCCGATTCCGACGAAGAAGTTTCAAATATTGACCCTCTTGAATACCAACAACAAACCAAGGTAAACAGTAAAAACCTTATGACCGTAAAGGTTCGTTATAAAAAACCAAACGAGGATACCAGCAACTTAATTGTTGAAAAAGTTGAAGCAGGAAAAAATAAAAGCACCAATAACCTAATGTTTGCATCGGCAGTGGCTGAATTTGGAATGCTACTTCGCGAATCGGAATTCAAAGGCAATGCAACATTTGCTGATGTTTTAAAGCGAGCAAAAACCTCCGCAGGTTTAGATGAGTACGGCTACAAAGCCGATTTTATAAAAATGGTTGAAATGGGCGAAATGCTTTATAAGTAAGATTAGATATTCATTAATAACAAACCCTGTCAGAATTACTCTGACAGGGCTTATATTAATGGAACAAAACTTAATCAATCATCTCAAACCCGCAGAACGATTGAAGCACCT
This sequence comes from Bacteroidota bacterium, assembly GCA_029560875.1. Classification (GTDB taxonomy): domain Bacteria; phylum Bacteroidota; class Bacteroidia; order Bacteroidales; family Tenuifilaceae; genus SB25. Next base: position 43,817 of record JAKQKB010000176.1, on the reverse strand, counting down.
TAGGCACTCTAATACCATTTGGGGTTTGGTTATTCTCCAGTAACGCTGCAACTATTCGGGGCAATGCTAGCGAACTTCCATTTAAAGTATGAGCAATTTGGGCCTTCTTATCACCATCCTCCTTGTAACGTAGCATCATGCGGTTTGCCTGGTACGACTCAAAATTCGAAACGGAACTAACCTCCAACCAACGTTGCTGAGCAGTAGAGAAAACTTCAAAATCGTAAGTCAATGCCGAGGTGAAACTCATATCACCACCACAAAGTTTAACAATGCGGTATGGCAACTCAAGTTTCTTAAGAATTCCCTCAACGTGCGCAACCATCTCCTCCAACGAATCATAGGAGCGGTCAGGATGCTGAACCTGAACAATCTCAACCTTATCGAACTGGTGCAAACGGTTCAACCCACGCACATCCTTACCGTACGAACCTGCCTCACGACGGAAGCAAGGTGTATAAGCGGTCATCTTAATAGGTAATTGCGATGCGTTTAGAATTACATCGCGGAAAATATTGGTAACAGGAACCTCCGCAGTTGGAATCATATAGAAATTATCAACCTGCATGTAGTACATCTGTCCATCCTTATCAGGTAGCTGACCTGTTCCGTAAGCAGAATCCTCGTTAACCATATGGGGTGGTTGAACCTCGCGATAACCTGCTGCAGTATTCTCATCTAGGAAAAAATTGATAAGAGCACGCTGGAATTTAGCGCCTTTACCTTTATAAACAGGAAAACCTGCACCAGTAATCTTAACACCCAACTCAAAATCAATAATATCGTACTTTTTAGCCAAGTCCCAGTGAGGAACAGAATCCTTTGGCAACTCTGGCACCAAACCTCCTGAACGAACAATTACATTATCCTCGGCACCATGCCCTGCTGGCACAGAAGTATGCGGTAGGTTTGGAACTTGCATTAAAAGTTTTTTCAACTCGGGCTCAACATCGGACAACTCCTGCGACAATGATTTTGATGTTTCTTTTAACTCGGCAGTTTTCGATTTAGCCTCGTTGGCCTCGGCAGTTTTGCCATCGGCAAACAATTTACCAATCTGTTTTGCAAGCGAGTTCTGCTCAGCCAAGTTATTATCCAGTTGTAACTGAATTGCTTTACGTTTATCGTCCAAAGCAATTATGCTATCAACAATAGCCTTTGCATCGAAATGTTTAATGGCTAAACGTTTGATAACCTCTTCCTTGTTGTCGCGAATTACTTTTAATGTAAGCATATATGGAAATATTAAATCGATATTAAACTAAAAACGCCAGCTAAATTACACTTATTAGCGAAAGGTTAATCAGTTAATTATATAAAAGTTGATAGAAAAACTATTAAAAAAAATCTCCTGTACAATACTTGCACAGGAGATTCTGTATTTTAGATAGATTTCTCTATGCTTCTGCAGGTAATACAGATACGTACGACTTGTTATCGGCCTTTTTGCGGAACGATACAACACCGTCGATTAAAGCGAACAATGTATGATCTTTACCAATTCCTACATTCTGACCAGGATTGTGTACAGTACCTCTTTGGCGAACTAGAATATTTCCAGCCTTTGCCGTTTGACCACCATAAAGCTTAACGCCTAAACGTTTGCTATGTGACTCTCTACCGTTTCGTGAGCTACCAACTCCTTTTTTGTGTGCCATGACTTGATAATATTTTTGTTATTACGCAACAATTTCAGAAATCTGAATTTGAGTATACTGTTGACGGTGACCGTTCTTAACCTTATACCCTTTACGTCTTTTCTTCTTAAAGATGATTACTTTATCACCTTTAACGTTGTTCAAAATTTTAGCAGTTACCGAAGCATTCTTAACTTCTGGTTTTCCAATGGTTACTTTACCACCGTTATCAACGAGTAGAACTTTCTCGAACTTAACTTCAGCTCCAACCTCGCCTTCTAAAAGGTTTACAAAAAGTTTTTGATCTTTTTCAACCTTCATCTGCTGTCCTGCAATATCAACAATAGCGTACATCGTATCTTAGTATGAAATGTTTAACTTATTTTGGCTTGCAAAAGTATAAAAGAATAATTAATCGGCAAAGAATTAATCACTTTTTTTCTTAAAAAGTATTACTAAACAGCACAACTCCTGTCACATAATGACTTAGGCTAACTCTACTTGTACCATTTAGGTTCCATTTGCGAATGGGTGTCCCGAATTAACTTGTTAACATCTTTGGTCAACTCGGCCACATCTGTATCCTTAAATGATTCGTAAGGAATTTCTGGCAACACTCTGATGGTGAAAGTTTGAATCAAACTTATAACTCCAGGCTTGGGTAAAACATCCTTAGAGCCCTCAATTACCAATGGTAGAATAGACACTTGTGCTTGCTTGGCCAACAAGAATGCACCCTCCTTAAACCGTTTTACTCTTCCATCAGGGGTTCTTGTCCCTTCGGGAAAAATCAACACAGAACTTCCCATTTTCAGATTCTTACCACCCTCGTGGAGCAGTTTTTTACTGCTAAAAGCATTCTTTCTATCAATAAGGATATATTTGTTCAATAGCAGATTCCACCCGATAACAGGAACTCTTACCAACTCCCGCTTAGCAACCCACTTGAAGTGTATATTAATTCTATAAAGCAAGGCTATGTCGAAAGCACTTTGATGATTAGATACAATAACATAGACTTTATCTTTAACAATATTCTCTTTGCTCTCAAACTTTATCCTCCAGAAAGGATTTAGGTGAACATGGAACATCGCCCAAAAAATGGAGTAACGATGCAACCAGAAGAGCCTTTTATCCCACCAGAAGGTTAGCAACCACACGGTAAAATCGCCAAAAAAAAGAATAAAGGCCAATACTCCCATTACAATCCACACAAATGCAGAACCTAAAAGTTGTAAAGAATATTTGAGTTTTTCCATAGTGTTTAATATCTTTGATAAAATAAGACTTCGCAAAAGTACGTTTAACTTCTAAACACACAAAACATGAAACCATTTAAATCTGCACTACCATTCGCAACATGGCTTTTACGCATAACGTTTGCGGCATATATCTTTATTAACAACATTAAGGGCGTAAACCCAATTAACCCAGAAAGTTTGCACTTCTACCTATCGCTAACAATGCTTGTGCTATCTGTACTACTTATCATTGGAGGCTTCCTCTCTAAACAAACAATCACAGTACTTTCGGCATTGCTCATCGGGCTTATTCTTGTTTACAGGCTCGCAATTCCGCTTCCCGATTTAATCGCAACATCTACATTTAAGCAACTACTATTAATATCCTTATCCTTTTTCTTTGTTGCAAGAGGAAACTAGCTATGCTTAGATAAAACAAAAGTCCACATATAACTTTTCCTAACTTTTTCACGTAAGTTGTTATATCAATTTTATTAATGGATTATCAGATTATTAAATAAATGGCATTAACTTTGCAAAGTTTTATGAAACAAAAATTTATGAAAAAACTTATTGTAATACTCATTTTTTTTGGTTTTACCTCGATAGGCTATGCACAAGATGATGGCATGATGATGGATACAATCATTCTTGTTAGCAACAAAAAAATTGTTGGAAAAGTGCAAAGTGTGGGTTCTTCCAAAATAACCTTTTACAAAGCAGACACTAAAAAGGTTGAAGATGTTACACGCAAACAAATCCACAAAATTCTTTATAGCAATGGCAGAGTTGAAGCCTTTAACAGCATGGCTTACCAAGCCCTAGATGAAGCCAATTTCCAATCAGTTATTGTTACAGAAAATCCATCTGATGTTGATGGTTTATACGCATACGGGGAGATTAAAGCGAAATCTGGAACAAGTAGCAAAACAGCAAAAGCCGCAGAAAAAAATGCCCGAATTAGATTGCAACGTAGAGCAGCGGCTCTAGGGGCAATATATGTTCTTATAACTAAAAATGAGACCAGAGGTGGCTACAAAGAAGTTCCAACTCACTACTACGAGGGAATTGCATACGGAGTTGATCCTCCTAAGGAAGGTCAAAAAAAATAGTCTAACAGAAATATTCATGAGTTAATTTAACGGATAGGCGATTTTGAAAGAAGTCGCCTATTTTGTTATCGGCAATTGCAATAGCAATATCTTTGGCAGAATGTATCTTACCAACAAGTAGAAGTCTTAAGCGCTCGACAATCTCATTTGAAATATCGACCCCGCTAAAACTCAAATCATCAACATAGCCCTTAACTACATTTACTTTTATAGTTAACTCTCCTGCTGATGTTTCAATATTTTTTATCACCTCATAAACAGGGGAATAGCCATAATTCCATTCCCAAGTCGAATACTTTGAATCAATTAATGTACCTATAGCATCGATATCCTCATTAGTTAGGGAGTATTCCTCTGATTCCTGAAAGTAACTTAGCATAAAGCCAATAAGAATCTCCTCAAAAAAAGCAACATCCATTGGCGATGGAAGGAAATCGGAAATATTTGCCACAGTGCTTCGAATTGACTTTACAGCATTATCGTGGTACTTCGACAAATCGACCCGAATAGCCTCGTTCAGCCTATCCAAGTCCGATTGAAAAAGTAGTGTGCCATGGTGTAAAACTCTTTTGCGGTAAACATGTTCAGCATTACCCGATATTTTCTTATCACCCACTCGAATATCGTTCTTGCCGCCCAAGAATGCATCAACCCCAAATCCCTGAAGAATATCAATAATTGGCTCGGTATAACGCTTAAAATCCACCAACTGTCCCTCTGCCCCATTCATTATAAAGCAAAAATTGATATTACCCAAATCGTGGTATACCGTTCCACCACCCGACAATCGCCGAACAACAGGAATACCATAAGTTTCCACAAACTGATGATTTATCTCCGCATTGGTATTCTGATGTTTTCCCACAATCACCGAAGGATTGTTTCGGTAGATTATGAAGAAATCATCCGCTTTATTCTTAAGCAAATACTCCTCGGTTGCTATATTGAAGTAAGGATTATGACCGCGTTGATGAAGAACTTTTAGCATACAATCTGTTTTGAAAGCCAAATATAATTTCTCAATTTGATAATTTGACAATGATATCTAAAAAAAAGACTGATTACGAAAAGCAATCACAGCAATCCGATATATCCATTTTGACAAAACAATTCATTTTATTTTCTTTGCGTTCTCAAAAAAGAACAAGATGGAAACCTACGAAAGCAAAGTTGTAGCAATTAGCAAGCGTGCAGAGGATATTTACAAAATACTATCGGATTTCAGGAATTTCACTCCACTTGTGGAGGGTAAGGTAGATAATTGGCAAGCCGATGAAACTAGCTGTAGCTTTAGCTATCAGGGAATGGGGCCAATGGGACTAAAACTTGTTGAGAAAGAAGAGTTCACCACCATAAAACTTACTGGCGACGAACGTGTTCCTTTGCAATTTTTCCTCTGGGTACAACTAAAAGAGGCTGCCGCCTACGACACCCGAATGAAAATTACCATTAAGGCTGAGCTCAACATGATGATGAAAATGATGCTTGGCAAAAAACTAGAAGAGGGTGTTAATGCTCTTGCCGAGGGTATTGCAAAAGCATTCAATGCAATTTAAATCACAAAAACAACCTCCTTAAAAGCAAATGAACGCTCCCCACCTTTTTCGGTTTGGAGCATTAGTTCGCCTGTTGGTTTCACCCCAACAATTTTTGCCTTGAACTCATCGTTACTTGCGCGGTAGGTGCAGTAAATATCTTTCCTGTATAACTTGTTCAAATACTCCGAATCGATTAAAGCCAACTCACCGCTCTTTGCCTGCCTGTAACGCTCGTTGAAACAACTCAGAAACTCTTGTAACGCATTGCTTAAATCAAAAACTCTGCTTGTTTCAATGGACATGGAAGTTGGATTGGGCAAATCGGCCGAGAACTCCTTTTGATTTAAGTTGATGCCAATTCCCACAACGGAAATATCGAGCTTTGATGAACTAAAACTATTCTCAATAAGTATCCCAGCAACCTTATTGTTCTCAATGTAAATATCGTTGGGCCATTTTATTGCAACATTCTTATCACCTAAATACGCACCAATCCAATCACAAACCGATATTGCAGCAATTTTCGATATAAGAAATTGTTCATCTACCCTTAAGAAATCAGGTCGGAGGAGAATGCTAAAAGTCAAATTCAACCCCTGCTCGCTCTCCCAAGTATTGCCCCGCTGTCCCCTACCCTGTTCCTGATATTTTGCGGCAACAACAATTCCCTCATCACTACCACTACGGGCAAAATCCATGCAAATATCGTTGGTGGAGGAAACTTTATCGTGCCAAACCGTTTTAAATTCTAAACTATTGTTGCTTTGCATTTTAGTGCTGATATGCCTTTCAGTAAAGTTACAATTTTATTCCCAAACTATACAAACACAGGAAAAATAAACGGATTATGATTAGTTTAGTTACAAAATACACGCAAGTTTTATTGAATATTTATAACTTGTCCTGACAATTGACATCTAAATGAAACCTGTATTTTTTAAAAACGGAGCAGAATTCAGAGAATGGCTATCAAAAAAACATCTCTCCGAGAAAGAACTATATGTTGGATACTATAAGGTAAACACTGGCAAACCAAGCCTAACATGGTCGGAATCGGTTGACCAAGCCATATGTTTCGGATGGATTGATGGTGTAAGAAAATCCATTAATGAGGAATCCTACTGTATAAGATTTACACCCCGTAATCCCAAGAGCAACTGGAGCGAAGTAAATCTTAAGAAAGCGGAAGAACTTATTTCGAAGGGTTTAATGCAACCCAAAGGGCTTGAACTGTATAACAACCGCAAAATTAAATCAGACAACGAGTACAGCTATGAGAATAAACCCAAGAATCTACCAAATCATTTAGAAAACAAAATAAAAGAGAATAAACTTGCATGGCAGTTCTTCAACGCACAATCCGATTCTTACAAACGAACAATATACCACTGGATACTTTCCGCAAAGCAAGATAAGACAAAGGAAACCCGAACCGAAAAACTAATTAAACTCAGCGAACTTGAACAAAAACTGTTTTAAACAAATGTCTAAACTTAATACCAACCTAATTGTTTTATAATTCATAATCAAAACTTTTGCGTATGGATATAAGTACAGCATTGCAAAACCTAAACTGGTTAGCAGTTCTAGTAGCAGCGTTATCCACATTCCTGATAGGTGGAATCTGGTATGCTATATTTGAGAAAGGATGGATGGAAGCGAATAATTTTACCAAAGATGACCTGCACAAACGAAACATTGTCCTTGTTTTTGGATTATCATTTGTACTTGCCTTTGTAATGGCACTAAACCTTGCACTTTTTATTGGCGATGGCGATGTGACATTTGGCACAATTGCCGGATTCCTTGCAGGCTTTGGCTGGGTAGCGCTAGGGTTAGCCATAATTTCGCTGTTCGAGAATCGCTCCCTAAAGTATATTTTGATAAATGGGGGCTATATGGTTGTATCGTTCACTGTAATGGGGATAATTCTTGGCGCTTGGAAATAAGCATCTTTAAAGTTTATCAATAAAGACCTACTAGTTAATGCTATAGGTCTTTTTTATATATTATTAGCCATATTTTTTGCCTCAAGTTGAAATTTGCACTAATTTGGGTGGAACATAAACAAACCTTACACGTTAAACCATTATAAACTCTAAGCAAAATGGAAGCATTACATATTGAAGGACGCATTGATTCTCCGCAAATTACAGCTGATGGCAGCAAGGGCTATTTCGAAATTAGAGGAAAATCGTTACCCGAAGATGCCATCGAGTTCTACCGGCCATTAGAACGATACATTGTAGAGTATGTTAAAGCACCTCAACCTCTAACCAGAATTGACCTTAGGCTTGAATACCTGAATTCATCATCATCAAAAAAACTGCTCGACCTTATTAGCCATATCGAGAAGATTGCCAAGGAAGGCTACCAAATTGAACTTAACTGGTACCACCGTGACGAAGACCAAGATATGATTGATGAGGGTGTTGAGTTTGCGCATATGACATCGTTAAAAGTTAATTTTATTGCAGAGCAATAATTCCTTAAGGTATGATTAAACGACTTTTACTTTCCGTATACTTTATTTCATTATGCTTTTTGGGTATAGCCCAAACAAAATCCTTATCGTCCACACAACAAAAGGAAGTTCAAGACAACATCAACCAAGCCAAGGAGTTGGAGGCCTCAGGCGATTTCAACTTAGCCATATCAATTTACACAAAAACAGCTACAACATACTGGGTTGCAGGAAACACAACCGAAGCCAAAACACTTTTCCAAAAAGCAATAAACCTTAGCCAAAGCATTGGCAACAATAATGCACTAAAAATTCTCTACACAAACATCGGAATGATTGATGTTGACCAGGAAAACTACTCCGATGCAATATCATATTTCGAAAAATGTTTAGTCATTAACCGACAACAGAACCGTAAGCCCGAAATAGCATCAACTCTAATTAACATTGCTAACGCCTATAATGACTCTGAACAACCTAAGCAAGCATTAAAACCTGCAGAGGAAGCCAACACCATTGCCAAGGAGATTAATGACCCAAAACTTCTCCGAAACACATACTCATTACTATCGGAAATATACGATGCGTTGGGCGATTCCAATAAATCTGCCGAATATTTCTCACTATACACGGCATTCAGCAGAAAAATACAGCGCGACGAGGTTCAGAAAAAAGAGGCACAAGCAAAAGAATTGGTAAACCAAGCCCAAAACGAACTCTCCGAAATAAAAAATCAAAAAGAACTTACAGAGCAAGAGTTGCAGGCTAAACAACAAGCATTAGAAACTGTATCGGACAGCCTTGCAAAGGTTGAACAAATAAGCCAAGAGCAGCAAATGGAGATAAACCTCCTAAACAAAGAAAAACAACTGCAGGAAGTCACCATAAAGAATCAAAGACTTGTACGCAACATATTTATTGTCATAATTCTTGCTGTTTTAGGTATTGCCGTTATGATTACGCGGTATTACCTGCAAAAAAAGAAATCGAACGAAAAACTCGAAAAACAAAACCGAGAAATTGCAGCTCAACGCGATTTGATTGAGGCCAAAAGCAATGAGCTTTTAGTTGCCATGCAACAAATTGAAAAGCAAAACAGGGATATTACAAGTAGTATCAACTACGCACAAAGAATTCAGGAGGCACTACTGCCAACCTACGATATGTTGATACCTACAATAAACGATGCCTTTATTCTGTTTCATCCCAGAGAAATTGTTAGTGGCGATTTTTACTGGTTCTCGGGCTACACTGGAAGTAAATCTATAAAAACATCATCGAACCGTCACTTTATACAACTCCCCAACAAACTAGAGAACGAAAGCGGGTTTCTGATTGCGGCGGTTGACTGCACAGGTCACGGAGTGCCTGGAGCTTTTATGAGTATGATTGGATTAAACCTACTCGACACTTTAGCTCGTAGCGGAATAACATCTCCTAACGAAATGCTCAACGAAATGCACCGCTATGTACGCTACTTACTAAAACAGGAGAACAATGACAGCCGTGATGGAATGGATATGGCCCTTTGCAACATCACAAACAACGGACAAACAATTGAGTTTGCTGGGGCAAAAAACCCACTTTACTATATAGCAAACGGTGAATTGTTCCAAATCAAAGGCGACCCAGTTCCAATTGGCGGTTTACAAAAGGAAGAAAAACGCGAGTTCACTTTACACACCATCAATATTGACTCACCAACAAGTTTCTATATTTTCTCCGATGGTTTTATCGACCAGTTTGGAGGGGCTGACGGACAAAAGTTCTCATCGAAGCGTTTCAAGGAGTTGCTGTTTAAGATTCACGATTTGCCAATGCTTCAGCAACAAGAAATACTTGAAACTACACTTGAAGAGTGGCGAGGTGAAGAATATCAGCCGATAGATGATGTCCTAATTGTAGGATTTAGGCTAAGCGGCAAGCCAATTCAAATTTAAAACCAAATAATATTTAAGCACAAATAGTTACGAATAGTTTGTTTTGTTATTTTTGCTATTTAAAATCAGAAAATTTATGAGTTTTTACAGGTTTTGTCTTTTTATTCTTATTGCAACAACCAGCCACAGCCTATTTGCTCAGGAAGCAAATTCGAATATATACATTGACACAAATGGCCAAATATATGTTAAGGCAGATGCCCCAATATACTTTTTCGTATCGACCAACAATGAACCCAAAAACAAGGTATTAATCCCTAGTAGCGACAGTTTAGCTAACCCTATGTACTTTGATGGCCCTGGTAAGCACTATTTTGTTTATGCAAACAAAGGAGAAAGGATACGCTATCTTATTTTAGCCGATGCAAAGGGACCAAAACCAAAGGTAAAGGTTGAAAAAGGATTACTTTTCGGGAAAGAGAATCGGTTTTATGTTGATGTTGACTCTAAAATATCTATCGATGCAAAAGACGATTATTCTGGACTAAAGCAACTTTACTATTCGGCAGATGGTTTACAATTCAACCTTTACTCTGAAGCTATATCGTTCAACAAGGAGGGTGAGTCGGAACTTAAGGTTTACGCCATTGATAATGTAGGAAATATTGGCGATACAGCAACATTCAAGGTTATTGTTTCGCCCGAAGCAATTTTTAAAATTGACAATATCTACTTTGAAACAGGTAGCGCACGCATACATAACGAATCGTTGGATAACTTAGCGGAAATGCTCCAGTTGATGCGAGAATTCCCCGAGCTGATTCTTGAGATTAGAGCATATGCCGATGCCCGTGGCTCGTCAGAATCGAACAAAGTACTATCGGAACGTAGAGCACAATCCGTTGCCAACTACCTAACATCAAAAGGAATTGAGGCTCGAAGGTTGAAAGTTAAAGGATTGGGCGATTCAAACATCCTAAACGATTGCGTAAAAGGTGTTCCTTGTCCTGATTCCAAGCACAAACAAAACCGTAGGGTTGAGTTTAAGTTTTCGTTGCCAAAATAGTTGAATTGATTATGCTGAAATTATATAGATACTCATTTATATGCGCTTTAACCTTGCTGACAACAACTGTTTTTAGTCAGCAGGAGACCAAAACAATTTATGTTGATTCAACAAATCGCCTTTTTGTATCGCCAAGCGCTCCAGTAAACATTTATGTTGGAACAACACCTGACGGCACTAATGCGGTTAAACTGATTGGTATCGACAAAAAAGGAGACCCACTCTACTGGAATGGACACGGCCCAATACAAATGACTCACCTCGACCTTTATATTGGACGTAAAATTAAATTCGAGTTATTTGCCGATGGCGTTCCTCCTCAGTCAAAATTGATGTTCAATAAATCGACCCAAAAAGAATCAAAAGATATACTTTACCTATCGGGCGGAAGCATTGTTGAAATTACTGCAACTGATGCCGATGCAGGTTTGAACAAAACTTTCATCTCCGTTAATGGCGAGCCTTACAAGGAGTACACCCAACCGATTGTCTTCGATAGGGAAGGAATGTACGAAATCAAAGTTTACTCAGTCGACAATCTAGGAAACAAGGAGGACGAAGTTATACGAAGATTTATTGTAGATAGCACCCCTCCCACCTCAACCCTATCGATTGAGGGCGATAAACACGAAAACACTCTTTCGGGAAGAGCAATCCTTAGCCTAACTGCAGTTGATTCGTTTGGTGTAAACAACATCAAGTACAGAATTGACTCTTCGGAATTTGCCGTTTACCAAAAACCTATTCAAACTGCAAGAATAACCGAAGGCGAGCACACACTAACGTGGTTTGCAACCGATAAGGTTGGGAATATTGAGAGTGAGCAAACGTATACATTCTTTGTGGACAAAACCCCGCCTATGGTTTTTGAGGAGATTGTAGGAAACTCTTACATGGTTGGCAATAGGGAATTTTCGTCGGGCAGAAGTCAACTAAAAATTGCCGCTGTTGACAACAAAGCAGGCGTTAAGGAAATTTTCTACTCGCTTAACAACGGCGAATTCATTAAATACGAGAAACCTGTGTTGCTTTCGGATATAATGGGAACAATGAACGTTAAATCGTACGCCGTTGACAATGTAAACAACCGCAGCCAATCGGGCGCTAGCACCGAATCGTTCAGTATGCCAACCATCGATATTACAGGGCCCACATTAACCTACAAGCTCGATGGACCCAAGCTTCTACAAAGAGACACAATGTGGATTGGCCCATCAACAAAAATCCATATCAATGCAAAAGACAACGAGGCCGGAGTTAGCAGGGTTGTTTACAACATAAATAAATCGGCAGAAACAGAATACTCTGCTCCTTTCACAATTGAGCAAAGCGGACATTTCCTTATTAAATGTACTGGTTTCGATAATGTTGATAACTTAAACTTCCTTTCGTTTGAGGTTGGAGTCGACAATGTTGCTCCCGAAATATTTTACCATTTCAGCGTTAAACCACACAAGCAAGTAACTGAAAACAATGAAAATATTGATGTTTATTCATCGGATGTTAAAATATTCCTTGCTGCTACCGACAATCTTTCGGGTGAGGTTACCATTAATTACAATATTGATGACGGCAAACCAATTGCATACAGGAATCCAATTGAAAAACTAACATCGGGGAAAACCTACACATTAAATATAAGCGTAGTTGATAAATTGGGGAACAAAAAAGAGGAAGGAATAAAGTTCAAAGTAGAATAAAAGGAAAAGGGATATCGTTTTTGATATCCCTTTTCCTTTTCAAACCGTAAACTACTCTTCAATCTTCAACTCCTTAATATGCTGCTCATTCTTATCATAAACTGTTTCTGTAGAGTCATTAACCTCGGTTAACTCAACGCTCTTTTCCTTTTCAAGGTTTACTTTTGCATAGGCAACTGGTAGCGTTGCCACAGCAACCCATTTCACACCATTTCTGTATACATAAACGCGCTTAACATTGTCCCAGTAAAAATTATGACGAGGAAAATAAATCCAACGATGATAGTACGTACGATTGGGTGCCCAATGTGGACGATACACCACCTTTTTAACCTTCCCGTTCTTGTTTTTTACCACAACGGTTCTATGATGTGGATTCGACTTTACCTTTGCCATCTTTTGCGAGTATGCGTTTGAACTAGCAAACAAACCAACTAGAAGAACTATTCCAAGTGTTTTAACAAACAGTTTCATAATATTCAAATTTGAGGTTTAAACTATTTACTAGTAATACATCTACACAAACAAATACCCTACCAAATTGATTCAAAATTTAAATTAACCAAACCTTAACCTTAGGGCAACTTAAAAGATTCTGGGAATTGAAAACTTTGCAGCATAAAATTTTCAACCTATGAATCTCAGGCGCTACACCATCAAAAAACTGCTATACTTCTCAGCAGCAATAATTCTAATATCAATAGTTGCATTCACTTCAATATTTTTCATACAGCAGAAAACGTCAGAGCATGATAAGGAATTACTCCTTTCGCTGGAGCGATTAAGCCAGTATAACTTAATGATGCAGATTGCAAAAGATGAATTCCTATTTAGAGATGCCTTCAATAATCAACTCTACAAAACAGGCAATAGTACAAACTCCAGCAAATTTGACAGTTTGATGAGTAAAACACAGGATGAATTATCTTTGCTAGATAAAAGTTTCGATAACCAGCAAATTATCGACTTAAAAAAACAAGTAGTTGACTACCATAAAAGCTTCTTGAACTTTAAAGAATTGGTTATTGCCCGAGGATTTAAAGACTTTGGACTGGAAGGTGAGCTTAGAGGGAAAATTCATCAGGTTGAAAAAACAATTAACCTAAAAGTGGACTATAGGTTAATGAGCCAAATGCTAATGCTCCGCCGACACGAAAAGGATTACATAATAAGAAGAGACACATCGTACCTCCGAAAATTCTCTGAAACAGTTCAAACTACCTTACTTTACGCATCGAACCATTATGGCGGTGTTAAAAGCGAAGTTGCGCAGCAACTTATTGATTACAGCCGATTATTCCAAGCCTATGCAGCCATTGATGCCCGAATAGGTCGCAACGATAACGAAGGTGCTTTAGCTAATTTAAATAATCAGTCAAAAAACTACAGTCATAGCCTAAGCGAGATAAGTAACCTATTAACAAGCAAAATCCGGAAAACCAGTTACAAGGCATATATATCGATGCTTATGCTGATTATAACTATTTCGTGCCTTGTACTATTAATCTTTGCAAAAATCAGCGGACATATCACCAAGACAATTAAATCCATACAAAGTACCGTAAAAAAACTAGGCAAAGGAGAGCTACCTCAACCCATCAAAATCAAAGGAAACGATGAGTTCTCTTCAATGGAAAACTCCATAAACGACTTAACCATTGCCCTTCGCAACACCCGCGACTTTGCAAACGAAGTAGGAAATGGAAACTTTTACTCCGAAGTAAATGTATTTGGGAATACAGGTGAGTTGGGCTCAGGCTTACTCGAAATGAGAAAAAAACTTATGGAGGTGGCCATTGAACAAGAAAAAAATATCAAGGAAAATCAACGCCGTAGTTGGCTCAACGAGAGCTTAGCCAAAGCATCGGATTTGCTCAGGGCAAACCATAGCGATACTGCAACACTATGCTTTGAGTTTATTCGGTTTTCCATTAAAAGTACGGATGCATTGCAGGGTGGAATTTTTCTCGTAAATAAAGATGAAGAGGACAACAAGGAATACCTAGATTTAGTTGCATCGTACGCCTACGACCGACGGAAGTACATTACCAAACGTTACGAAAAGTACGAAGGCATAATTGGCTCGTGCCTCTACGAAAAGGATATTGTATTCCTTACCAATATTCCGAAAGATTATACACACCTTACAACTGGACTTGGTGTTGGAAACCCAACGTGCGTGGTTCTTATCCCACTTATAACCGATATGGATGAAATACTAGGCGTTATGGAGATTGCTAGCCATAGAATAATTGATGAGGTACAGGTTGAGTTTCTGAGGAAAGGATGCGTAAACCTAGCATCATCCATAAAGTTCTTCAACATGATTAAGGAAAACGAAAAAATTATTACGCAGATGAAATTCCAAACCGAAGAGTTGATGTCGAGCGAGGAAGAACTAAAGCAAAACATGGAGGAACTTAAGGCCACGAGAGAGGATATGGAACGCAGAGAGCAGGAACTGCTTGACGAAATCAAAGAATTAAACTACAAATTGATTAATGTTGATTTTGAAATAAAAACCCTCGTAAAAAACTAAAATTGGTTCAACCCCCAAAAAACCAACTTCACACTCAAAAAATTACCACTCATCGGGATTTCTTTTCTAGGAAAGAAAACACCATCTACTTTTACAATCGGCACAACACGCTGATTTAACAGAATTTATGAATTAAACTGTAAAAGTTAACAAAACAAAATAAACCTTCGGAAACGTTTTTTGTTATTTTTGTACCCATTGTTTCCAACGTGTAATTATGAACGAAGAACTAAAAAAAATACTAGAAAAAGTTAGCGAACTGTACATCAAGTATGGTATAAAAAGCATAACCATGGATGATGTTGCATCGCACCTAAGCATATCAAAAAAAACCCTTTACAAGTATGTAAGCGATAAGGGCGATTTGGTAGGAAAGGTAATTGATATCCAAATTGAAGTATTACGCTCCGAAATGGACTGTAAATGCGACACAGGTCTTAATGCCATTGAGGAACTACTTATAGTTAGCAAGATGATTAACTATAAGATGAAGAACATGAACCCTGGCACCATATACGACTTAAAGAAGTATTACCCCGAGCATTACTCCAAATTCTTGAATGCTCGTAGGGAAAAGATGCATAGTAACATAATTGACAATATTAGAAAGGGTAAAGAAGAAGGATTATACCGAAACGACTTGGACGAAAACATAATTGCTAAACTACAAATATCAAGGATTGAGAACATTATCGATAGCGATTTTTTCAGCGTTGAGGAATTCACGTCCACTAAATTCTTCCAAGAGATTTTTGTTTACCATATCCGAGGAATCGCAAACGAGAAAGGAATCGATTTCCTTGAGAATAAATTACAGAACTTCGACATAGAGGATATAAATAACTTATAGTGTAAATATTTAATACTTAAATTATATGAAATGGATTTATAACGGATTATTAGTTTTAATTGGGGTTTTTATCTCTTTTTGCACTTATAGTCAGGAAACTAAAAGTGACACATTAAAGTTATCCCTAACCGATGCGCAGAACTATGCAATTCAATACAACAGGTCTGTTCAATCGGCTAAAATTGATGTTGAATCTGCCAAAAAGAAGGTTTGGGAAACCACAGCAATTGGTTTACCTCAGGCAAGTTTATCGGCCAACTATCAGCACATCTTTAAGGTTCCCGAATTCAGCCTTCCCATGGTAGGATTATCGGCAACTCCACTGCCACTTATAGATGGACTGCAACAACGAGAAACTTCTCCAGGTTCTGGAGTATGGCAATACTATATGGAGGGAGAAAAACTCTCAATGGCTGTTCAGGACAACACCACTTTTGATTTAACTGTTTCCCAACTAATATTTAGCGGTGAATACATTGTTGGACTTCAAGCATCAAAAGTATTCAAAGAACTGTCGGAGAAAAGCTTAGCCAAAGTTGAAAACCAAACAATGGAGAATGTAGCCAACTCTTATTACATGATTAAAGTTGTTGATGAAAACATCTCCGTTTTAAGCCAAAGTCTAGAAGTAATGGACAAAACCTATAACGACCTTGCAAAAATGAACGAAGTAGGTTTTAACGAAGAGACGGATGTTGATCAGATCAAAATTAACAAAACCAATATCGAAATACTTATCAACTCGTTAAATGCTCAGAAAGAGATTCTTACAAAACTCTTAAAACTTCAACTTGGTTTAGACTATAGCCAACAGTTGGTACTAACTGAGAAACTATCGGATGTTATTGAAAAGTGCAATTTGGGATTTATTGGCACGCAGGAATTCAACGTAGAAAACACTGTTGATATGCAACTGATAAACACGCAAGTCAAACTCTCCGAATTAAGTCTAAAGAGAGAAAAATCGACATTTTTACCAACCATATCTGGCTTCTACAAACACCAAGAGCAACTAAATGAACCTTCGTTCAGTTTTGCAATGAAGGATATAGCTGGCATTTCTCTTAGCCTACCAATATTCTCAAGCGGAATGAAGATGGCAAAAGTAAGTCAAGCAAAACTTTCGTTAAAGCAATCACAACTGAACAAAACAAATGTTGAGCAGTCGTTAGTAATGGAGTACGACCAAGCTAAAAGCGATTACTTAACAGCCTTTAGCAGTTATAACATGAATAAGGAAAGCATGGAGTTAAGTAAAAAAATATACGATAAAACCATTATCAAATACACCGAAGGGGTTGCATCGAGCTTTGAGTTAACTCAAAATCAAGGACAATACCTAACAGCCCAATCAAACTATTTCAACTCAATGCTTCAACTTTTACAAAGCAAAGCAAAACTCGATAGAATTTTAAAGAAATACGGAAATCAATAACAATTAAGACAATAAAACACTAAATAATATGAGAGCAATTCAAATAGTAACAACAGCAGCATTAGTTTTCGGAATTCTTTCATGTGGTTCGGATAAGAAAGCTGAACTAGCAAAACTGAAAGACCAACACGATCAAATTGCTGAGAAAATCAAAAACCTAGAAGCAGAAATAAAGGCAGAAAGCGACTCTACAAACAACCAAAGCAAAACAAAGTTTGTGGGAGTTACAGAAGTTAAGCCAACCGAGTTCAATCACTTTGTACGAGTTCAAGGATCGTTGGACGGCGACCAAAACGTTGCAGTTACAGCAGAAGCACCTGGTACAATTGCTGCAAAATACGCCGATGTTGGCCAGCGCGTAACCAAAGGTCAGGTTTTAGCCCAAATTGACGACAAGGAATACAACAGCCAACTTCAAGCACTTGAATCTCAATACAAATTGGCAGAGGACGTTTACAATAAACAGAAAAAACTCTGGGATCAAAAGATTGGAAGCGAAATACAGTACTTGCAAGCAAAAACTAACAAGGAAGCTCTTGAACAACAAATCATATCAACAAAGCAACAAATTGATAAATTTAAGATCAAATCCCCAATCGCTGGAACAATCGAGGAGTGCAACATCAAAATTGGTGGCATTGTTTCGCCCGATCCAAGATTGGTTGCATACCGCGTAGTTGCTTTTAACAACCTACGAGTTAAAGCTGAGGTTTCTGAAACTTACTCATCCAGAGTTAAAAAGGGAGATAAACTTATTGTTCTGTTCCCAGATATTAAGAAGGAAATTTCTTCTACTGTTGATTTTGTGAGTAACTACATCAACCCTGTTAACCGTACATTCTTAATTGAAACCCGCGTTAGCAGCAACAATGAAGATTTAAAAGCCAATATGGTATCGATAATACAAATTAACGACTACCAAAACAAGAATGCCATTGCTCTCTCCATGAATACTATTCAACAGGACAATAACGGACACTACGTTTTTGTTCTAAAGCAAAAAGATAATAGCTGGATTGCATCAAAACAGACAATAAAGATTGGATACAGCTACAATGGAATTGCCGAAGTGGTTAATGGATTAAGCATTGGCGATAAAGTTATCACCTCAGGTTTCCAAGAGTTAATTGACGGTGAATCTGTTAGATTTTAATTAGATAATTGATTAATGGGATAAAAAACATACCCATGGAAAAGAAATTTAAAGAATTTTTCGTTACCAGTTGGGCCATAGACAACAAAATAAGTGTTTATGTGCTGGTTTTCATAATCTCAGTATTTGGTATTATTAACTACTTAACAATACCCAAAGAACAGATGCCCGAGGTTGAGATTCCAATGATTATTGTGAACTCAATCTACCCAGGTACCTCTCCTGTTGATATGGAGAATTTGGTTACCCGACCTTTAGAGAAAAACTTGAAATCCATAAGTGGAGTTAAGAAAATTACCTCTCGTTCAGTACAAGATTTCTCTGCAATCATAGTTGAATTCAACACTGATGTTGAACTAAAGGATGCCAAACAGAAAGTTAACGATGCGGTAGATAAAACTAAAAAGGATTTACCTACCGATGAACTTTTTGTTGAACCTGTTGTAGCCGAAGTTGAGCTAAGTGAGATTCCAATTATGACCATAAACCTATCGGGCGATATACCATTGGATAAGTTAAAGATTTACGCCGATGATATGAAGGATAGGATTGAAGGCCTTAAGGAAATTACAAGAGTTGACATTGTTGGAGCACTCGACAGAGAAATACAGATAGATGTTGACATGTATAAGATGCGAGCAGCAAGTTTAACATTCAGAGATGTTGAACAAGCTGTAAACTACGACAATACAACTGTTTCAGGTGGCAATATCGACCTACAAGGAATGAGCCGCTCAATTCGTGTTGTTGGGGAGTTTAAGAGCATTGACGATGTAATGAATATTGTTGTAAATACATCTAGCGGAGCTCAAGTTAAACTAAAGGATATTGCAACCGTTAAGGATGGTTTTAAAAAAGTGGAGAGCTTTGCTCGTTTTGATGGCAAAAACGTTGTTAACCTAAACGTTGTTAAGAAAAGCGGACAGAACCTACTCGACGCTTCGGATCAAATAAAGGAAATTATCGACGATATGTCGAAAAACAATTTCCCATCAAATCTAAAAGTGGAGATTACTGGTGACCAATCGCACTACACTCGCAACACCCTAAATGAACTTAACAATACAATTATCATTGGTTTTATACTTGTAACTATAGTGTTGATGTTCTTCATGGGTCTTGTAAATGCTCTATTCGTAGCGCTATCGGTACCGCTATCCATGGCACTGGCATACATTGTCCTGCCACACATGGACTTTACAATGAATATGCTTGTGATGTTCTCGTTCATATTCGCATTAGGTATAGTTGTTGATGATGCCATTGTGGTTATTGAAAACACACATCGTATTTTCAAGAAAACCAACATGGATATTAAAACATCGGCCAAGTTTGCCGCAGGCGAAGTATTTGTCCCAATCCTTTCCGGAACGCTTACAACTCTTGCACCATTCTTCCCTCTAGCATTCTGGCCTGGCGTTGTTGGTGAGTTTATGAGTTATATCCCCATAACCTTAATGCTAACGCTTTTCGCCTCATTAATTGTGGCATACTTCTTTAACCCAGTATTCGCTGTCGACTTTATGAAGCACGATGAAGGTGAGCATCCAATCCCCAGAAAAACTCTATACAGAATACTAATATTCATGGGTATTGGTGCTGCACTACTTTATATAGCAGGGTTCTTTGGCATTGCAAACTTTGTAGTTCTACTGGGCATTATCATTGGGCTACACAATATCTATGGCTATAAAATGCTTAGAAATTTTCAGCACAGATTTATTCCAGCCATGATGCGCAAATATGAGAACTTGTTAAAATGGGTTCTTGAAGGAAAGCGTCCTGTAAAACTTATGTGGGGGATGATTGTACTATTTGTTGTAACAATGATATTGAACAATATAGTGCATACTCCTGTTGTGTTCTTCCCCGATAACGAGCCGAACACTGTCAATACATTCATTAAAATGCCAGTAGGTACTGATATCAACACAACCGATTCTGTTGCAAAAATTGTTGAAAAAAGAGTTATTGCGGTTTTAGGAGAAAACAACCCTATTGTTGAGTCAGTTGTTACAAACGTTGCATTCTCTGCATCGGAGGATGAGTTCGATAACTTTACAAAATCATCGCACCTTGCAAAAATTGCAGTAAACTTTGTTGAGCACGCAAAACGCGATGGGCAAAACACCAGCGCATACCTGAACGAAATGCGTAAGGCAGTAAAGGATATTCCCGGTGCTGAAATTGTAGTTGATAAGAACCAGATGGGACCACCTACCGGAAAACCTATCAATATTGAAATTTCTGGCGAAAATTTGGAGGAATTGATTAGTACAACGAATAGATTTAAGCGTCACATCGACTCTTTAAGCATTGATGGAATTGAGGAGCTTAAGTCGGACTTCGCAACTACTAAACCAGAAATAATCATCAACCTTGATAGGGAAAGAGCAAACATTGAAGGAATTTCTGCAGGAATGGTAGGCGGTGCAATTCGTACAGCCCTATTCGGTAGCGAAATATCCAAATACCGTGAAGGTGAAGAGCAATACCCAATTATGCTTCGTTTTGACGAAAGTCAACGCAACGATATTGAGCAACTACTGAATTTACCGATCACCTACAGAGATATGAATAGTGGTATACTTCGTCAAATCCCTCTTTCGTCGGTTGCTAAGGTTGATTACGTGAATAGCTATGGCCAAATCAACAGGCTTAACCTAAAAAGGGTTATCACCTTATCGTCTAACGTATTGGATGGCTACACCGCAAACGAAATTATTCCACAAATTCATAAGGCAATTCCGAATTTTGAGAAATCAACCAGCATCGACATAAAAATTACCGGTGAGCAGGAAGACCAACAGGAGTCGATGCTATTCTTAATGAATGCGATGCTACTTGCACTATTCCTAATTATGTTCATACTGGTAACCCAGTTCAACTCAATGTCAAAGCCAATTATTATAATTTCGGAGGTTATATTCAGTATAATTGGGGTACTACTGGGCTATATGTTATTTGATATGACAATATCGATTATTATGACAGGTATGGGTATTGTTGCTCTAGCAGGTATTGTTGTTCGTAACGGAATTCTGTTGGTGGAATTCACCGATGTTCTAATTGCAAAAGGAATGAAAACCCGCGATGCAATTGTTGAAGCTGGTAAAACTCGTATTACGCCTGTTGTACTTACTGCAACAGCAACAATACTTGGACTAGTTCCGCTTGCAATTGGAATGAATATCAACTTTGTAACCCTTTTCACAGAGTTAAATCCTCATATCCATTTTGGCGGCGATAACGTGGCATTCTTCGGCCCTCTTTCTTGGACAATTATCTTTGGATTAAGCTTTGCAACATTCCTTACATTGATATTAATTCCTGTGATGTACTTATTGATTCATACAAGAGCAGTTCGTAAGCAGCGCCGAAAATCGAATAGAATTGCTAAAAAAACAAACTTTAAGGAACTATACTAAGGTTATTGAATATGTTCTGGAAAGCCGCCTTAGTGCGGCTTTTCTTGTTTTACACCTTACTCCTTGAAAGAACGAACTATCATTAATCAACCCCCTCAAGGGCTTAAAACCCTTGAGGGGGTCGGGGCGGGAGTTAAGCAAAACTGTTAAACTAATTTTCATAATAGAAGTCAATAATCACGATTCTGACACCTAATGTCTTAAATCAAATTGTTCAATCGAAAATATCGTGTAAATTTGCACGATTTATAAAACAAAATACACAAATGGCAATAATAGAAGAACTTAGCGAACAGGAGATTATCCGTCGTCAGTCGTTGGACGAGTTGCGCAACTTAGGGATTGACCCCTACCCTGCTGCAATGTATCCGGTAACGCACACCACCGAGGATATTATCTCAAACTTTGAGAGTATGAGTTCCCAGCAAACCAATGTTTGCGTGGCCGGCCGTATTATGGCTCGCCGTATTATGGGAAGTGCCTCATTCTTTGAATTACAGGATGAAAAAGGTAAAATCCAAGTTTACGTCAAACGCGATGATATATGCCCTGGCGAGGATAAAACGCTTTACAACACAGTATTTAAACGCCTTTTGGACATTGGCGACATTGTAGGTGTTAAAGGTTTTGTGTTCCGCACCCAAATGGGCGAAGAGTCGGTTCACGCACAGGAACTTACTTTGCTTTCGAAATCTATCAAACCACTTCCTATTGTTAAGGAGAAGGATGGTCAGGTTTTCGATGCGGTTACCGATGCCGAGCTACGCTACCGTCAACGCTACGTTGATTTGGTTGTAAACCCACACGTTCGCGAGGTGTTTATTAAGCGCTCAAAGATTATCAATACAATGCGCGATTTCTTCAACTCAAAGGGCTACCTTGAGGTTGAAACCCCAATACTACAGCCAATTCCTGGAGGTGCAACTGCACGTCCGTTTATGACTCACCATAACGCGTTAGATATTCCATTGTACCTACGAATTGCCAATGAGCTATACCTAAAACGCCTTATTGTAGGTGGTTTTAATGGCGTTTACGAGTTTGCAAAGGATTTCCGTAACGAGGGAATGGACCGCACCCACAACCCAGAGTTCACCGTAATGGAAATTTACGTAGCCTACAAGGATTACTTCTGGATGATGGAGTTCACCGAGGAGATGCTTGAGCGCGTTGCGCTTGCACTGCATGGCACAACCAAGGTTACCATTGGCGATAAGGAGGTTGACTTTAAACGCCCATTCCGCCGCTTAACCATGACCGATGCAATTAAAGAGCACACAGGAGTTGATATCACAGGCAAAACCGAGGACGAACTTCGCAAAATCTGTAAAGATTTAGGTGTTGAAGCCGACGAAACAATGGGTAAAGGCAAGCTAATTGATGCAATTTTTGGCGAAAAGTGCGAGCATCATATGATTCAGCCCACATTCATTATGGATTACCCAATTGAAATGTCGCCGCTATGTAAGCGCCACCGTAGCAATCCGGAGCTAACCGAGCGCTTTGAGCTGATGGTTAACGGAAAGGAGCTCTGCAACGCATACAGCGAGCTAAACGACCCAATTGACCAGATGGACCGCTTCCAAGACCAGCTGCGCCTAAGCGAAAAGGGCGACGACGAGGCAATGTTTATTGACCTTGACTTTGTGCGCTCGTTGGAGTACGGTATGCCAACCTGCTCGGGTATGGGAATTGGGATTGACCGACTAACAATGTTTATGACCAACCAGCCATCCATACAGGATGTGCTATTCTTCCCACAAATGCGCCCCGAGAAGAAAGCGCAGAAGGATACAGTTGAAGCATACACCAGCAAGGGTATCCCAGTCGATTGGGTTCCAGTGCTACAGAAAATGGGGTTCAATACAGTTGCCTCGTTGGTTAACGTTGCCCCCGGCAAACTCTTCAACGATATTTGCGGGTTCAACAAGAAGAACAAACTTGGTTTAGCAAACCCAAGCATGGAAGATGTAAAACGATGGGTTGAATAATAGATTTGGACACGATAGCATTTTAAAGAGCCAGTTTATAACTGGCTCTTTCGTTTACTTGACTAACCACCTTATGTTACAACCCTTGTTCGAGCGCGTCGTCTTTAGACTCATGCGCTCCTTTAACATACAGAACGCATATGGAGGCGCACACTAATGGAACTATCAAGAATTAACTGATTTTAGGCAATTTAATTACAACGGTTGTTCCATACCCAACCTTTGAGTCGAACTCAATTGTGCCAGACATCTCCTTAACAATATCATAAACAATGGTTAATCCAAGTCCAGTTCCCTTTCCAGGGTCTTTGGTAGTATAGAATGGGTCAAAAATTTGACCTAAAGAGTCCGAACTAATTCCACAGCCAGAATCGGTTATTCTTATTTCAACAAAACCATCAACAACTTTTGTCGCAATTTTAATAGAACCATCGCCATCAATTGCCTGAATTGAATTGGATAGAATATTGAATATTGCCTGATGCAATTTACCCTCGTTCCCCAAAACAAGGATACTCTCATTTACATAGTTCTTTTCAACTTCTATTCTATTCATCAGTTGAATATTCAGCACCGACAAACAGTCGTTAATGACTGTATGAACATCGCATCGCTCCTCAATATTGCTAGTTTGTCTACTAAATCTATTTAAACCCCTAATTATATTGGTTGCTCTTTCCACACCAGTATTTACTGCACTGATAAGTGGATTTAAATTCTCGGAGTGCTCTTTAAGATGGGATTTGATATAATCGTCAATTGCATATACACCGCTAGAAATATAATTCAACGGGTTGTTTATTTCGTGTGCCACCCCTGAAGCCATAACTCCTAGCGATGCCATCTTTTCAGTTTGGACCAAATGCTTTTGGGCTTTGCGCAACTCTTCCAGAGTGCGTTCCAGTTCCTCGCGCTGAGTATGCAACTCTTCATTTATCGACAAAAGTTCCTCGTTTGCAGTTGCAAGTTCTTCTGTTCGTTCTTTTACCAGCATTTCTAGGTGATCTCTATACTGTTCCAGTTCCAACTCAATCTTCTTCCTTTCTGTAACATTAACAGTTGATGTAAGTATGGCTAATTGATTTTGAAGTTGAACCACTCTTGCTGAATAGTAAAGGAAAACTTGCTCTTGCGATTTATTCAAAATTCGCATCTCAAGGTTCTCAACAGTTCCTGATGTTGAAAGTTTATTTTGGATTTCATCCTTTAGAGCGGAATCAATTCCGAGATCAACTTCATCCTGCGATTTGCCAATTACTTCCTGTGCGGCATAACCAGTGTCGATGGTAAACGATCTGTTAACAGTAAGGTATCTACCATCAATATCTGTAATTGCAACTGAATTAGGCATAAACTCTATGGCGCTTCTAAACAGTTCTTCGCTTTTCTTAATAGCATCCTCGTAATTTTTTCGCTGGGTAATGTCAATTAATGTTCCTCTTAAGCCTACAACTTTACCATCGTCAATAATAGTGCTTGAGTAAACTTGAACAGGAAAAGTTGACCCATCCTTCCGGAGCGCTGTAAAGTCTTCCCCTTTGCTGCGCTCTCCGTTCATGACAGTCTTAAATCCCTCAATAGCCCTTTGATGATCGGCAGGAATAATAGTCGAAAAGATATTTATCCCTTGTAAAAAATCTTCCTGGGAATATCCAAAAAGTTTATAACCAGTATTGTTCACATAGGTAAATTTCCCATTAAGATCGGTCTCGAATATTGATTGAGGCAAAAGATCGGCCAGGTCTCTGAATTTCTTTTCACTTTTAGCCAGAGCCAACTCTGTTTCCTTGCGTTCTTTTATGTCGGCTTCGGCTCTATCTAATGCTCGTTTGTTTATTCGGTAGGAATTATATCCAATTAAACCAACCAGTATTAAAGACGATACTAGATCCAACAAAAAACTTCGCATTGATGCATCACTAATACCAATATCGTTTTTGAAAAAAATTACAAAGCAAGCAATTACAATAATGTTTATAATTGTATATATAAAAATGCTAACACTTCTTTTCCCGGTTAACAGCGGCACCATAGTTAAAGCCGCAAAGGTGTAGAAAATCGTATCGAGCCTACCAATAGCCTCGCTTTTATCAAAATATACTACTACCCATACAGCCACTAAAGATGAAATTAGCATAAGGTTAGCAGCCAGATTGTAAAAGCCCTTTACCAGCACAATAATGCATAGTAGGAAAATAAAAAATACTGTTATTTGAGGCGCTAAAACAGGCAAGTAGGGTTTCCCGTATGCAGGGTTGTATAGTTGAATATACCAAGTTAAAATCACAAGGGAGAACATTGCAAATGCAAGGATTATTGAAAGGTAAAAAACAAATTTTGCCTTCTCCTGTACCACATAATCGGATTTGTTGTAGCGCTTTAGAGCCTTAGGAAGCCCATACTCATTCTTGCTAAGCCAAAATGTATTGAAAATTCTACTCACAATCTTTCGAATTGATTCCATAAATTCAAATTGAGCATTTGAGCAAATCAAATAAATTTAACTAACAAGTTGGCGAAAAATTGACTAAAAGTCAATATGTTTTGACTAAACTGAATAAAAGTTACAAAAAAGCCCGCATAATATGCGGGCAATATATTCGCTGGGAATAACTTGTTAAAACAACGACGACATAGTTCCTGCAACGCCAGCCAAAATAAATATTAGAAGGTAAAGACTCAACACAACAATGGTAAGTATACCCATATATTTATAATGCTTTTTCAAATACAATAAGGCATTTGTTAATTGAACATTATCTTTATTTGCCAAGGCTATTTTCGACAATTCTGAAAACTTGAACAGGTAATATATTGGAAAGAAATAAATTACAATGAAAACTAGCATCATTATAAAAAACATTATGCCAAAGCCAAAACCTAAACCACCTGAACCGACTGTAAGTATAGCTAATGCAGCAAGCATCATTAATCCAATAAAAATAAAACCAAGAACCGACAAAAACATTGTCCACTTTCTAGTTTCAAATAAATGCATAAGACCTTCTTTCTCAATCTCAATTGACTCTCTCGCAATTTCAGTGTTTGTTTGATTTTCCATTTTTTAAAAATTAGTTAAGTATAGTAGCTGTTTAATAAACAATAGTAAAATTAACAAAAGAAATAACACTTACAACTAGAGTTCGACTAGGTATCGATATTAAAATAAAAATTACCTTATCATCTCCATTAGTTTACCTTTATTTATAATGTTAATCTCACGGCGGTTTACGGTTATTACACCTTCCGCCTCTAAGTCAGAAAACACCCTGGCCAGCGAGGGGCGTGTAACACCAAAAAACTCAGCCAACTCCTGGTGTGATTTTGGGAGAACTATGGTGGTTTTGGATTCGCTTCGAGAGATGTTCAGCAAGTAGTGTGCAATTTTCTCCTTAATGGTTTTAAATGAAAGGAACCACAACTTGTTGGAAAGGAACTGTGCCCTGTTGGATATAGCGTTTAGGTAGTTGCTAAGCACAGTGGCGTTCTGCTGCATAAGCCTCATAAAATCGGCTTTTGGGATAAATAGTATTTTGCAATCCTCCAACGCAACCACATCAACCGGGAATCGGTTACGTTCGCCAAACAGAAATGCATGTGCAATGGGCATTGGTGCTTGCATTTCCTCAATTTTCAGAATCTTGCCCGAAAAGTCCACCATTTCACCTTTAACGCTACCATCAACTATAATGCAAAGGTTTTTCACCTCCTCCTCGCGCTGTGCAATTGTTTGCCCTTTGCCAAACGATTTAACGGAGTGGCCTACACGTTCAATCAAACCTTGAATTTCGTCGGGCTTTAGGCCTCGGAACATTGGCGACATGGATAGTTTTGGGTACATATTGGAGTTTAAGTTATTGGGTAATTGAGTTAATAAGTAATTTTGTGATAATCTGTTTAATTTGTGTAATCTGTGTTCAAATTCAAATTACGGAATGACCAACAATATCACAAATATCGCATTTAATTCCGAAATTCCACCTCCGGTTGCACTCTGTTGTTGGAAACATCATTTAAACTATATTATAGCTGAACTAGATTGTATTAGGAAAGATAATAATGGTATAGAATCCATAAACAATATTTTCAACAGTATTGGAGGCACTTTGCTCGATATGTATACAGGTGAACTTTCGCCTACTGCAATTGCATTAGAATTATTAAACCACCCGGAGATGTGCCGAAATGCAACACCCGATTCTTTTCGGGACTGGATTGGTATGCATGGCAAGGACTATAGGTGCTTGTCTATTTCCGATGGTTCGCGTTGGGCAATAAGGTTTGGAAACTATGAGGGTAGGTTTGTGCATATTCACCCAGGTCGTAAGTCGGAGCATACCTTTAGGTTTAGAGCAGCAAATTTAAAGTGTGCCATGGCCTATAGAGTCCTTTTTGGATGGAGCGAAACAAATTACTCCCCCAGCATGTTAAACAGAGCAAGAGAACTCGCAAAACTTCCTCCGTTGGGTGGCAATATTAACTCTATTGGGATAGAAAAAGTGTTACGTTTTTTATGCGTTAAAAAGCATTAAAAATCGACAGTGTTTTATATTGTAACGTTTTGTTTTACAGTAAATATGAGGGTGTTAGAAATGGTGTTTTAAATCACCTTTTTTGTCTTGAATTTAATGAAACTTTACCCGTACCTTTGCGTTATAGTTAATAAATAATCAAGTTAGGTTTTAGGGTTAATAGTTGGTTAAAGGTTTAGTAGATTTAGGTTAGTTTTAGGGTGTAAAACGGGGTCGAATTATCGGCTCCGTTTTAGTTTTTAATAATTTGTTAATCTCCCAAAATTCCTTTAGGTTTGAAGTTGTTTCATCTATTTTTCTAATGCAAACTAAAGGGATACTTTCTGTTATTTTAATTGTTGGGCTATTTTCCTGCAAATCAACCATAAACAAGATTGACGATGGGCAGGTTTTTAGGTATAACGAGAGTAAGGGTGTAACCACCTTAGACCCTGCATTTGCCCGTAACTTATCGTTGATTTGGCCTGTTAACCAAATTTTCAATGGCTTAGTTCAACTCTCCGATTCGCTTACCGTTATGTCCTGTATTGCTAAACGTTGGGATATTTCACCCGATGGTTTGGTGTATACGTTCTATCTCCGTGGCGATGTTTATTTTCATAATCATTCCGTTTTCACAAATTCGCAAGGGCGAAGGGTGGTAGCCAGCGATTTTGTTTATAGCTTTAGTCGTATAATGGATTCAAAAACAGCATCGCCTGGCTCATGGGTTTTATCAATGCTCGATAGGAATGCCGAGGCTACTGTTAATGGGTGTAGCGCACCTGCCGACAGTGTTTTTGTGGTTCATTTGCAAAAGCCATTTCCTCCTTTTTTAGGTTTGCTTAGTATGCCTTACTGCTTTGTGGTTCCGCACGAAGCGGTTGAGCGTTACGGACAAGATTTCGGACGAAACCCCGTGGGAACAGGCCCTTTTTACATGAAGTTTTGGAAGGAAGGAGAGAAACTTGTACTCCGTAAAAATAACAGATATTTCGAAAAGGACTCTAAGGGTGACGCACTACCTTACCTTGAGGCAGTAACAGTAACCTTTATTGCCGACAAGCAATCGGAGTTTCTGGAGTTTGTTAATGGTAACGTTGATTTTTTGTCGGGTGTTCATTCGGCATCGAAGGATGAACTTTTAACACGTACAGGCGATTTAAACCCAAAGTATAGGGAACGGGTTAAAATGATTACTGGCCCATACCTTAACACGGAGTACTTAGGAATTCTAATTGATTCAGTTAAAAATTCTACTCTGGCCGATGTGCGAATCCGAAAGGCCATTGGCTATGGATTCGACCGAAGAAGCATGATGCTATACCTCAGGAGTAATATGGGTTACCCTGCTCATCAGGGCTTTGTTCCACCCGGAATGCCGGGCTTTGAGAACAGCACTTCAGGGTTTGACTATAACCCGGATTTATCCAGAAAATTACTTGTCGAAGCAGGTTTTCCTAATGGGAAAGGGCTTCCGCCCATAAAAATCTCCACAACCGACGATTATTTGGATATTTGCGAGTTTATTCAGCATCAGCTAGGCGAGTTGGGTATAGCTATCAATATTGAGGTGTTACCAGGTGCTGCTTACCGCGAAATGATGGCCAATTCAAAGTTGCAAATGTTCCGTGGTTCATGGGTGGCGGATTATGCTGACCCCGAAAATTATCTTTCGCTATTTTTAACCAAGAACCACTCTCCACAGGGGCCAAATTATACGCATTTTTCAAACTCCAATTACGATAAATTATATAATCAGGCTATGACAATGCCCGACTATGCGGAGCGCTTATCGATATACCAAGCAATGGACTCAATGGTATTGAGCAATGCAGTTGTTTTACCATTATACTACGATAAGGTGGTGCGTTTTGTATCGGCAGAAGTGGAAGGTATGACCGTAAATCCGATGAATTTATTAGTTTTGAAGTATGTTAGTAAAAGAGATTAGGAGTGTTGAGTTAATTAGTTCCTGAAATATTAATAGAATAATTATTAGTCAAATTATATGATAGTTGTTGCAGATAGCGGTGCTACAAAAACGGATTGGCGAATAATTCATGGCGATAGTATTTTGAATTTTGAAACCATTGGACTTAGCCCATACTTTAATTCGGAAGCCGATTTTTTATCGGCCTTAACACATAACTTTCCAAAAGGTGTAGACTCAAACAATGTGCGAGAGGTTTACTTCTACGGTTCTGGCTGTGGAGTTCAGGAACGTGGCGAGATGGTTGCCAACTATCTTCGGATGTTTTTCTCCAATGCCATGGTTAGTGCCCAGTCCGATGCTTTAGGTGCAGCCCATGCTCTGTTTGGCGATAATCCAGGAGTAGTTGTAATACTAGGTACCGGCTCAAATATCACATTTTTCAATGGCAAAACATTGGAGAGCAAAACACCGTCGCTGGGTTACGCCCTTGGCGATGAGGGTAGTGGTGCTTTCATGGGGCGTTTGCTGCTTCGCTCGTATCTTTACGGATACCTGCCCAAGGAGTTATCCGTTAAACTAGGCGAAAAGTACAATATCGAACTTAGCCATATACTGAATATGACTTACACTAGTCCAAGGCCGTCGGCCTACTTGGCTTCGTTTGTGCCATTTTTGGTCGAAAACCTTAAGCATCCTGCCATTGCTGCCATTGTGGAGGAGTCCATGGAGATGATGTATAGGCATCATTTATCTGTATTCAATAATCTGTCGGAACTATCTGTTGGTGTTATAGGTTCTGTAGGGTGTTTGTTCAGTGAACAATTTGATATGCTTGCTAAGCGTAACGGTTTTAAGGTGGATAAATACTTACGTTATCCAATTGAAAATTTAGTTCGGTATCATTCTCAAGGATAAGTGAATTCTTTCTTGAATCCCGATAGTTTCCACATACTTTTAACATAGTTCATACATTCGGCCGAGCGTTGGTGCTCTCCTAACTGCTGTAAAGTAATCGCTAAGTTTTTCATTAGTACCATCTCTACCAGTTTGTATTGTGCTATGCTGCTGAGTTCAATGGCATTTCTAATACAACTATAGGTTTCGTCCAAGTTGTTACTCTGTAGGAAGTACACCGATCTTAATGTTTCGCCGAATATTATCCCCATGTAGTTATTCAGAGGGTTAAGTAGACTATAAGCTTGCTCAATGGTGTTGCTTTCAGCGCTATTTATGGGTTTATTTTGGTGAAATAGCCTGTAAGTTTTAGTTAATAGAAAGCATATCGCCGATTGATGATTGGGCGATGCTAGGGTGTCAGTTAATTCAATGAAATTTGGGATGAATTCATACTTTTCCAAGAGAATTAGGGCTGGAATAAACGATTCTGCAAAATCAATTCTTTGGTTTTGATTTTTGTAGCAATGACAGTGTTCCAAAGCGTTGTCAACAATGCCTTTAGAGTAGATATCTTCGAAAAGATAGTTGTGTACAATTCTATTCGAAAACCAAAGTCCCGCGATGCTAGGCGATAATACTGCTGGATTTCCATTTGCTGATTCGTTGAAATGCCTTATTGCTAAAGGCGCATTTGTGGAAACTTGCCCAATATGTGTAAGTATAGTGTTTGCAAAAAGAGTCTCTTTCTCGTTTTCGGAGTTTTTTAAGTACTCCTTAATCTGTTTTGTATAGGAGTCTACTATGTGGTTAAAGTCGATGTTCTTTTCAAAAAGGAGAGCTCTGGCCTTCTTGTTTTTAGCATAATGAGGCACTAGTTCATTTCTCATTATTTTATCGGTTCTCAATGTTGATGGTATTGTAGGTGTCGAGAGCGCAGCTTGCAAGGCATTTTCCGACAAATCAAAGAAATTTTCCAGTTGATTGAATAGTCTTTCTTTGTAAGCCACCTTGAATATCATTCCAAGTATTGTTCCTTGAATTTCGGCACCCGCCAAGTTCTTATCAACCCACCTAAATAACGAATGATTTATGCCCTGCTCCCTTCTAATTAAGTTTTGCACTATAAGCATACACATCAATTGATGGTTGGCGATTTTGATATGCTTAATGTATCCCCCAAAGGTGTCAATTTGTGTTTCCTCCGTAATGATTCCGAAGGAGTAAAGTTCCTCGTAAGCTGTGTAGTAGTTTCCTGAAAGTTTTAGGTGTATTGGGTAGATTTTTTTTAGGTCATCCTTTAGCACATAGGTTAGGCCATATTCTGATTGAGTAATTATTTGATTCAGGATGTCTATCTTCTCGTCGGAATATTGCGAAAAGTAAATTTGTTTTTTAAGGAATTCTGCAAGTATGGCAATCTGATCGTTCAGCAAATGCTTGGTTTCTGGGGTGTACACCTGAATGAAAAGTTGTAAAAAGTAAGGATATGCTATAATGCTCCGTAAGTCTGGATGCATTTCATGCACGAGCGTACGAGAATCGAATTTCTGGTTTAAAGTGTTGTCAAGTATAGTTTGAATTTCTTCAAAGTTTAAAGGGGGTATATTTGCGCCGTCGTTCGTAAAAAGGTTGGTTTCTGTGAAATACCAATGGGAGGTATCGCTTATGTGGCTCGAGAACGATTTCCATGCAGGAAGTCTTGTGGATATAATGAGTTTTAATGAGCTGGATTTATGGAATTTATTGGCTAAATCGGCTAATGATTTGAATATTTTTTCCTGCTTTAATCCTTGCGAGGTAATCTCGTCAAGAGCATCAATTATTACGATGAGTTTTCCAGGTGTTTTAATGTTTTCTGAAATCATATCGTTCAGAAAACTATTGTCGGGCTTTAAGCCTAACAAGCGCATAAGCCAAGTTTCAATAAAAACCTCAGTGGGCGCAAACTGGTCGAGCATTTGAGCCGAGATGAAAAGAAATACATCTTCGGTTTGCTTTTTCTTTTTAACTAATCTGTTGTACCAAAGGGCTAATAATGTAGATTTTCCGTATCCGCCGGGGGCAATTATTGCGGTAGCTGCGTAATCGGAATTAATGAATTCCTTTAATCGGTCCTTGGCAAATTGCCTTCGAACAGTTTTTTCAAAGTCTATCCCAGATTTAAGCCTGATATTTTCAACCGTGTTGCTGCTTATTATTTTGGAGTTTTCCTTAATAATGCTCCACTGTTCAACGGATGAGCATTTTGTGGTTGGGTTGTTTTTAGTGACTTTTTGATTGAAGTTTTCCCAATCTTGAAAACCTACATACCGAGAAAGGATGTCGAGCGTGACACGTGACGGATTAGAATTCGTAGTTAAGAAACCAAATACTCGTCGCAAGGTTGCTGGGCTGATGTACTCTTTTTGTATCTCTAATATCATATTTGACAGCGTGTTGCAGTCTTTTTGGTAGGCGATTTTTCGCCCAAACTTAACCTCAACCTCTGCTTTAAGCACTTGCAGCATAAAAACTGTTTATTGATATGAATTTTTGTGCAAATATCCCAATTTTATTGATATACAAATATAAGTGTTTGTTTAAACGAATTGTTAAACAACAAAAAAAAACTTGACCGATTTGACATAATATTGACAAAAGGGGAAACCATACTTTTGCAACATGAGATATTTAAACAATACATTAAAAGTAACACCAATGAAAAAAATATCATATTTAATCAATAATGTGTCAAGGCGATTCAGTATTGATATAGGTGTGTTTGTTATTTTCTTTCTTGTTACCTTAATTTTTGTAATATCCATTGTTAATACCATATAGTAAAGCGAACTTAAACCAACACGATATGCTTACTAAAGTCTGGAAGTCCTGTTATGCCTCAGTTTGTAGTTTGAATTTCATCAATGAACGAGGTATTGTTATCGATACCTTGACAGGTTTTAAGGTGAACAATTCGCTGGTAACTTCAGAGCAAGCTTTTTATGTGCCCAAAGCTAAGAAAGTTGAGATTCGTTTCGTTGATGAGGATGCAAACACTATTACCGCATCAATGAAAATTGATTACAAGGAGTTTGTGAATGATCTTAAGATTGGCTTTTCGAATAACCACTCTGATTATGCCGTTTTTAATATTGATTTCCCAGAGTTTAAGGAGATTCCTAGTTTGAGTTTGTGTGAGCGTAGGCATTATCCAATTGGTCAGCAGGTTGCCATGTTTAGTTTTAGCTGTGGATGTCAAAATTTGGCAATTAAAAACGCTTTAGTTTCTTCCGTTTTTGCCAATCCTAATGGTTTAAGGTATTTGCAGATTGATGGCTTGACAAGCTTTGGCAATAGTGGCTCTCCTGTAATAGACATCAATACAATGGAAGTAATTGCAATTGTATCGAGAAGGAACACCCCTGCAGCTAAGTCTTACCAACAACTGCAGGAAATTATTGGATCGAATCTTGATGAGTTGCGTAAAATAGAAGGAACTATAAAAATGGCAGATATCGATCCTGTTCAAGTGCTTATTGCAAACCAGAATCAACTAAAGTTACTTGTAAATAGTATTTACAAGTATGTTCCAATGGGTGCATCACAAGCAATTATGCTCGATCAGATTATCACCTATTTCAATGAAAAATCTATAGAAAATCAAGATAGCATTAGAACAATTGAAAAAATTGGAGTAAATTTTATGGAAGGTTAATTGGTTTTATTAGAAAGTAAAAAAGGTGCCTCCAACAGAGACACCTTTTTTCATTGTAAACCTTAACGCACCACTTCTCAACCAGATAAAGAATAAAACACAGCATGATGAATACAAAAACAATATAAAAAAAACAACAAACAAATATTTTCGCAATAAAGTTGTTAACTTAACCCTAAAATTAAAAGTCGAAGCCATGAACATCAAAAAACTAGCCTACCTAACATTATTTATCTTCTTCATTAGTAGCTGCATCCAGCACAAGGAAAAAACCGAAATAAAGATACAACTATCCGAAATTGAATATTTTTATTCTCTATCTGGTCACTCTAGCGATTCCACATTCAACGCAATTTTTGAGCAAACCCTCAAAAACTACGACCCCGCAAAAGAAGAGTTCGTAACAACTTTTGAGAGAATAATAACTGAATCATACCCAGAGTTCCTCCTCTCCCCAATTTTCAACTCCTTTGAATTTAGGGATAGAATACGCTTCAACTCTACCAACCAAGAAATACTAAGCGTTTTGAAAGAAGATATTAAGCAAGCAAAACAAAAAACAATCGAAATCTTAAAGAAAAGGGTTGAGTTTGCATTACCGTCGAGCCTACTCAATAAAATTGAGGTTATTGCAAATGAATCAACCGAAACGAACACGTATACTATTACAGTAAATAGGAAAATAGATAAAAACCAAATTATAACACTGCTTGAGAAAAGAGGAAACCTTGAGTTCTGGGAAACCTACGAAATTTCTTCTATTTGGGAATTCTTAAACAACGCCAACAACGAAACTAAAGTTATTGCAAGCAGCAACAACAACAAATCGTTATTCGAAGTTTTAAACCCTGCCATCTCATCCGATGGCCAATTACAACGAGGAGCAATGATTGGCACCACCCATATAAACGATACCGCTATGGTTAACCAATATTTGAGGATGCCCAGCATTCTTGGAATGGTCCCAAGAGATTTAAAGTTTATTTGGTCAACTAAAATTCAGTACAGCAACGAGGATTACGTACAACTTTATGCCCTTAAGATTAGCTCCCGTGATGGCAAAGCTCCATTAACCAGCGAATGCATTATTAATGCCAAGGCCGAAGCATCAAACTACCCAAGTGTACTGATGGAGATGAATGCCGAAGGTGCCAGAGTATGGCAAAGACTCACTGCCGAGAATATTGGATTGCAAATAGCAATAGTACTTGACAATGTTCTATACACAGCGCCATTCGTACAAGCCTCGATTGAATCTGGAAAATCTCAAATAACAGGCGATTTCACATCGGAGGAGGCCTCCAGCCTAGCTGCCATCTTAAACGCAGGATATATGCAAAAAATCAATGTGAAAGTTATTTCAGTAGAATAGTAAACAAACAGGAAATATATTTATAAAACAAGAGGTTGCAAGTTTTAAACTTACAACCTCTTAATTTCCCTCATGTTCGCACGCATCTTCTTCCGTCGCGTTC
Organism: Bacteroidota bacterium; assembly: GCA_029560875.1. GTDB lineage: Bacteria > Bacteroidota > Bacteroidia > Bacteroidales > Tenuifilaceae > SB25. The sequence continues at coordinate 7,270 of JAKQKB010000176.1, read as the reverse complement.
GCTCTTTTACCCCCTCACCACCTCGCTGTCGCAAATACCTACCCTCCCCCCACTAACGCAACACCACAGCCAACCATTTATTTTTCAAGATATTACTTGTTTTTATTTAACTTTTTACCTACTTTTATAATGCATCCTCGGCTGCATTAATCTTTGTGTTTATATTATCATTCTCAAATGCATTTCTGATAAGTTTAATATGGCAAATAAGCAATTAATCTACCCAACATTAACCATGCAACTTATTTTAACAAAAACCTTACTCTAATGAAAAATTCAATCATCATTTTATGTAAAAAGGGGATTCTTTTGACTCTGGCTTGCCTTACCTTAACCAATTGTAAAAAGGAATTAGAGTCGACTCCATTGACAGTGACGGATATCGACGGGAACGTCTATGGTACTGTTAAAATTGGAGAGCAAATTTGGATGACCGAGAACCTTAAGGTCACAAGGTACCGAAATGGAGATTATGTTAGCACTTATTTGTCCAATTTTGAATGGTCAAACGTTCTTGCCGGAGCAATGTGCGACTACGATGACAAACCCGACAGCAGTGCCATATACGGCAAACTTTACAACGGCTATACAGTTTCTGATTCAAGAAACATATGTCCAGAGGGTTGGCATATTCCAACAAAAACAGAACTGGAAACTTTGGTAAATTATCTTGGAGGCCCATCAAATGCTTCAATAAAACTCAAAGAAAAGGGAACCCTGCACTGGATTTATGGGAATTCAAATGCTACAAACGAATCAAATTTCACAGCGTTACCCGGAGGCAACCGAGTTGCTAGTGGTAGTTACATGGATATCAACGCCTCCGGTTTCTGGTGGAGTTCCTCAACGTCTACAACCGATAAAATGTATTGCCTGCAACTGATTGATAATACAGATGCTGCATTCATATATGAGATTGACAATAATTACGGATTTTCAATAAGGTGTATCAAAGATAAATAACACTTTAAGCGTTGCCTAATTAATAATAAAACGCCCTGTTCGGCTGAGGCTGTACGCCTCAGCCGTTCTATCAAAATAGGCTTTGCTTATCATCTAAAGGCAAAAAAACACCCCCTCGCTGGCGCACATATTTTATCCCTACCATACCATTAAAAACCCCCTCTCCCCACACCACCCACAGCCAACCATTTATTTTCAGCAGATAATTTAATACTAAGATTTTGCCGCAGGAATATTGGCAAGCACTGAAAGATTCTGTTGAGAAACTTAAAGCACCTTACAAACTACCCAAAGCACTTCCTCAGCATTGGATAAACATAGCCATAGGTCGAACAGACTTTAAAATTTGTGCTATTGCTAATACTCGGGACAAATGGATAGGAGTTCAATTGGTTATTTCAGGCATTAATGCACTTGATAATTTCCGTAAACTTAGAGAGAAGTACGAAGATGACTCAAAAACAAACCTGTCAAAAAATATTGAGTGGGCTGAAAAAGAAGGTAAAGAGCATCATGTAAACTTAATCTTTACCGATACAGACCCAACAAACAAACTTGACTGGGATAAGCACCACAAAAATCTTAATGAATGGATTGGAAAATACTTTATCTACTTCAAAGATAAAGTTCGGGATATATAAACTGGATTTTAATCTATTTAAACATTAAGAGGTATATGTCTATAAAATGAAACCCAATTGCACAAAAAAGGCTTTAATTTTTATGCAAAAAATCACTTTTCTACTTGGGATTTATTCACTTTTTAACTTAGGGACTACATAGGAGCTACACAAGCAAATGGGATAAAAAAAAGGGAACTTATCGTTCCCTTTCGTAGCGAGAGGCGGGATTGAACCGCCGACCTCATGATTATGAATCTATTAATGAGGCACTTACGAGATTGTAGCAATATTTTCAAACCCTTTAAACGAATAACCCTGTATGAATTTTTCAAAAAATATTTGGTAGAAAAATAGACAATAAACAAGTTGACAATTTTGAACTTTTTCTATCAAAAAAAGACAAAATCGGACTCCAGAATCAGACTCTAAAAAGTCTTAAAAACTCAGTAAATACAAAGGGTACGACAAAGGTAAAAATATCTTTATAATAAAAAAATCTTCCCCTCAAAGACATTAGTTTTTGTTTCAACAAAAGCAAAATCGGTTCTTTATATGAAATTTTCTTATGAAAAATTTGAAGTCTTCAATACATTCCTAACTGTAAAACTATATTTCGGCAGCAAAATCTATTTGCTGCCAGAATATAGTTTTTTTTACTATATTTGCACTTAAATATTCATAATCATCGCAAAGTACGAAACATATATTGACCTCCTAAAGGAATCTTTCAAAGATAGAGAAACATTTGAAGGGTCTGATATTGTTGAGTTTTTCAAAAGCATAGACAATAATATTAAGACATCAACTGTTAATTGGAGAATTTACAATCTTGTTCAGACAGGGATTCTCAAACGTATTGGACGGGGGAAGCTAACTTTAGGCAATGGCAAAATCTATATTCCAGAAATCTCCATTAAAATAAAGTCAATAAACAAAAAACTGAAGAAAGCATTTCCATACCTTAACTTTTGCATTTGGAGTACTTCATCAATTAATGAATTTATGATTCATCAACCAGGTCGGTTTTATATTCTCGTAGAGGTTGAAAAAGATGCAACTGAATCAGTTTTCTACTTTTTGAAAGAAGAAAAACTCCCTGTATTTATAGAGCCAACCACTGACATTATCGAAAAATATCTTTTTGACTCGAAGGAAACACTTATTGTAAAACCCTTGGTTACAGAAGCCCCACTTCAAAAAATTGAAGGAATAAATACTATAACTCTTGAGAAAATGTTAGTTGACATTTTTTGTGACAATGTGATTTTTGCCGCTCAACAAGGCTCTGAATTAAGAACAATCTATCAGGAAGCCCTAACAAAATACTCAGTAAACGAGAATCGCATGTTACGCTATGCTAATAGGCGAAGAAAAAAAGATAGTTTACAAGAATACTTAAATTCTTTTTCAAATTTACGGCAGCAAGACTAAATTGCTGCCAATATATTGAATATGATAAACAAAGAAGAAATCACATTAAATTGGATAGAATCGGTTTCTAAAGCAAACCGAAATGCTGATAAAATATTGGTTGAAAAAGTAATTCGTGCCCTATTGTTACTCGAAGGTTTGGTTGAACAGAAACTATCCTTTGTGTTTAAAGGCGGAACAGCATTAATGCTTCACTTAAACTCAACAAAAAGGTTATCGATAGATATTGACATCATCATACCTAATAAACCCAAGAATCTTGACGAATTGCTTGATAAAGTAGCCGCAGAACAAGGGTTTATAAGAAAAAGTCTACAGCATAGAGTTGTTAACTCCAAGATTGATAAAGAACACTACCAATTCTACTTTAAACCAACATATAAAACAAAGAAAGAAGAAGAATACGTTTTACTTGACATTCTTTTTGAGGAAATTCTTTATAAAAAAGTGATTCAAATCGATATTAAATCACCATTTGTACCAAACATTGGCTCTCCCTCAATTGTTGAAGTTCCATGCTTAGAAGATATTGCTGGAGATAAGTTAACAGCGTTTGCTCCAAAGACCACAGGTATCCCCTACTTTAAAAATGGTGACAGCAAAAGCATGGAGATTATTAAACAACTCTATGATATTGGCAATCTTTTTGACAATGTAACTAACATCGATATAATTAAAACAACCTTTAAAAGATTCTCACAAACAGAACTTTTGTATAGAGAAAAAGATTCACTTTCCGAACTAGATGTATTAGACGATATTTATCAGACTTCTCTTTGCATTGTTACAAGAGGCGGTGATGGCAATGGAGATTTCAATCAACTGCAACAGGGCATACAAAGGGTTTCAAGTTTTGTGTTTTCAGAAAGTTACCACTTAGAAAAGGGTATCGTGCATGCTTCAAAAGCAGCATATCTGGCAACCCTAATAAAACATGGTGCTGTTAAGATTGAGAAATATAATGATGCAACGCAATTAAAAGACTGGATTATTGGTGAACCTTTGAACACAAAACTAAACAGGTTAAAGAAATCGAACCCAGAAGCATTCTTTTATTGGTATAAAATCTTTGATATTAACAGAACAAGTCACTAATAAACTCTTTCCCATCATTTTTTTGATGGACTCAAAAAAATTCAATCTCAGTCTAATTATAACTTTCAGTTGAAGAAAAAATAATGAAACGATTTGTTTCATTTACAGACTATTTTCTGTACTTCAGACTCTAGTTTTACACAATATATAAAATATAAAGACAATAAATTCAGATAGATACAAAACACTCGCATTGTAAACATCTCGAAATTCGTCATTTTTGAAAGAAGTTAATTTTGTATATAGAAGTAAAATGCCAAAGGAACTTTTGATTCAAAAAAAGCTAAGCCAGACTACTAGGAATCTTAAATTAAACTTAGAATAAGGGATTTATATTGTAAAAATAGTTTCTATTGAATTGGCATTAGCAGTTCAACCCTTGTTCCTGTGGCTCTCCCATCCTCACAGAGGTCTGTATAAAACAATTGAATGTTAGCATTGCTATTTGATGAATTAAGCAACCTAATTCTTTCCTCTGTAATTCTTGTACCTCTCGACTCGTGAGTTTTTGTCTGGCTGGAATACAATTCAGAGGATTTCGTCCTACCTATACCATTGTCTTCTATTATGCAACGAATAGTTTTTTCATCCTCTTTTTTAAACTCAATAGATATCCGACCCTCTCCTTCCAAGTGTCTTATTCCGTGCATTATCGAGTTCTCTATCAAGGGTTGTATCAACATTGGAGGAATAAAAACCTCATCGGTATCAATATCAAGAGCAAGAATAAATTCATAGTTCAAATTAGACACCCTACGTTGCTCAAGATACAAGTAGTTTTCCAAAAAACTTATCTCCTCAGTTAGTTGAATTCTTTTTTTACTTGAATTATCAAGTGTCATTCTAATAAGTTTTGCAAATCGTCCCATATAATCCAACGCATTCTTTGTGTCCTTCTGCAAAATGTAAAGTTGAATGGATGTGAATGCATTAAAAATGAAATGAGGATTCATTTGTGCCCTTAACGCCTCAAGCTTTAACTCTGACACTCGTTTGTCTATCCTCGATTTTTCACTAACACGTTTAAGTCTATTTTTAAAGATTTGGTATGTAAGCAGGATAACTAACAGAACAACTATACTATAGAACCACCATGCCTTCCACCATGGTGGACGAATTGTAAAATTTATAACAAGTTCTGAAATCTCATTTGGATTAGATAACAGCTTCCCATGAATAACTAATTTATAATTATCTGGACTTAGATTAGTAAGTACTATCTTTGTTTCGGAAGTATAAGGCGACCAATCACTCTGTACACCTTCTAACTTGTAACTATACCTAGCCTTATGTGGTTCAAGGTATTCAAAAAAGTGAAAATAGAAAGTAAGTGTATTGCTATTATGGGGTAAACTAATCTCTCCAACGGGCAATCCAGTCCATTTATCCGTATCATAGAATTTAGCCCAATCAATCTCTTTGAAGTTTACATCAATTCTATCAACTACTAAACTTGGTTTTTTATTATTCTGAACTAAAATATCTGGATTAATCGTTATGATATTGTCCTTCGAAATTGTTACAATTTTACCAGATTTATCCATCACTGCTTTATAGGTTGAATTATCAAAATAGCCGTTTTCTTGATTGTAATATGATAGTTCAACTTTATTTTCTCTGTATAGTTTTTCGAGATTTAGCATATTTAGTCCACTATTCGTGCCAAACCAAAGCCTATTGTTCAAATCTATCAAAGCCCAACTTATTTCTGTGCCAATTACACCATCCTTTTCTGTAATGGAATAACTCACCTTTAAACTATCGTTAACTTGTTCGAGAATATAAATTTTCCCTGTATTAGTACCAGCAATTAGGCGACCAGTTGAATCCTTGCAAAGAGTATTAAATTCGAGGTCAATCTGATTTGACAAACATGGAAATTTTGTGAGTTCATTGTTACAATATTTAAATAATCCATCTGTATTACAGTATATCCAGAAGCAATCTTTATCCTTAATGTACTCTAAATTTGATGACCACGTAGGATTTTTCCTCACATCAATCCAATTTACATTATTGTAATCGACTAATGAATAACTTCTAATTTGATAATGAGCTAATAAGTAAATAAAATCAGAAGTTATGCTTAGAATATTTGCATTTCCAATAGTAACATTATTCAATAGAAGGCCTTGGTTATCATTATATTTGAATACTCCTAGGTTTGAGCCAATCCATACATTTCCCTTAGTGTCTTCGAAGAAGCGATAAAAATCGACAACCCTTCTACTTATAAACATATTGAACTCTTCTGGATTATATAAAGACCCCTTTGGTTTTATTGAATCTCTATAAATATAAGGGTTGTATTTAGTTACACCTTTTTCTTTAAGCTTTTTATATTTTTCAGGACTACCCTCCTTATCCAACAAGAAACTAAAAAAACTTTTTACAAAGGCAATATAAGTTTCCAAGAAACTCTGATACTGTAATTTGACATTTTCTTTGCCGTTAATCAGAATTTTATCTCCAACAGAAATCCAAGAATTCCCTTTTGAGTCAATAAAATAGTCATTTATACTTGGCTTACTCACATTTAAGTCCGCTGCCGAAAAAAACTCAATCCCAGTAAGAGGAAGTTTATATATCCCTTTATTTAGAGTGCCTATCCACAAAACATTTTCCTCTTCATCGTGAAGCAAGCACCAACACTCCTGTGTATCTATTCCAAGTTTATAACTATAGTACTCTACTTTTTTGTCTTTGAAATAATAAACTCCACCTCTTCGTCTTTCAGGGGATAATCCATCGCTCCAAGATGCCATCCAAAGGCTGCCAGAATTATCTTCAACAATATCGAATACTTGTCCAACGCTATTATTTTCAATGACATTATCCTTTGAGAAAATCTTAATTCCAACAACTCCATTTCCGATGATAGTATCCTTATATGACGAGATAAAGCCAATAGTAGAAGTACCAGAACTATTGTTGAACCTATGATTTCTGTCTAAATAATTGAAAGTATTTTTCCTAGGATTAAATTCTAAGAAATACTTATTGGAAAAGAATGTGAGTAACTAAACCACTATGGATTGAAAATCCATAGGTTTTTAAAGCAGTAAAGAATGAAATTCTTTAACCTTATTCTAGTATCCAGTTACCCGTTTCACTGTTGGGTTTATCCCTATGGTGCTCTAGGTACTCTTGAACCATTT
>JAKQKB010000141.1 GCA_029560875.1 Bacteroidota bacterium | reverse complement strand
AAGTGATTGAAAATTTATCCATCAATTTGAAATTACCTACTAATAATTCTTTTCCGTTAACTGTTGCTTTTAAGCCGTGTCCTGATATTTCTTCTACATCTTTTAGGACTATTGTGTTGTCTATTTTTCCAACATATTGATGTATGGCTGTGGCTACTGGGTGTGTGCTTTGGCTTTCGAGCGCATTGACCATTTGTAGGATTTCGTTATTATTAAATTCGGGTTTTATGATTACATCTTGTACTTTGAAAACGCCTTCGGTCATGGTGCCTGTTTTGTCCATGACTACGTTTTGTATGTTGGCTATGATGTCTAAAAAGTTTGAGCCTTTGAATAGAATTCCGTTTTTGGATGCTGAACCAATGCCTCCGAAATAGCCTAATGGAATGCTGATGACTAATGCACATGGGCAGGAAATAACCAAGAAAACTAATGCTCTATAAATCCAATTTTGAATTGTGAATTCTGAATTGTGAATGAATGGGATGTTGATTTGAAAATAATATAGTAGGAATGGTATAAGGACTATGAGTGTTGCTAATAGGACTACAATGGGTGTGTAGATTTTTGCAAATTTGCGTATGAATAATTCGGTGGGTGCTTTTTGTGCTGTGGCGTTTTGTACGAGTTCGAGAATTTTGCTTAACTTGGAATCGGTGTAGGCTGTGGTTACTTTTATTTGTGTAACGGTGTTGAGGTTTATCATTCCTGCAAGTACGGTTTCGCCTTTGGTTTTGGTGTCGGGTTTGGATTCGCCTGTGAGTGCTGATGTGTTGAATGAGGCTGTATCGGATATTAATTCGCCATCTAATCCTAATTTTTCTCCTGCTTTTAGTTGTATAATGTCGCCTATGTTTACGGTTTCGGCTTTGATGGTTTTGGCTTGGTTGTTTTGTAGAATTGTTACTTCGTCTGGTCGTTGGTCGAGTAGGGTTTTGATGTTGGCTTTTGCTCTTTTGACTGCTATTGTTTGGAATACTTCGCCGATGGCGTAAAATAACATTACGGCTACGCCTTCGGGATATTCGCCTATGGCAAATGCTCCTATGGTGGCGATGCTCATGAGTAAAAATTCGGAAAATATTTCGCCTTTGCCAATACTTTGTATTGCTTCTTTGAAGACTGGGAAGCCGACTGGAATATATGCAAGTATGTAGAACGAAATTCTAATCCAACCTGTGAACCAAGTTTGTGGAAAGTAGTTGTCGATGGCTATGGCAATGAGCAATAGCACCAAACTGATAATAGATGGTATAAACATTTTAATAGTACTGTCATTGCTGGAAGAATGGTCGTGTCCGTCATGTTCGGTATGCTTGTTTATTTTTTGTTCGAGTGTGCAACAGGTTTGTTTGCCTTGTGCATCGTATGTGTGTATGTGTGAATTGTTTTGCATTTTATTTATTTTATTTTGGAACACTGATTGGATAGATTTG
>JAKQKB010000101.1 GCA_029560875.1 Bacteroidota bacterium | reverse complement strand
TGGAAGGGCCATCGCTCAAAGGATAAAAGGTACTCCGGGGATAACAGGCTGATCGCCGCCAAGAGCTCATATCGACGCGGCGGTTTGGCACCTCGATGTCGGCTCGTCACATCCTGGGGCTGAAGAAGGTCCCAAGGGTTCGGCTGTTCGCCGATTAAAGTGGCACGCGAGCTGGGTTCAGAACGTCGTGAGACAGTTCGGTCTCTATCTGTTGTGGGCGCTGGAGATTTGAGAGAAACTGATACTAGTACGAGAGGACCGTGTTGGACAGACCGCTAGTGTACCTGTTGTGGCGCCAGCCGCACCGCAGGGTAGCTATGTGCGGACGGGATAAGCGCTGAAAGCATCTAAGCGCGAAGCCCCCCCCAAGATGAGGCCTCCCTCGAGGGCCGTGGGAGACTACCACGTTGATAGGCTGCAGGTGTAAAGGCGGAGACGCCAAAGCCGAGCAGTACTAATGGCCCGACACTTCCCCGGCATGAGCCGGGCTTTCGCGAACGCTCGCACGCCACCACGTAAAATACTATCCCCCGTAAAAGGGGGCACGATTTTGGGCGGCTACGGCGGCGGGGGACACCCCTTCCCATCCCGAACAGGGCCGTTAAGCCCGCCAGCGCCGATGGTACTGCGTCACAGCGGGAGAGTAGGTCGCCGCCCCACCTTCGCCCCGAGGCTAACCCCTCGGGGCTTTTTTGTTTGTTTCTTGTTCGATTTGCATAGAATCAGATCAACTCAACTTATCTAAGCATATTTCAATAAATATTTAATATTCCTCTAGATTTATCCTCCAAAAGAATCAGTGTATTCTTAAAATACTTCTTTTTCTATTAACGGAATTTATTATTTTTTTATATTTGGTCTGACAGTAGAATCCGTTATGTTTAAGCGAACTACAATATTAGGCTTATTAATGCTTGTGTTTGCATTACAATTGCAAGCACAGCATTACAATATTGTTAAGTTTGGAGTCCGAGAAGGACTGCTTCACTCCTTAGTAACTGGAATTGCACAGGACAAAAGAGGCGATATTTGGATGTCGACTGGTGGTGGTTTGTGTCGATTTAATGGGGTTGAATATTCGTATATCACAACACGTGATGGACTTAACTTTACACGTTTAACATGTGTAGCAACTGATGATGACGATAATGTTTGGGTTGGCTCATCAAAAGGTATCAATTTTATACAAGGAAATACCATCCTTTCAATCAATAGCAAATCAATTGAAAGTGAAATTTTAACAATAGTTTCTGCTGGAAACTCATCGGTTTGGGTTGTAACTAACGATGGCCTTTTTAAAATTCACTATACAGGTGTTGATTTTATTGTGTCAAAAGTGAGTATTCCCTTGTTTCAATCATCAGAGGTTGCTCAAATTTTTCAGGATAGAGTTTTAAGTAATTTTATTTTGAGGACATCAAGTGGAAAAGTCTATTTTGGTAACAATGGAGTTTTGTATTTAATAAGGAATAATAGTGCTGAACAAATATTGCTCCCTGATGGAATTTTGGCTAATTCAGGCAAGGAACTTATTGATGGTAGCATTCTTCTAGGAACAAACAAAGGTTTTTTTAGGTTCAATGGCAATAGTTTAAATCGATTAGACTTACCCCTATCCGCAAATATCGATATAAAAGATTTTTGTGTTGATGGCAATAGACTTTGGGCTTTAGGTAAAGAATTAAGCAATGGAGATACTTTCAATCTTTATGCTCTAGATTTAACAAACCAAAAGTATTTTCATAGAATATCTAAAGAAAATGGTTTAACTGAAGAACCCTCACAGGTTTTCCTCGACCACGAATGTAATCTTTGGGCAATATCAAATAATGGTGTTTTTCTCATAAAAGGAAATGCTTTTACCGCATACACTATTGCCGATGGACTTGTGGGGAATAAAGTTTGGGGCTTAAATAAATCTAGTGATGGCATTCTGTGGGTTGGAACAATTGGCGAAGGAATGTCAGTTATTAAAGATGGAAAGACCTATAACTACACAAAATCCAATGGCTTGCCCGATAACTACGTTGGGAAGATATATCAGACCAAACAAGGCGATGTTTTAATAGGCACCAGTAACGCTGGCTTAAATAGGGCTATTTATGGTGATGATTTGAGTGCTATTCGATTTGAACGTTTACCCCTTCTTAGTGGAGTTCGATTCCGTATTGATGATATTCTGGAGGATAATAGCGGAAATTTGTGGGTAGCATCAAGTAAAGGTTTGTTTTACTCTAAAAACAAACGGTTATTTAGCCGTATGCCACTACATAGTTCTGATACTGGAGAACTCTTTGTGCAGAAGTTGCTATTAGATACTGCGCGAAATGAACTTTGGATTGGCACGCGTTACAGTGGTGTTTTTATTTTGAAAGAGAATAATGTTAGAAGATTTACTCCAATTGATTCTACCGAGGAGATTAGTTCCTTGGTTATGGATAATGAACGTAACATTTGGATTGGCACAAGGAATAAGGGCGTTTTTCGTTGGGATTACTCGGCTATAAGGCAATTTTCGGAAAAGGATGGATTAGTATCGAACCTTACTTATATACTCTACCCCGATTCTCGGAATAATTTATGGATTGGCTCTAATCTAGGTCTAGATAGAATTGATTTGGGGGCTTTATCTCGCAACGAAAAAAACTATATAAGGCACTATGGCTCCGACGAGGGCTTGGTTGATTTGGAAACAAACCTAAATGGGGTTATTGACGATGAGTTAGGCTTTCTTTTATCAACTAATGGAGGATTGCTTAAGTACGAGCAGGACGCCGATAAGTTGAACGGTGTTCCCCCTAAAGTGAGGATTACTGGATTAAAATTAAGGTCACAGAAGGCTGATTGGAGTCAATATTCTTCAGGTGTTGATGTTTGGAACGGATTGCCCGATAAACTAAGACTAAAGTACAATCAGAATCACCTAACATTCGAATTTGTCGGTGTTAGTTTCAGAAATCCTCGAATGGTTCAGTATTCATGGAAACTTGATGGGTTTGACGATAAATGGATTTCAAGTGAAAACCGACAGGCAATTTATTCTAATTTACCCCCTGGTAAGTATGTTTTTAAGTTAAAGGCTGCTAATAGCGATTTGTTTTGGTCCGATGAGGTTGAATCGATGTCATTCATTATTCTACCTCCATTCTGGGCTACCTGGTGGTTTAGAATCTTATCGGTTTTAATTATTGCTTTTGCAATATACATGTATATTTTAACGAGAATTAGAGGATTAAGGGAAAAACAAAAAGAGTTAGAATCGCTAGTTTCCATTCGTACAGCCGAACTTCGCGAGCAGTTTCGCATTGTTGATGAAAAGAATAAGCAGATTCTTGATAGTTTAAATTATGCGAAATTTTTACAGAGCGCAATTTTAAGGTCGGTTGAAGATATAAAGGAGAATTTTGCCGATGCATTTGTGTTTTACAAGCCTAAAGATTTTGTTAGTGGCGATTTTTACTGGTTCTCAAGGTACAATAATTTATCTGTTTTTGCTGTTGCCGATTGTACAGGACATGGTGTCCCTGGAGCAATTATTAGCGTGATATGTGAGAGTTCGCTTCGCCAAGCAGTATTGGGATGCATGTATGAGAATCCTGCTAAAATTCTTGAGTACACGAATAAGTATGTGATAGATACATTCTCCCAAACCAACAAGGACATTCATGATGGAATGGAGATAGCCCTGTGTACCTTTAATCATCAAACCAACGAATTAACGTATTGTGGGGCAAAATTAGGTGTCTACCTTTTTGCCAACAATAGTTTCCTTAAATTAAAACCTAGCATTCAACGTATAGGCTGGGATAGAAGCCCCATTAAGTTTGAAAATCAAACTTTGGTGCTTGACTCAGGTAGTATGATTTATATGTTTACCGACGGGTTTGGCGACCAGTTTGATTATAAATCGAAAGAAAAATTCTCCTCAGCTAGACTCAGAAAGTTGCTAGAAACCAATGCTAAATTAAGCGCAGAGAAGCAGCATAATATCCTTGAAAAAGAATTTGATGGCTGGAAAGGCGATAATGAACAAATTGATGATGTTTTAGTGCTAGGAATTAAGTTTTAATTATCCAAGATTAATTTTCAGGAATACAATTTGTGTCGTTTGGTTTCTTACATTTTGGTTTTTTATAGCAAACCTTAATTACCCAGTATGTTGCTGCCAAGGCAACTAACATTAAAGATAATGCAATTAAATCCTGATGAGTGTACGATGATATCTCCCAAACAATCACTTTTCTTGCAATAGCAATAATGGCAATAAGCACAATTATTTCTACGTGAATAATTTCTTCCTTAAGGAACGCCTTTACGGCTTCAAGTAACTCTACTCCAATAAGTATTGTTAGGAAAAGTCCCACAAGTTGACCAAATTGATTCTTGAGAAATTCAGTCATCGTGTTTTCTGTTAATCCAATATATAGTTGTAATACAACATCAATTATGGATAAAATTAGCAGTATTGATATTATAACCAGCAGTATATTGATTATTCCTTTTTGCAGTAAGTTCAAATATTTTTGCATATCGATGAATTTTGTGTGATGTATATACAAATATAGCAGAGATTTGTTTAAAGTAAAAGGAGGCATTTGCCTCCTTTTCTATACTTCTAATAGTTGTAATACCGATTCAATATTCGTTTCGTTATGAATATTTTTGCCTTCGGGCGTGTAAAGTAACTCTAACCTATCTTTATATTTTGTTTCAACTTTGCCCCTTACAACTTTAAGTGTGCTGTTAATCATCCCATTTTGTTCGTTAAACCCTTCGTTAAGGATTGCAAAGGTTGATGGGAGCCACCTATCCGGGAACATATCGCCAAACTCTCCGCCAGGCTTAAATTTCGAAATTTCCTGATTGATAATGTTGATGGCTTCTTTGGCGGCCTCGTGCGAATCCATGCTTAACCCTTTTTCGTTTATTGCTCGTTTTATTGCTTCCTTCGATGGAACAACTAAAGCTGTAGTATAAGGGTTTTGGTTGTTGTAAAGAACAACATTCTCAATGTATTTTGAGTGCTGAACAAGCGATTCTTCAATTCCTTCGGGGCTGTATTTTTCCCCATCGCTGGCAATTAGCAAACTTTTAAATCTACCTAAAACATAAAGAAATCCGTCTTTATCCATGTAGCCCATATCGCCAGTGTGTAACCAACCATTTTTAATGGTTTCTAAAGTGGCTTTCTCATTTTTCCAGTAGCCGACCATAACATTCTCGCCACGAACAACTATCTCTCCTTTTTCCCCTATAGGTAATTCATTGTCATTGTCGTCGCAAATTTTTATGTCGAGGTATTTTACTAAGTATCCTGATGAGCCTAACTTATGCTTACGCAATGAGTTTGAACTAATAATTGGAGTAGCTTCTGAAAGTCCATAGCCTTGGAACATAGGAATGCCAATTGCATAGTAAAAACGTTGTAGTTCAATATCGAGCAAGGCACCACCACCAATAAAGAAATCCATTTTTCCACCAAACACCTGACGAATCTTGCTGAAAAGTATTTTGTCGTAAAGCCATATTAAAGGCTTATAAATGAATGTAAAGTTGGAGCCTTTGTTCCATCCTTCCTTGTTATAAGCGTAGGAAATATTTATGGCATGATTAAATAGTTTCTCGGTAAACGCTCCCTTGGCCTTAATGCCTGCCTCAATGTTTTTCTTGAAATTCTTTGCAAGGGCAGGTACGCTCAGCAGTATGCTTGGCTGAATTTCTTTAATGTTGATAGGTATGTTTTTAAGCGTATCCATTGGGTTTTTTCCAACCTGAACGGTTGCAATGCTTGCCCCCATTGCCATAAATGAGTAAATTCCTGCTACGTGTGCAAAACAATGGTCTAAAGGGAGGATTAACAAAGTTCTGTAGTGCTCTGGAATATCCATTAATGTTAACGCTTGCTCCACGTTTGCCGTATAGTTTCTGTGCGATAGTATTATGCCTTTTGGGTCAGCAGTTGTTCCCGAAGTGTAACTAATGTTGGCATAATCCGATGGTTTTACATCTTTTGAAGTTTCTTCAATAATCTTTGGATTGATTTTAAGGAATTCTTCACCTAATCTGAAAATATCGTCAATAAGTAAATCACCAGGTTTATAATTGGTCTGTGGGTCAAGATAAATTACTCTTTTTACTAAGGGTAACTTTTCTCTAATTTTCTCAATTTTTGGTGCTTGGTTGCCCGATACTATAATTGTATTTGTCTCGGAGTGTTCGAGCCTAAAAATCAAATCGTTGCCTTCTAGTTTTATGGAGAGGGGAACGTTTACTGCACCTGTATAAAGTATTGCCAATTCGCTTAGTATCCAGTATTTCCTTCCCTCGCTAAGTAATGCAACCTTATCGTCTTTTTTAATCCCAAGACTTAATAGTCCTGCTGCAAGTTTTACAACCTCGGTATGGGTCTGTGTGTAGGTTGTTGGCTCGAATTTATCGGTTAGTTTTTCCCATATATAAGGATTGTTAGGGTATTTACTAACACTTTCCTCAAATAGGTTTATAATAGTCTTCATAATACGTTTTATTTAGTTTTACACATAAACCCTTGGTTGAACAAAGTCAACTAGAATCAATAGTTTAGGAAAATTTGAAAATCCACCTAATGCAAATCTATTAAATTATTCAAAATGAGAGTCAATTTTATACTGAATATTGTGAACAGCCTATGTTTTGACTTATATTTGCCGCAAAACCATACAAGTTGCTAACTCAAGAATCGCTTAAATCCTGCACACTTTGCCCTCACCTTTGTGGTGTGGATAGGTTTCAACGTAAAGGTTTTTGTAAAACAAGTACGAAGCCATTGGTTTCCTCTGTATTCTTGCATAAGGGGGAGGAGCCTGTCCTTTCTGGCAATGTTGGCGTTTGCAATGTTTTTTTTGCTCATTGCAACTTACAATGTGTTTATTGCCAAAATAATCAAATTAGCTGCAATGATTTTGTTAACGAGAGTTGGGAGAGGTTGGTTAATGATATTGTAAATTTAATTACTCCTATACTCGATAGTGGCGTTCGAATTTTAGGTTTTGTATCGCCAACACATCAGGTTGTGCAGATGGTTGAGATAATTAATGCCTTGCATCAGAAAGGATATTTCCCTACCATTGTTTATAATACCAACTGTTACGAAAGTGTTGATACATTAAAGGAACTTGAATCCGTTGTTGATGTTTATTTGCCAGACTTTAAGTATGCGAATAACAGTTTAGGGCTACGGTACTCTGGAGTGTCGGATTACTTTGATGTTGCCAAACTAGCCCTTAAGGAGATGTATAGGCAAAAAGGTACGTCGCTACTTTTAGGCGATGATGGTTTAGTTGAATTCGGGTTGATTATAAGACATTTGGTATTGCCTAGCCACAGCGCTGAAAGTGTTGAACTTTTAGAGTTTTTAGCAGATGAATTCTCTCCAAGGCTACACATCTCTCTAATGTCTCAGTACTTCCCACCTTCAGGCTTACATCTTCCAAATCCAATAAATAGAGTTTTGAGTAAAGAGGAATATAGCAAGGTGTTAAATACAATGGAGGTTCTAGGTTATAGAGGGTGGGAGCAGTCCATGGAAAGTGCCGATTGTTATAGACCTTATTTCAACTCCAATGAACCTTTTTCGCTGTAACTTTTCAGCAAGGTAAAAAATACCTTTATTGATTTAAGTCTTAGAATATCAATTTGTTATGTTTTAAATAGAGTGTGATTATAAACTTTTATATTTAGATATTTGCAATATTAATGGGCTAAATGCTTGCTTTTTATAAAAAAGATTTACTAAATTGCGTTGAAATGACTGTTTACCCTATAACTAAACTATATGAAAATGAAGAAAATTTTTATTCTTATAGCGCTCTTTGCTTTTGTAGGAACTGGCTGTAAATACTTTAAGAAGAAACCTAAAGTTGACCCCGTAGCAATTCAAAAAGCAAAAGAGGATAGTATCAAAAGAGCACAAGAATTAGAGGCCGAGCAAGTTCGTTTGGCTCTAGAGCAAGCACGTCAGGACTCTCTTGCAAAGGTTCAAGAGTATGAGTCGAAATTCCGTTTCCACGTTATTATTGGTAGTTTTAAGGTTCCTTCAAATGCTACAAACTGGGAACAGGAAGTTAGAGGAATGGGGTATAATGGCACTAAGATTCTCCATGCCAAGAATGGATTTGACCTAGTATCTATTGCTGCATACGATACTTACAGCAAAGCATTCAACGAAATTGAACGCATAAATGCTGACAAGGAGGAACCCATTGAACTCTGGATTTATGAGAACATTTAACAGTTAGATATCTAACTTGCAAAAAGCCTTTTTGATTATCAAAAAGGCTTTTTTGTACATAAACACTTAGAGATGAAAATGTTATAAAGTTGCTCTGTTGTTTACTATTTCCTCTAATTCATATAGGTTCTTAAAATATTTTTACTTTTATTTGCTCTGCAATTTTTTTACCCATTTAAAATGGAGAGAAAAATAGATAAAACTTTAACCTTTTATTAATAACTAACTATAAATCTATTATGACGGAAAAATTAACTCTGAGGGACAACGTTACCTTTCGCTGGATTGCGTTGTTGTTGCTTTCACTAGCGATGTTTTGTTCATACATTTTTATGGACATATTATCGCCAATAAAGGATTTGATGCAAACTGAAAGAGGCTGGGATTCAACAGCATTTGGAACTATGCAGGGTTCCGAAACGTTTCTAAATGTTTTCATCTTCTTCCTTATTTTTGCTGGAATTATTCTAGATAAGATGGGGGTTCGGTTTACAGCGGTGCTATCAGGTTTGGTTATGCTGGTTGGCGCCTCAATAAACTGGTATGCTGTTACCGATTCTTTTACCGGTAGTGGATTAGAGGCATGGTTTACAAACAACCTGAATTACATCCCTGGCTTTGAGGAACTGGGTGTATCTCCATTTTACAAGGGAATGCCTGCTTCGGCTAAGTTTGCTGCTGTTGGTTTCATGGTTTTTGGCTGTGGTGTCGAAATGGCAGGTATCACTGTTTCTCGTGGTATTGTTAAATGGTTTAAGGGTCGCGAAATGGCTTTGGCAATGGGGTCAGAAATGGCGTTAGCTCGTCTAGGTGTAGCCACCTGTATGATTTTCTCTCCAATGTTTGCTAGACTTGGTGGAAACATTGATGTGTCTCGTTCCGTAGCTTTTGGTGTTTTACTACTGCTTATCGCTCTCATTATGTTTGTTGTTTATTTCTTCATGGATAGGAGGCTAGATGCACAATTAGGTGAGGTAGAAGAGAAGGATGAGCCTTTCAAAATATCTGATGTTAGCAAAATTTTCTCAAGTAGGGGCTTTTGGTTGGTTGCATTACTTTGTGTGCTATACTACTCGGCTATTTTCCCATTCCAGAAATATGCAGTAAATATGCTTCAGTGTAACCTAACCCTTACAAAACCTGCAGTAGATAGTTTTTGGGCAGGCAATACTGTTACTATTATTCAGTATATTATTATGCTTGTTGTGGCTGTTGCAGCATTTGCCAGCAACTTTTCAAAAGTTAAAAATGTTAAGTATAGTTTATTAGCCCTTTCTGTTGTATCACTTGTGGTTTTCTGCTACATGGGATACATGCGTGGGTCAGCAGAGACTGTGTTCGCAGTATTCCCATTGTTGGCAGTAGGTATTACCCCAATCTTGGGTAATTACGTTGACCATAAGGGAAAAGCCGCTTCTATGCTTATGATAGGTTCGTTGTTGTTGATAGCTTGCCACCTTACTTTTGCGTTTATTTTACCTATGTTCCAGGGTAATGCTGTTGGCGGAGTTGTTATTGCTTACCTTACCATTTTAGTATTGGGTGCATCATTCTCATTGGTTCCAGCATCTTTGTGGCCTAGTGTACCAAAACTAGTTGATTCTAAAATTATTGGTTCAGCGTATGCGCTTATATTCTGGGTTCAGAATATTGGGTTGTGGTTATTCCCTCTACTTATTGGTAAGGTTTTGGATAAGACCAATCCTGGAGTAACAGATCCTACAACATTCAACTATAC
Source organism: Bacteroidota bacterium (assembly GCA_029560875.1). GTDB lineage: Bacteria > Bacteroidota > Bacteroidia > Bacteroidales > Tenuifilaceae > SB25. The sequence goes on along the minus strand of JAKQKB010000101.1, from coordinate 67,351 downwards.
TTGGCCACTTGTTATGCTAGCATGTTTGGGCGTCGCAGCGTTCTTCATTGGAATAATTTTGAAGCGCGTGGATAAAAAACAGGGATTAGGCCTTGAACTTCCAAATATTAAAAAGTAAAAGATTTTGGTATAACATATTGAACGCCCCTTTTTAGGGGCGTTTTTTTTATTGTAACTTGTTAGCCTACTTAACGTAAACACATAAGTTATATCAAATAATTCTTTTTTTATGGTTAAAAGATTGCTATTGTGTATTATACTTAGTTCTTTACTTCAATTTTCATACAGTCAACCTATGTTGCATAGCGAGGAAATTGCTGATGCAAACTTTTGCAGAATTGAGCGTTATGTAACCGATATTCGCAGGGTAGACGAAGATGCAAAGGAGATTTCTGTTAATATTTTGTTTTATGTGGATATTAGCGATGGGCAGAGCGTATTTGAACTTAATGTGCCTAGTGCCGAAAAATTAAAGATAACTAACTATACGGTTAGGGTTTATGATAGCGAGGGAAGTTTGATTCAAAAAGAAAAAGTCAAGAAGCCATCTATTTCAGAGTTCTCAAAATTCAACCCTCGATTTTTTGCTTCTAAGTACACAGAACGAGGCTCTACACTCAAAGTCGAACTCGATTATAAACTCTTAGTTGTAAAGCCTAAGGGCTTTTACGAGTGGCCTGCAGTAAGTATTATAAGTAGTCCAATTGGCCAAACATCCTTAAGATTAAATTTTGAAGAATCCAACGATTTTGAATTCAACTCAAATATGGAGGCGGAACAAGAGAAGGATATAAATACTGGTGGTTTCTACTATTTGTGGATTATAAAAAAACTCACCTCAAATGGAGGTGAGTTCAATGGGGCAAATGTTACTGCTCCCGTGGTTAAAATATCTCTGAAATAACTATTTCCTAAAAACTGTAGCATCTCTATTGGGACCTACCGATACTATTGTTATTGGTACACCTGTTTCTTTCTCTATAAACTTGATGTATTCAATTAGTTCTTTGGGCAAATCTGCTTCGGTTTTAGACTTTGTAATATCCGCTTTCCAACCTTTAAATTCTTTGTATACAGGTTCAATAGGAGTATCGATATCAAACGGAAGTCTTTTGGTTTCCTTGCCGTTAACTTTGTATGCAACAGCAACCTTAATGGTTTCAAAAGTGTCCATTACATCGGGTTTGGTCATTATAATTTGAGTAACCCCGTTAAGCATAATGGCATACTTAAGTGCAACCAAATCCAACCATCCGCAGCGACGTGGACGACCAGTTGTGGCTCCAAATTCGGCACCAATTTTACGTAGTGTTTCGCCTGTTTCGTCTTCTAGTTCAGTTGGGAATGGGCCTGAGCCAACGCGTGTGCAGTATGCCTTCATAATGCCAAAAACTTCGCCAATACTTTGTGGCGATATACCTAAACCTGTACAAGCCCCAGCGCAAATGGTGTTGGATGATGTTACAAATGGGTATGAGCCAAAATCGATATCTAATAATGAGCCCTGTGCTCCTTCGGCAAGAATTTTTTTGTTTTGCTGAAGATGCTCGTAAACTTCGTATTCTGAATCAATGAGGTCGAATCTTTTAAGCACTTCAATTCCCTTAAACCAATCCTGTTCGTGTTGTTCAATGTTGCTTTCGTAATTGTACTGCTTTAGGATGTCTTTGTGCTTATTCTTGAGGTTATTGTACTTTTCAACAAAGTTGGGAGCAAGTGTATCCCCAACGCGCAATCCGTTACGGCCTGTTTTATCCATATAAGTTGGGCCAATTCCTTTTAGGGTTGAACCAATTTTGCTTTTACCCTTTGCTGCTTCCGATGCAGCATCGAGTTCGCGGTGCGAGGGGAGTATTAAGTGGGCTTTTTTGGATACTTTAAGGGTTTCCTTTAGGCTAACACCCATTTTTTCAAGCGCATCAATTTCCTTGGCAAAAATAATTGGGTCGATTACAACTCCATTCCCAATAATATTGATGCAGTTGGGGTGAAATATTCCCGAAGGGATTGTGTGCAAAACGTGTTTGATGTTGTTGAACTCCAATGAGTGGCCTGCATTTGGCCCACCTTGAAAGCGTGCAATTACATCGTAACTTGGAGTAAGTACATCAACAACTTTTCCTTTTCCTTCGTCGCCCCACTGTAGGCCCAGCAAAACATCAACTTTAACCATAGGTTTAATACGTTTTCAATATAATTAGTACACAGTTAATATGCATTAAAAATGCATTGCAAATTCCTCCTAAAGTTACAAACTTTAACTGAGTTGCTGGGGAAAACTTATCAACATTTGATTGACTATTGCAGTTTATTTTACTCAGGCATTGGCATTTGGTCAATCTCGTTCTGGCAGTTTTGGCACAACCCGTAAAGGTATAGTGAGTGGTGCGATATGCTGAAGTTTGAGTTTTTGCGTGCTGAGTTTAGTATTTCCTGAATACGGGGGTCACAGAACTCAATTACCTTTCCGCAACGGGTACATATAAGATGGTCGTGTTGCTTGCACTCGTAAGCTTTTTCGTATTGTGAGAAATTTTTACCAAACTGATGTTTAACAACCAAGCCGCACTCAAGTAGTAAATCGATTGTATTATAAAGAGTTGCACGACTAACCTGGTAGTTTTTGTTTTTCATTTGAATATAGAGCGTTTCAATATCGAAATGGCTCTCGTGCGAGTATATCTCGTCGAGTATAGCAAAGCGCTCTGGTGTTTTCCGATGACCTTTACGTTCAAGATAATCGGTAAGTATTCGTTTAACTACATTCTTAGTGTCGTGGCAAACCATGATTATTTAGTCTTATTTTAAATAGCAAATTTAGCAAAAGGTTTTATATCAACACAATTTATTAGTGTTTTTTGAAAAACAATTAAAGTTGTGTTTTTGTTTAGTCGTCCACCTTGTCCATTCGCTTCACGTTGTCCATTCCCTTAATTTTCATGAGATTCATGATTAAGTTGTTAAGGTGTGAAACATCGTGAACATAAAGGTCAATAAATCCTTCAAAAATACCGTCGTGACTCTCAATGTGGAATTTTCGAATGTTTACCATTAATTCATCAGAAATAACCTTGGTTACCTCGCTAATAATACCTATCCTATCCATTCCTCTCACATCAATTCGGGCAAGGAACGAGAGCATTTTGTGGGTAGTCCATTTGGCGCTAACAATTTTATCTCCATACTGCGACATTAACCTAACGGCTTCAGCGCAGGTTGCTTTGTGGATAATAACCATTTCTTCGGGCGAGATGTAGCCAATAACCTCATCGCCAGGGATTGGGTTACAGCATCGGGCAACAACGTACGAAGGATTTTCCTCGTCCACATTTTCGTTAAGCATGAATGGCTTTTTTGTGTCAATCTTTAATGGCTTAGAAGAGTCTGTATCGTACTTGTGTTTTTTGCCTAGTTGCAGGCTCCAGTAATGAATCCATTTGTTTTTGGTGTTCTTTTTAAGGATGCGCTTTAGGTTGTCGAGAGTAATTAACCCTGAACCAATTTTGCTATAAAGCTCGTCCTTAGAGTAAACCTCGTACGCCGGGAGAATTTTTTTGAAAACACGCGACGAAGGTTGAACGCCAAGTTCATTTAATCTGTTTTCGAGGATGTCTTTTCCTTTCTCAATCCTATTTTTAGTTTCGGTTTTTAACGCGCCCTTAATGGCTGCTTTTGCTTTCGCAGTTGTTGCATACTTGAGAAGTTCCCAAGTAGGTTTTTGCGACGATGCGGTGATGATTTCAATTTGGTCACCACTGTTGATTTGGTAGCTGAGGGGAACCAATTTATGGTTTACCTTAGCACCAATAGCTTTATTTCCGACCTCGGTGTGTATTTCGAATGCAAAATCGAGCGCAGTAGAACCTTTTGGTAAAGAGCGTGTTTCGCCCTTGGGTGTAAAAACAACTATCTCGGATGTGAAAAGGTTTAGTTTGAATTCGTCCAAAAACTCCAAGGCGTTTTCCTGTGGGTTTTCGAGCATCTCTCGTACTCGTTTAATCCACTTATCCAGTTCATTTTCGTGACTTGAGGAATCTGTATCCTTGTACTTCCAATGGGCTGCAAAACCTCGTTCTGCAATGTCGTCCATTCGGCGGGAGCGGATTTGCACCTCAACCCACTGTCCGTTGGGCCCCATGACTGTGCAATGCAATGCCTCGTATCCATTGGCTTTTGGGGTTGATACCCAATCGCGCAACCTATCTGGTTTTGGCTTGTAAATATCCGTAATAATTGAGTAGATATGCCAGCATTGTGTTTTTTCGGGTATATGAGGGTAAGGGTTAAATACTATGCGAATAGCCAGCAGGTCGTATATTTCCTCGAACGAAACGTTTTTCGATTGAATTTTTTTCCAAACAGAATAAACCGATTTTGGACGTCCGTTAATTTCAAAATCGATGTTATTTTCTTCTAACTTTTTAATAATCGGTAACGAGAAATGGTTGATTTGCTGAATTCTACGTTTCTCGTTATCAGCTATTTTGCTTCTAATTTCGTCGTAAGCTTGGGGGAATCGGTATTTTAGGCTTAAGTCCTCTAGTTCTGTTTTAATGGCGTAAAGGCCAAGTCGGTGCGCAAGTGGGGCATAGAGGTAAATTGTTTCGCTGGCAATTTTCATTTGCTTATTGGTTGCCAGCGAGTCTAAGGTGCGCATATTGTGCAACCTATCGGCAAGTTTTATGAGAATTACCCGAATATCATCAGCAAGCGTAAGAATTATCTTTCTGAAATTCTCGGCCTGTATGGTAGAGTTGGCATCAAAAACATCGGTAATTTTAGTAAGCCCGTCAATAATTGATGCTATTTTTTTTCCAAAGATTCGCTCAATGTCTTCAACGGTGTAATCGGTATCCTCCACAACATCGTGCATAAGTGCACAGGCAGCAGCTTTTGCGCCAAGACCTATTTCGTGGGTTACAATTTTAGCTACTGCTATGGGATGAAGTATGTATGGCTCTCCAGATTTCCGACGTACCCCCTTATGCGCCTCATTAGCAAGATTGAACGCTTTAATAATAAGGTTCCTATCCTCCTCTGAATTGCAACGAGTACATCCTCGAAGCATATCATCGAAATGCGATTGAATTAACAGTTTTTCCTCTTCGGTTTGAAGGTTCATAAATATTTGGCTAGTTATGTTTAACTTTTTTAGATGAGGCTTTATTTAGGCGGATAGACAACGGATAGAGTGCCCGTACTTACCACATCGCCTAAATCGGAAGTGCTAACTACTATTCTGTAGGGATATACGCCCTCTTTTACGAATTCTCCTTTGGAGTTTTTTCCATCCCATCCTTCGTTCCCATGATAAATTATTCCTCCCCATCGGTCGTAAATTGTTAGCTCAAATCGTGCATCGAAGCTAATAATTGGCTCAAATATGCTTCTTAACCGACCATTACCTCCTACCTGGCTTGTTGGAGCAATAGCATTGGGCATAATTACACCGGGTAGAATTTCTATAATTATTTCGCGAGTTCGAACCATTGTGGCTATAGTGTTGTCGAACTCCAGTTCAAAGGCTTCGATATAGTATTTAAAAACAATTTTATAAAGTGGATTTTGTCCTTTAAAAGGGCTTAAATCATCTACGAAATAGTTGTCTGTTAACCATGATGCCACCAAAGTAAGCTCTCCTGGTCCATCAATATTATCGGTTTGTTTGTAGGCTCTTCTGTAAACATTGTAAACAACCTTGTTGTTAGCCCTATTGGGTTGGCGGACTCTATCTATCATAAGTGTGTCCCACTCAAGTTTTACCAGGGTTCCGTCCGATTTTCCTTTAGGGATAATTGTATTGCATAGGTTTGTGGTTTTAATCACGGCTTTGCAACCATTGTAAGCATCAACCTTATAGTAAAATTTTCGAGTACGAGCAGCCCACATGTCGTTGGTGTCGACTGATAGTGTTTGGTTTGGGTTGGTGAATTTGTCAATAACTTTTGCACTAAAAATGCTTTTGTTGGTATCGGGACTTTCCCATCGAACCAATTCAAAATTACGAATTGCCGTAGCAGGGTCAATTTTGTAATGGATGGTAATCTTATTGTTCTCGGCAAGGATAGAGTCGAGTGTCATGTAGGTGGGGTGGATTGCCATTTTTGAGTTGATGTAGTTTAGGTTGGAGTAGGTTGTGTAGGGTTGGTCTGTTCTGCGGGCTGTAATGTAAAAGTAGTAATCTTGATTCTCGTCAACATTTGTGATGCTATACCTGTTAGTGAATTTGTTGACATTGGCTAATAAAGTATATGCGGCCCAGTTGTTGTCGTGTCCCATATAAATTGAATAATCTTGATATATGCTGGTATTATTCCAGCCTTCGTAAAAATTCCAGGTTAAGTCAATTTTTGCATTGCAACTATCGTATTGGCTTTGTAACCATATTTGTGCATGATGAGGGGTTATCCTGCTAGGCTCTGTTGGCCCTAAGGATGATATCTTATAAAACAACCGCGAAAGGTTTCCGTCGGCATTAACATCGGTGTACTGGAATGTGGTTTGGTTAACAGTGTCTATTTCTAAGTAGAAATCGTTGCCCAGAATATCTACAGTTCTGCGGTAGATTATGTAACCAATTGGGTCTGGGTATTGGGGGTTAGGAGTAGGTGCAGTCCAGTATAGGGTTGGCTGTCCATTAGTAGGGTTTATGGTAAGATAGTTGAAAGTAGGCTCGTTGGGCTTGGTGTAAATTTGTGAGAAACTATCGACACACAGGGCCGAAAGAATGATTATTAGGGTAATTGCTTTTGTTTTCATTTCTTTCCAATTTTAGTTTGGACAAACTCCATTTTAGCAGATAAAAACAACCTCAAGTATAGCAAACTTTTAAGTTGTTTCGAGCTTACCCGCCACGCTTTCTATAAAATCTTTCTGACTAAGGTATTTATTGGCAACATCCAAAAGCTCTGTGGATGAAACGCTTCTAATGGTATCAATTGTTCTTTCAAAGTAGGAAAAATCCAAATCATTGTACTCGTAAAGGCTAGCAATACTGTCAGCAATGGCAAACGGACCATCAAAAGTTCTTAAAACCTCTCCAATTAAATGGCTTTTTACAAGCTCGAGTTCAGTATCAGGAACTTTTTGTGTACAAAGCAAATCAATCTCCTTGTAGATTTCGCTCAAAGTATCCTTGGTAAAGTTGGCGCCAACTTCAGTTCCTATAACAAAAACCGACGTTTCCTTGAATGGTAAAATTGTGGATGATATTCCGTATGTATAGCCTTTTTCCTCGCGAATATTACGCATAAGTCTCGACCCAAAATACCCTCCGAGTATTGTGTTCAATACCATAAATTTCGGAAAATCGATATGGTTTCGTTTAATCATTTGCTTTCCAACTCTGATGGCAGATTGTAGCGCATCATTTTTATACGAGAATACCTTCTGTGGAGTTTGTAAAGTTGTGGGTAGAATTATTTTGTTGGTTTCAACAGATGTCCCGAAGGGCGTTTTACCTAGAATTTCTTCCACAATTTTAATTTCCTTGTAGGATATTTTGCCAGAAAGAATTATTAGGCAGTTACTCGAAGTGTGATAGTTGTCGTGAAAATGGGCGATAAAGTTTCGCTGTAATAAATCGAAATCATCAGGTGTTGCATATGCTCCGTAAGGATGTTTGTTGCTAAATAAGGTGCTAAAGAAGTTTTGTCTTGCAACAGTAACAACTTTTTCTAACTCAACTATTAGTGCTTGCTTACCTTTCTTTTTAAAAATATCCAATTCGTGTTCGGGGTATATTGGGTTGTAAATCATATCACCGAGCACGCCCAATGATTGCTCCAAGAACTTGTTGGTGGAGTAAAGTGTAAGCGACGCAAAGTCCCTGTCGAATGAGTGCTCTGGAAAACTGCCGTAAAAATCGAATTGCTCGGCAATCTGTTGCGATGTTCTTGTTTTTGTTCCCTCGCTAAGCAGCGATACTGCACCTCTAGCCGAGAGTGATTGGTTTTGATAGCGAGTTCCTGCGTCAAAAATTATCTCAATTTTAGCTACATCCTGAGTTCCTGCATTAACCACAATTAGCTGTGCACCGTTTGCCAACCTTATTTGTTGGGCTTGAGGAATAGTAATTTTCCCTGTGGTCTTTTTCTCTGGTGCTTTCGTTCTATCGAGCATTGCCATTGTGGTTATTTGTTTTGATTCGATTTGTAGTAAAGTGTTGAGCAGTTATCCTCTTTAAGGATTTTTTGAGCAATAGTCTGGATATGCTCAGGTGTAACGCTTCTGTATTTTTGAACCTCGAGGTTGATGCTATTAGCATCGCCCAGCAATTCGTAGAACGCAAGATTCATTGCTTTGTTGAGTACACTGGTTTCCTCGAAAGTGAAATTCGATTCATATTTGTTTTGAACCTTCTCAAGTTCGTATGCCGAAACGGGTTCGTTTTGCAATACGGAAATTTCTTCGTTAATGGCAATCTCAGCCTGTTCGTATGTGGTTGTGGGGTATAGTTGACCAGTTATTATAAATAATCCCGCATCAATATCACCAGTAATATATGCATTTACATTGCTGAACAGTTGTTTTTCCTTTACCAGCCTTTGGTAAAGTCGTGCCGATTTGCCGTTCGAGAGCAAATCCGACATTAAATCGGTTGCCGGAAAATCGGCATGATTCCTATTGCACATGTGGTATGCCTTGTATATGGCGTTGAAAGGAACATCGCGCTCAATTTCCAGCTTGCGTGGCGATGTTTGGGTCGGCTCTTTAGGAAGATTGCGTTCAACAACATCCCTTTTTCCAATTGGGCCAAACCATTTGTTGGTTAACTCAATAATTGCGTTTGGTTCAATAGGTCCCGCAACACACAGAATGGAGTTGTTTGGTGCGTAATGGCTATAAAAAAAATTCTTTACATCATTTAAGGTTGCGCTCTTAATGTGCTCCACCGATTTGCCAATTGTAGCCCACATGTAAGGGTGTACTTTGTAGGCCAATGGCCTTAGGTGTAGCCAGACTTCGCCGTAAGGTTGATTTAGGTATCGTTGGTTGAATTCCTCCACAACAACATTGCGCTGAACATCTAAGCTTTTCTTGGTAAAAGCAAGGCTAAGCATTCTGTCGCTTTCAAGCCAAAAGGCAGTTTCAATATTTTCAACGGGAAGAGTTAAGTAGTAATTTGTTATGTCGTTATTGGTAAATGCGTTATTTTCTCCTCCTACTCTTTCTAGTGGCTCGTCGTAAACGGGTATGTTTACTGAGCCTCCAAACATTAAATGCTCAAAAAGGTGTGCGAATCCTGTTTTTTCGGGGTGCTCATCTTTGGCTCCAACATTGTAAAGCAAGTTAAACGAAGCAATTGGCGTGCTAAAATCCTGGTGGATTAATAGTTTTAAGCCATTCGGAAGAGTATGTTTAATAACCTCAATCATAATTTAATTTTCGACTTTTAAAAAAGTACAGTAAATTTGGATAAAAATAGGATTGAACCTCCTTGCAAATCTGTTTACAACCCATTATAAATTTGTTCAATCCTCTTTGTAAGTAAATACCTAATTTAGTTTGTTGTATTTGTAGTTTCAAAAATAACCATTTTTGGTGATGTTGCTTTGATTTATGTTTAATTTTAGGATTATTTGTTTAAAATGAGGTTGTTAATTAATAAGTTGTTGAATTCACTCTGGATTTCTATTCGGAGACTTGGTGAGCGTCGGGTTACTCTGATTCTGAGTTTGGTTATTGGCATTTTGAGTGGTTTTGCCGCGGTTGTACTTAAGAATACCGTTCATATTACCCATGCATTTCTTCAGGAATCGTTGCCTAAGGATTCGGCTAACTATTTGTTTTTGGCATTACCTGCAGTGGGTATTCTCCTAACAATTCTTTTTATAAAATTCTTTGTGAAGGATAATATTGGTCATGGTGTTTCTCGCATTCTTTACTCCATTTCAAGGCAAAACAGCCGATTGAAGTCTCACAACGCCTACAGTTCAATTGTATCGAGCACAATGACAATTGGTTTTGGTGGTTCCGTTGGAGCCGAGGCTCCAATTGTGCTTACCGGTGCAGCCATTGGCTCCAATATTGGGCAATTCTTTAGAATGAACTACAAGACTTTAACCTTGCTAATTGGTTGTGGCGCTGCAGGTGCAATTGCGTCAATCTTTAATGCACCCTTGGCCGGCTTGGTGTTTACGCTAGAGGTATTGATGCTCGATTTAACAACCGCTTCAATTATTCCATTGCTTATTTCAGCTGTTTCGGCAACTACTGTATCGTACTTCTTTTTGGGTCGTGAAGTGGTTTTTGCCTACGAGGTGGTTCGTCCGTTTCAACTCCATAATATTCCATACTTTGTCTTCTTAGGAATCTTTTGCGGATTCGTTTCGCTATACTTTATGCGCACAGTAATGCGCGTGGAGAAGCGTTTTGGTAAAGTAACCAATCCTTACAAGAAATGGATTATTGGGAGTATTGCGCTTGGTGTGCTTATTTTTATTTTTCCACCTTTATATGGAGAGGGATACGAAGTGCTCCATGCCTTGCTCGACGGACGTTCGAGTGTGATTTTTGAGAATAGTTTATTTTACTCTTTTCAGGATAACTACTGGTTGCTCCTTGTCGCTCTTGCTTTACTTATTGGGGTTAAAGCCATTGCAACCGCAGTAACGACCGGTTCTGGTGGAGTAGGTGGTACATTTGCTCCAACACTATTCATTGGTGGTGTTTCTGGCTTTTTTGTGGCTCGATTAATTAATCAGTTCAACTTCATTGATGTTTCTGAAAGTAACTTTACGCTAATAGGAATGGCTGGTACAATGGCAGGAGTTATGCACGCACCATTAACAGCGATTTTTTTAATAGCTGAAATTACGGGCGGTTATGCGCTTTTTGTTCCTTTAATAATTACGTCGACCATTTCATTTTTAACAATGATGTACTTTGAGCCTCACTCAATTTACACTAAAGGATTGGCGAAAAGAGGTGAACTTATTACACACCATAAGGATAAAGCCGTGCTTACATTACTTCAGGTTGGAAAGGTTATAGAGAATGATTTTATTAAGTTAAACCCCGATGAAACTCTTGGTGATTTGGTCAAAAAAATCAGCAAATCCAAACGCAATATTTTTCCCGTTACAACTAATGATGATGTATTTGTTGGGGTTGTGTCGTTGGATGATATACGCCCAATTATGTTCGATACAGAGGTTTACGAATCGGTTTCTGTTAAGGAGTTAATGAATGTACCACCCGACTTTATCTCCACTAAGGAGTCCATGGATTCGGTAATGCGTAAGTTTGAGGAGTCGGGTGCATGGAATTTACCAGTTCTGGAGGGTAATAAGTATGTTGGATTTGTTTCAAAATCAAAAATATTCTCAGCTTATCGCGATGTTTTAATACAGTTTTCCGACGAGTAGAAATTTATTTCAACTAAATTTGAGTGTTATTTGTTTATCTGTAACATTTTAAACCGATTACTATGGCCACCCTGGATATTTCAAAAATAGAAGGATTAAGAATTCTGGTTATAGAGGATGATACCGTGAGTAGAATCTTTCTTAGGGAACTACTAACACCCACTCAGGCTCAAATTGATTATGCAAAATCGGGTTACGAGGCAACGCAGTATATGGCTAAGAATTCACCTCCTGACATTATTCTGCTCGATTTGCGACTCCCCGATATAGATGGGGTTGAATTGGCTCAAAAGTTTTTGGCCGATAACCCTAAACTTACAATTATAGCTCAAACTGCTTATGTTTCTGTAGGACAGGAGGAGCGCTGTAAAAATGCAGGAATTAAAACGTTCCTAGCAAAACCACTTAAAAAAACTCAGCTTATTGAATTGCTATTACAATTTGCTAAGGAACATATAAAATAATTTCACCAACAGAATTAAAGCACTAATTTTGCCTAAATTTTAAACTTACGATAATGACACGCGATACACAAATCTTTGAACTTATTGAGAAAGAGCGTCAGCGACAAATGCATGGAATTGAGCTGATTGCTTCTGAGAATTTTGTTAGCCCACAGGTGCTTGAAGCTATGGGGTCAGTTATGACCAACAAGTACGCGGAGGGTTATCCTGGAGCACGCTACTATGGCGGTTGCGAAGTGGTTGACCAATCTGAACAACTTGCCATTGATAGGTTGAAAAAACTTTTCGATGCTGAGTATGCTAACGTACAGCCTCACTCAGGCGCACAGGCTAACATGGCTGTTTTCATGGCGGTTCTTAAGCCTGGCGATACTTTTCTTGGTTTAGACCTATCTCATGGTGGTCACTTATCACACGGTTCTCCAGTAAACTTCTCTGGTATGTGGTACAAGGCTGTATCGTATGGAGTAAAACAGGAAACTGGCCGTGTTGACTACGATATGATGGAGCGTGTTGCCCTTGAGCAAAAACCAAAGTTAATTGTTGGTGGTGCTTCGGCTTATTCACGTGAGTGGGATTACAAGCGTATGCGTGAGATTGCTGACAAGATTGGCGCATTACTTATGATTGATATGGCACACCCTGCAGGTTTAATTGCTGCTGGTTTGCTCGATAACCCTGTTAAGTATGCTCATATTGTAACATCTACAACCCACAAAACTTTACGTGGCCCACGTGGTGGTATTATTTTGATGGGTAAAGATTTTCCAAATCCTTGGGGATTAACTACTCCTAAAGGTGAGGTTAAGATGATGTCGCAAATTCTTAACTCAAGTGTATTCCCTGGCGTTCAAGGTGGACCGCTAGAACATGTAATTGCTGCTAAAGCAGTTGCTTTTGGCGAGGCTTTAGCTCCTGAGTACAAAACGTACCAACAGCAAGTTAAGAAAAACGCAGCAGTCCTTGCCGATGCTTTTATCAAAAAGGGTTACAAGGTTATTTCCGACGGTACCGATAACCACTCAATGCTAATTGATTTGCGTACAAAATTCCCTGAACTTACAGGTAAAAAGGCTGAGAATACACTAGTATTAGCCGATATCACCATCAATAAGAATATGGTTCCTTACGATAGCCGTTCTCCTTTCCAAACCTCTGGAATACGTGTTGGAACTCCTGCAATTTCAACTCGTGGTTTAAAGGAAGTTCATATGCCAATTATTGTTGATTTAATTGACAGGGTACTATCAAACATCGATAATGAGGCTGTTATTGCTGAGGTAAGAGCCGAGGTAAATAAACTAATGAAAGATTTTCCATTGTTTGCTTGGTAGTCTTTTGCAAATATTCCTGTTACCCCGACACATCGTGTCGGGGTTTTTTATAACTTAGCCAATATCAACTTAAAAGAAAATTTAACCAACCTAAAAATAGTATGGAATCATTTTATATCGACCTTAACGAGATGTCGCATAAAAAGTCAAAACTTTATAGGATTTGGGCTTTCGGTGCTATATTTTTCATTGTATTAGCAATTCTCTCATTTACATTGTTAAAAAAACAACTAGGGAGTGCTCAAGTGTCAATTCTTATTATGGCAGTTTACTTCTTACTTTATGTATACTATGCTTGGATTACTTATAAAGCCAAACTTTATATCCAAGCCGATGAGTATGCCCTTGAGTATAGTTTTGGAATGATAAAACAATCTGCTGAAAGTATTATGTGGGACACCATTGTTAAAGTAAAGTTGGGTCCAACTTATGTGGCTTTTTTTAAAAGAACCGGCAAGCGTAAAGTTGTGACGTTAGGCTGGCTACCTTATACTAAAGTGGTTGAAATTAAGGATAAGATAGCAAAAGTTTGTGAATTTAAAGGAATTATATGTGAAAGGTCTGAGTTTAAACATTACGAAAAGAAATCATAACTCTATTGATGGAATGGTGGGTTTATACTATTGTTGTAATAGTAGGCATTATTTCGGGTTTTATTAATACTCTTGCAGGAAGCGGTTCGTTAATCACGCTTCCTTTATTAATATTTATAGGTTTACCAGCCAATGTAGCCAATGGAACAAATCGAATTGCCATATTGCTACAAAGTGTGGTTGGGGTTGGCGCATTTAAACAAAAAAAAGTGTTTGAATGGCATGAGGGAATTTGGCTTACAATTCCAGCGTCGGTAGGAGCTCTAGTTGGAGCCTTTGTTGCGTTAGATATTAATGATGCCTTAATGAACAAAATTATTGGGGTATTGCTGGTTGTAATGTTTTTTATGATTCTTTACAAGCCAGAGCAATGGGTTAAGGAACAAGCAGGAGGTGTTCATGCCAAACCAACGCTGTTAAGAATACTAGTATTCTTCGGTATAGGATTTTATGGCGGCTTTATTCAGGCTGGTGTTGGATTCTTTTTATTGGCTGGATTGGTTCTTGGAGCAGGATTTGATTTGCTAAAAGCCAATGCAATAAAAGTTTTAATTGTACTGGCGTTTACAGTAGTTGCCCTAATTGTTTTTGTTTTGAACAGCCAGGTAAACTACCTAATTGGCCTTGTGCTTGGTGCTGGTAGTATGCTTGGTGCATGGATTGCAACCCACGTTGCAGTAAAGCAGGGTGCTAAATTTATTCGTTGGTTTTTGCTGGGAGCTGTTTTGGTGTTTGCGGTTAAACTTCTGGTTTGGTAGTTTGTGCAATTATTAGGTTAGAACATGGTTGTTTTTATCAAAGTTTTCTTTCATTTTGTAAAATAATTTTGCTCGCTTAACTAAAAAAAATACTTTTACAATACAATTTCAAAATAAATAAAGGTTTAAATATGATTCATTTAAGAAAAGGGATATTGATTGTATCCCTAATTTTTATAAGTGCAATAACTTTTGCACAAGTTTCAATTACTGTTAATGTTCCAACTGCAGGCGGATTTAGCACAGCACTAAGAGCTGCAGGGGGAGATGCTAATACTGTAACTAACCTTAAAGTAACGGGTAATATAAATGCAGATGATATATCGTTTATGAATGCGAATATGTCAGTTCTGGCGGTATTAGATTTAGAAGCAGTGCAAATTAAAAGTAGTGGATATTATACACCCGCAGATTATTTCCCTAGGTATGCTTTTAGTAATAAAATTAGTCTTACCTCGATAAAATTACCTTCTTCTATTACCGTTATTGGAAGTTCTGCATTCAAGGGATGTGGTGGATTAGTTGGCGATTTAACTATACCTAACACAGTTACATCAATAGAGAGTAATGCTTTTTACAATTGTACTGGTTTTAATGGGAATTTAATTTTATCAAATTCTTTAAAAACTATAGGCTATAAATCTTTTTGTGGATGTAATGGATTTACAGGAAATCTAATAATCCCTGAATCAGTTATATCAATTGGAGTTGGATCATTTATGAATTGTATTGGTTTTTCTGGTAATTTAACCATACCCAACTCAGTTGTATCGATTGATGATGAGGCTTTTAATAATTGCACAGGATTTAATGGAAATTTGATATTGCCAAATTCTTTAATAACCATTGGAGCAGGTGCTTTTTCAGGTTGTAGAAATCTTATAGGAAATTTAACAATTCCAAATTCAGTTACTTCAATAGGGCCTAGAGCTTTTCATTCATGTAATGGATTCAGTGGACTTACATTATCTACTTCTCTAATTTCAATCAGTGATTATGTTTTTCAGAACTGCCATGGGTTTGTTGGCAATTTAGTTATTCCAAATTCCGTTACATCTATTGGGGGCGGGGCATTTAATTTATGTGATGGTTTCAACGGTACTTTAACAATTTCCAACTCTTTAAAAGAGATTAAACACGGGGCTTTTTTAGGTTGTAATAATCTGACAGGTTCTATTTCAATCCCAAGTTCTGTAATTTCTATTGGCGATTATGCGTTTTCTCAATGTGAAAAACTGACAGGTAGTTTGTCTATACCCAACTCCGTTAAATCAATTGGCAAAAACGCATTTCAGAATTGCTTTAGAATTAAAGGCACTTTAGTCATACCAAGTTCTGTTGACTCTATCGGAGATTATGCCTTTGACGGTTGGATTAATATGACAAAAATTTCATCAGCTGGTATTTTTCCTGCATCAGTAGGGGCAAATACTTTCAATGAAATGTGTAAAAAATATTGCCAGCTAGTTGTTCCATTAGGTGCAACTGCTAATTATAGAGCAGCAGATTACTGGAAAGATTTTGTAAATATATCAGAAGTGTTGTATGTTTATTTCAACACTAACGGAGGTACATCAATAGCTGATATAAATCCCACCTATAATTCAACAATTGCGGAGCCCATACCTCCAACTCTTACAGGTTATACGTTTGGAGGATGGTATAAGGATCCTGCTTTTACAAACCCTTGGAACTTCTCATCCGATGTTGTTACAACAAACACAACTCTTTATGCCAAATGGAACCCCAATTTATACACGATAGTTTTTGATTCCCAGGGTGGTTCTAATGTTACAAATGTTAGTGCCTACTACAATACAACAATTACTGCACCTGTAAATCCAACTCTTGCAGGTTTTACTTTTGATGGTTGGTACAAAGAGACAAATTGTATAAATCTCTGGAATTTTGATGCTGATGTAATAAAAGACAATACGGTTCTTTATGCCAAGTGGGTTGTTACTGTTACATTTGACTCACAGGGAGGTTCTAACGTTTTAAGTAAAAAAACTAATTATAATACTACCATCTCAGCACCTACAGTGCCTACCCGAACAGGCTACTCCTTCGGTGGGTGGTACAAGGAGTCTGCTTGTATAAACACTTGGACTTTTTCTACAGATAGAGTAACGGCAAACACTACGCTTTACGCCAAGTGGACCATTAACACCTATATCGTTACCTTTAACTCGAATGGGGGTACGCCTGTTGCAAACGTTACAGCAGTTTACAATGCCAAAATTAGTGAACCAACGCCTCCAACAAAAACAGGCTATACATTTGCAGGCTGGTATATTAATCTAACCGATGATTTCAGTTTTAATTTTAACTTGTACATGATAACAAGCAACTTGACACTTCAGGCAAAATGGGTACCAAATACCTACTATGTAACCTTTTATTCTGAAGGAACTATTGTTGATAGCCGTGGAGCAGAGTATAATACTACAGTTGAGCGACCTGAAGATCCAATTAGAACAGGACATATTTTTAATGGTTGGTATAAGGAACCTACCTTTGTCACTCTCTGGAATTTTGGTGCCGATAAGGTGACCTCAGATATGTCGCTGTATGCAAAATGGACTGCGATTACCTATACGGTTACCTTCAATTCGCAAGGAGGCAGTCCTGTTTCAAGTGTTGTGGTAAATCATGGAACTAAGGTTGCTGAACCTACTCCTCCTGTGCGAAATGGTTATACCCTAAGGGGATGGTACGATCAGCCAACCGATGGGTTTGTATGGTTCTTCGATTATAACACAGTGACGGAGGATATGACTCTTTACGCACATTGGGATATCAACTCATATACAATCACATTTGATTCAAAGGGCGGCAGTTCTGTGGAAAGTAAAACAGCAGAATATAACTCAACAATTACAGCACCTGTAAATCCAACCAGAACAGGTTATACCTTTGTAGGTTGGTATAAAGACGAAGCATTAACCTCCGCTTGGAATTTCGACTCGGATGTTGTAACCGCCAACGCAACTTTGTTTGCGAAGTGGAATGTAAATGCCTATATCGTTTCTTTCGATTCTCAAGGTGGAAGTAATGTAAATTACATCGAGGCTAATTATGGATCAACCATTACACGCCCCGCAGATCCAACTAAAATGGGTTATACATTTGTAGGCTGGTATAGAGATCAGGCTCTATCAAATGAATGGAATTTTAGCACCGATATTGTTACCAATCACATGTATCTCTATGCAAAATGGATAATTAATACCTATACTGTAACTTTCAATACTCAAGGAGGAAGCGCAGTTTCAAATGTTACAGCAAGTTATAATAGTACAATAGCAGTACCCTCTGCACCAACAAGAATAGGTTATACTTTTGATGGCTGGTATAAGGAAGCAGGTTGTGTTAATCTATGGATGTTTGCTAGTGATGTGGTAATCTCAGACATTACTCTTTATGCTAAGTGGAGTTTGTCTAGTGATATTGAAACTGTTTTAAGTGATAACCTCAAACTTTACCCGAATCCTACAGTTGATAAATTAACAATAGAGGGTGCGAAAATTGAGGAGGTTATTATATACAGCGTTGTAGGCATTGTTGTAAAGCAGCCAGTTAAAAACACTATGCAGGATAGTTATACCCTCAATGTTAATGAACTTAAACCTGGGATTTATTTTGCAAGGGTTAGGACTTCTAGCAATAGAATATCTACTATTCGTTTTGTGAAGCAGTAGTTTATTTTTTATAACGAATAAAACTAATTGTGTCGTTAATATCCCTATAAGCTATGCTGGTAGGGATTAACTTTTTTAGACAATTTTCTCATATGATTAAATTCGCTGGCTTCAGCATAGTTATATTCTCTGTTGGTTGAGGATAAAAAATGATAAATTGGGTTGGGCGAAGTGCGGTAGGAAAGGCAGCAAAAGGATAAAATTTAACGTTTCCAGGAGGCTGCGCCACGCTGGAAAGTTATTGTAAGGGGCGTGACCTTCCAGCGTCCGCCGGCTGGCGGACCTGGATGCGTCAAAAAAAAGATAAACTCCCGCCCGTTGGAGCGCGTCTTCAGACTCGTTCACTTCAGTTGAAAAGCACTCGACAATAAGTCGTGCGCTAACATGGAGATACTATATTTATACAAAATAAAAGCGATCGGGAAATACCGATCGCTTTTATTAAATAAACCTCTATATCAAACTATTTAAACGGAACTGCTACCCCAACATTAATAAAACCAATTGGAGACCAGGTAAGGTCTAAATCACCATTTCCTCCAACAGGTTGAGAGTAGAAACCTGGTTCAGCAAAGATGATTAACTTATCACTCACATAGTATTGAAGTTCTGCCGCTAAATCAATAGCTAATCCCTTAAACGATTCTAGCCCTTCAGTCTCGGGATTGAGTCTGCGTTGAGCAATGTAAAGGGCTGGCTTAATTACAAATTTATCTCCAAGTTTAATTCTTGGTTTAATAGATATTCCCATTTCAACACCTGTTGCTTTTTGACCACCAATTTCGAAAGTTGGAATTAACCCAACAAATACCCCCATTGCAATTTTTGGAGCAAGATAATAGTCGGCAAAGGCGCGGAGTGTCATTCCTCCCTCTTTCTCAACTTTAGTACCGTCGACTTCAACGTCTGCAGAGAACCACGAACCTGCAGATACCCCAATCTCCGCTTTTGGAGAGGTGCTTTCAGCAGTTTGAGAGTAGGTGTAAATTTGAATACCAAATAGACAAAGAATAATTGCTAAAATCTTTTTCATAGTTAAGTTGTTTTAGTTTAATAGTTCTAAATTCTAAAACAAAACTAACTAGATGAGCAATTGCAATATTGACACTTTAATAAGTGCTGGCGCCTAACTTATAAGTGTTGTATTTAATTTTAAGAATGCGAAAAAAACTACATAATACCATTAAGGACATCTAAAAGGGCATCTTTTCTCCTACTCGAAACAGGGACAGAGCTGCCGTTTTTCATAATCAACATTCCACCATCGAGTTTATGAAAGCGCTCTACATGCATAAGATTTACCAAATGACATTGGTGCGAGCGGAAAAATCCTTGGTCGAATAGCATCTCTTCATACTTCTTTAAGTTGCTGGATACTGTTATCCTTTTACCCGACAAAAGGTGAAAGTGCGAATAAGCACCATCGGATTGCACACTAACAATGTCCTTCACATACACTATAAAAATATCCTCTAAAGTTTTGAGAATGATTTTTTTCCCATCCGACATTTGTGCTTGAAGATTTGCTAGAAGGACATCGAGCCTTAAGTTGTAATTTTTTTGCCGCTCGCTACTAGCAGCCTTTTCAATGGCCTCTTTGAACTCCTCCTCGTTAACTGGTTTAAGCAGAAAATCGGTTGCACTAAAACGAAATGCCTGAACTGCGTACTGATTATAAGCCGTGACAAATATTATTGAAAAATCGATAGGTTTAAGTTTCTGGATAATGTCAAAACCAGTACCATCGGGTAAATCGATATCCATAAATACAAGTTCAGGTGTAAATTCCTTTATTAAAGCCAAAGCTTGTTCAACTGATTTTGCTCTGCCGAGCACACTCAGCTGCGGAGCGCATCTTTGGATAAGTCCTTCGAGCACATCGTACGATGAATCTTCATCTTCAATAATCAATGTTTGCATACTGGCTAAATTTTAATCTGTAACGGTACTTTTATTTTAACCAAAGTTCCTGATTTTCCCACTAGAGATAAATCATCAATGCTAAGTGATGCCTCTTGTTTTCCTCTCTTTGAGAGTAATGTTAAGCGCTCGTTAGTAATCTTCATTGCCAACGATTTATGTTCGATATTCTTTTTGTCCTCTGTTGATTTGCTAATACCCACTCCGTTATCTTCTATCTCACAACAAATACAACTATTACATTCGTAAAACCTAATTACTAACACGCCACCTCGCTCCGATCGTAAGAAACCATGCTCTATGGCATTCTCAACGAAAGGTTGGGCAAGCATAGGAGGAATCATATTTTCGAGAAAATCAGAATCATCCGGGAGGATAATCGAGTATGAGAAGTTATCGGAGAATCTTATTTTCTGCATCTCAAGGTATAGTTCGAGGGTTTCCACCTCAGTCTCAATCGAAATAAGATTGTGCCTAGAATTTTCAAGGATTAGTCTCATTAAACGGCTAAACTTACCTATATACCCACTAACAACTTCGGGTGGTTGCTTATTAAGTAATGATTGTATTGCTACTAATGAATTGAAAATAAAATGTGGATTCATTTGGGTTCGCAATAGTTTATGCTCAAGTTTTTGCGACTCCATTGCAGTTTTTAACCGGTTCTGTCTAATAAGCAAAATTGAAAATAGGGCAACTAATACAACAACAATTGATAAGGCGGTAATAGTAAGTGTACTATTTCTTAATCGAAGTTGGTTGGCGGTATTTTGGGCATCAAGAAGATTAATTTTTGCCTGCTTCGCTTCCGATTGGTAAATAGCTTCTAGTTCACTTATTTGCTTCGATTTAGTTTCATTAAACAAGCTGTCTTTTATTGCTGTGCCAAGCAATATATACTCATATGCTTTTTTATAATCGTTCACACTAGAGTAAAACCTCGATAACCAAAAATTATTTTCGGCAATAACTTTTGACATTTGGTTTTGCTGAGCAATCTGAGTTGATTTGTGGATATAATCCTTTGCTTTTTCAAAATTCTTTTTATTCATTTCTAGTTTAGCAAAATGACTATAGGTATTTGCCAGTACATAATCTTCAACATTTGTTCGATTACGTTTTAATACCAAATTGAAATAAAATGATGCACTATCAGTATTGTTCTGCATCATCTTAACGTAGCCAATGTTGCTGAGGATCATTGAAATCATCAACTGATCGTTTGTTCTATTCGAGTAAAAAAGTGCCCGTCGAAAAGTATTAATTGCACTATCGAGTTGATTATTCTTGATGAATATTTCACCAAGGTTATTGGTAGCCCTTCCACGCTGAAAGTCTGATTTTGCGAATGAAATAGCTTTCTTCAAGTATTCCCCTGCAACACCATACTCGTTATTGTCAAAATGAATAAATGACAAATTGATACTTGTATTTGAAATTGTTGTGGAGTCGTTAACCCTTTCGGCGTAATGAAGTGCTTTTGTAAGGTATCTTTTTGCTTGCAAATATTGAGACATAAACATGTAGCAAGCTCCAATTCCAGATATTTGTTTATTAATATTTACTGAATCTTTAAGGTTTTCGTAATAATTTAGTGCTTCGTGGTAATGTGGAAGTGCGACTGTTAATTTCGATTTTAATAGTTCAATTAGAGCGATGTTGCTGTAGTACGATGCTTTTAATTCAATATCGTTTGTGCTTATATAATAATCTTTATACTGATTGAGCACTTGCTCAGCAGAATCGGGATTTGATATAATTAGATTGTGAGCATTTTGAAGATTCTGCTTATACTTATTATTTGACCCAATAGATTGTTCCTCAATAAATACTGAACTGTGGGCTAAATGAGAATTAATCGCTAATAAAACCAGAAGTATTATTCTTACTGCCATAATATATTACCGAAAAAGTATCAATTTTACTACATAAGTAATAAAAATTGGATTAAGATAATATTTAAAACATCAAAAAAATACTTAAGATGTATCCTTAGTCCATTGTTGTAAATTTATTGGAAGGCTACAGCTTGGCTTTATCGCAATCTTTTGAATTTAATCTTTGTCGAGTATTTATCTGATAGATCTGTTTTAGATAGAAGCCTATGCGGCTAAACTATTTTATGAACACTGTTGTGTTGATGAGTTTCACCGTGAATTAGATTACTGCAATCTAAACACATAGGTTATTGTTCCAATCTGGTCAGACTGAGAATTTTTCTTAACATTAAATTTTGTTTTAATTGCGGCAGTTTCCGCAGCTTTAAGTAGTTCGCTATCAAGTGTAGTTGAACCCTTAACCCCAGGGATTGCTTTAGTTACATTTCCTTGGCTATCAACAGTAACTTCAACTACAACTGTTCCTCTTTTTTGGTTGGGATAGGCAGGAGATATAAGTTTTTCTGCAGTTCTTCCGCTCAAATTAGTTATAATGCCTCTCTCTGCATCTCCACCGCCACCGGTAGAGCCAATTCTATTCTGGGAATCCACTGAGCCCTCTTCGCTTCCTTGGTTGCCAGCCTTTCCTGTTTCTCCCTCGCCAGTTGTGCCTCCGTCGGTCTTTTGGCCGGGGAATAATGCCTTTTTGTTGGCTTCGCGGGGCTTTTCAGTTTGGGTTTCGCTGGTATTTTTATTGGTGGTTGTTTCGGTTTGCTTTGTTGTGGTCTTTTTTGTGGACTCCACTTTTTTTGTTTCGTCCTTCTTCTTTACTTGTAATGAGGGTGCTTCCTCTGTGTCCTGTGTTAGTGGCGATTCCTCCTGTGGTTTTGAAGCGATAGATGATTGAGGAGTAGATACTTCTTGCTCTAATTTTGGTTCCATTGCTCCCATACCGTCATCGGAATTCCCAAAATTAATTAGAATTCCTTGTTCTGCCGGAAGTGGGAGAGGTGTGGTAAAACCAAAAACCATAAGCAGTAGAACTGCAAGGAGATGCACTAGAACTGTACTTAATATGCCTTTGCCTCTACTGCTCATAATATAACTAATTACTCTTTAAGGGTTGAGTAGCAAGAATTAGTTTGTATTTATTATCCTTAGCAATATTCATTACTTTAACAACTTCCTCCATAGGAACACTTCTGTCAACGTGAAGTGCAATTGTAGGGTCTTCTTCTCCCTTCATTTTTTGCTGTAAAAGATACTCCAGTTGATTCAGTGTTACAGGAACAGTTTCAAGGTAGAATGTTCTTTCTGCAGTAATCGATACCGATGTTATTGGCTTTGCCGATGTTTGGCTGTTACTTTGCGGTAAAAGAAGTTTCAAGGCGTTTGGGTGAACCAGTGTTGATGATATCATAAAGAATATCAACAGTAGGAATACAAGGTCACTCATTGATGCCATACTGAAACTTGAATCTACCTTTGCTCTTCGTTTTAGTGCCATAGCGGTAATGTTTAAGCAACAGGTTCGTTGAGTAAGTCCATGAACTCAGATGTTTTTGCCTCTAGGTCATAAACAACCTTTTCTACGCGCGCAACTAAAAAGTTATATCCAAAGTATGCAAAAATACCCACAATTAAACCGGCAACAGTGGTTACCATGGCGGTATAAATACCGTTTGATAGTAAACTTACATCAATGTTATTACCTGCCATTGACATATCATAAAATGCTTGAATCATACCTATAACAGTACCAAGGAAGCCGATCATAGGAGCACCCCCTGAAATAGTGGCAAGGAATGGAAGACTTGCTTCGAGTTTAGATATTTCCAAGTTTCCAACATTCTCAATAGCAGTATTAACATCGGAAAGCGGACGGCCAATTCTTTGTACTCCCTTCTCAATCATCCTTGCAACAGGTGTGCTTTTGGATTGGCAGAGAGCCAGAGCGGAGTCAATTTTATCCTCGTGAATGTATTCCCTTATGCGATTCATGAAATTTGCATCGGTATCGGAAGCTTTTCTAATTGCAAAGTATCGCTCTGCGAAAATATATATTGCTACGATGGAAAGGAGGAAAAGAGGAATCATTATCCAGCCACCTTTAATGGCTAAATCAATAAAACTTAACGAAACCTCGGTGGCTTTTTCATTTCCTGCTTGAGCTGCCAAAAGAATAGTTGAAAGTATGTTCATATGCATCAAATTTTTGCGAAAATTACTAAAAAAACGTTTTAATTCTAAATACTATTGTTCTTTACTACTTTATTTGGATGAAATTGTCCGTTTTATTTGTGCTATCTTGCTGTAATGTGGAATCTTTTTTCTCAGTATTAATTCCATTATCAATTATAATCATAGGAACGTTAACTTCTTCGGGCTTAAATGTGTTTTTAATTCTGGTCCATAAATCACTGAGATTATTGAATTCTTCGCGGTAAAGAATTCCCGCTCCTGTGGTGTAGTTGTTTTCCTGATTGGTTAGTAGTATTTCATCATTTGACCTAGCAAAAGCTTTAAATCTCAATTTTCCTGATTTATTTAACTTAACATCAAGGTTGAAGTCACCAGCTATGGGGTTGTTGGTGTTTTTTGCGCCCAAATCTACATTCCCGTTAATGGATACTCTGTCGTCTAGTATTTGTGTTGATAGTGCAAGTTCCCATTGGTCGGATGTCATTTGATCCTCCATTCCTGGTCTGTAATTAAAACCAAAGTCGAAATTATTACTCCATTGCGAAACCCAGTTGCTTAGTTGGTTCGAGGCGAGTTCGCTAACTGTATTCCAACCTGCAGTCGATAAATTTGAATTACCTCTTTCTGTATCCTGTTCGGAGTCCATAATAAAACTTCCAATTCCAATAAGTCCAATAAACTGTCGGTTAATTTTCTCCTCGGTATTAAGAATACTTCCAACAAGGCCCTTTGTTTCGTTATCGGCATTGGGTACATCAATGTTGAACTTAATGTTCGGAGTCATTAGTTTTTGTGTTAAAAAAATTTGGCAATCAACAGGCACTCTCGATGTATTATTGTTTCGAAGTAGAGGTTCTAGCGAAGTTCTAACCCTATAAACTGCCTCAATATCAACTATTGCATCCAAAGGATCGCCATTCCAAGTAATATTGCTACCTTCTTCAATTCTAAATTTTTTATTAATAACTCCTTGTAATGTGAAAAGGTAATCTCCCTTTTCGATGATATAGTTACCGAACATTTTGAATATTTCACGCGATGGATTTATCTCCAATTTCAGATTTCCTCGGCCATTTGCCTTAATTATATCGCCTAGCTTCTTGTCGATAATTATTTGCGCTTCAGCCTCTGGTGTAACTTGTAATTCAAGCACTAGATTTAGGTTTGCATTGCTCTTTTCTTCCTCAACAACGGTTTCTTCAATTGGAATGAAGTTGGGGTCGTTATTGATAAATGTTATAAAGTTGTTTTGGTCTACGGTACTTCCGCTGGAGAGGGGAAGGAAGATGGCTGTTTTATTCTCTGTTTTAAGTTTGATGTTTAAGTTTAGGTCGTCAGGCTTTCCATTTACGAGGACTATCCCTGAACCATAAACTGTTCCATAAAACGAACTGTTGTCGTGCTCCGTTGTGTTCATACACTGAAAGCCTTCTGTAGAAAGGCTAAGGTTAAGGTTGAAGTCTTTAAAGTAATTTGTTCTAATTGCCCCATTAACTAGTGCCGTTTTTCTGTTGCGGTCGTTAATTTTAAAACCTTTTAGGAAGATGTCACTATTTTCAACCGATATGTTGTCGTTTATGGTATACTGTGTCTTAAGAAAATCAACAGTTAAACTTGAATTATCTAAAACAATATTGCCGTTAATAATTGGCTTCTTGGTTGTGCCTGTTATTTTTAGGTTACCTTTAATAATTCCCGATAGGTTTGAGATGTTTCCTTCTAGTAATGGCGATAGATGGTCTAGTTTTATTTTGTTTATATCAATGTCAAAATTTAAGTTGCTATTTTCAATGTAATAGTTTCCTTTCGCAGAGAAAGTAATGGAGTCGTTTTGCTTGTTGGACAAATTAATAGCCATTCTCTGCTCGGAGTTATGCCATACACTGGTAAAATTTATATCTCCAACAGGTTTTGCGTTTGCAGATAATTTATTTATCGAGATATCGGCGTAGAGAGTAGGGTTTGAGTAAATTGCATTTAGCCTTGCAAAGCCATTTATTTTGCCCTGTAAGGAGTATCCTAAGTTTTGTAAGTAAAGGTTAAGGTACGATATGTTTAAATTTTTTATGTTGATGGAAAGAGTGTCTTGTTCCTTTGTCGAGATGTTACCCTTAACAGTAAGTTCTTGATTTAAACTACTTACCGAAAAATTATCAATAAAAATACTCGATGTGTCAACAGCGATAGTGGAAGCGGATAATTGCCATGTGGAATCGCTTAAAACAAAAGTTGATGGTTTAAAATGAAATTGTGCAATATGGCCATTCTTGCCCGATTCGTTAAAATCTGCAATTGCTTCAATTAATCCGTAGGTGGCTGGTTTTTCCTGATTTTGCCAGCCGAGAGAAAAATCCAGAATGTTATTCTTAACCTGTGTGTTGATTTTAAAGTTTTTTACCTGTGTTTCTCCAAATTTAATAACCGGAGTAATAATGCTTGCAACGAGAGTGCTATCCTTGGTTTGTCCATCAACGCTTAACTCTTTTACCGATGTTGATCCAATTTGGATTTCAGGTATTTTGATTTTGAAAGTTAAACTTTGTAAATCGGGATTGAGAATTCCAAATATTGTTGAGTTTTCGGCAATTTTTATTTCTGGCGATATAACCGTGGTTATTTTCTGAGTTTTCTTTAGCCTGAATTTTATTAGGTAATCGTTGTATTCTGGTTTTTCTACACCGGTGGTTGGAAGGGGTTTGATATCTCCTTTTTTGTTAAAGGCCGGTGCGTATTTAAAGAAAAGATCCGATAGATACGCAAAAACTTTTGAGTAGTTGTACTTGCTCCGTATTTCGCCTTCTGCAAATTCCGATTTTAAACTAATCATCTTGCTGTCAACTGAGTTGTCAGCAGATATAA
The DNA here is from genome assembly GCA_029560875.1 of Bacteroidota bacterium. Classification (GTDB taxonomy): domain Bacteria; phylum Bacteroidota; class Bacteroidia; order Bacteroidales; family Tenuifilaceae; genus SB25. Next base: position 40,274 of record JAKQKB010000101.1, on the reverse strand, counting down.
CTATGTCGGATAACTTAAATTCACCCCGTTGATTTTTGTAGTAGGAGTTCAGAACTTTTATTTCTCCCTTACTGTTGTCGAGGTTGCTACCCGTAAATTTTGTGGTTAGGAGGAACGATGCTTGTGATATTGAGTCGGTTGTGTTAAGGTTAAGCTTAACCAAGTCTACTTTTGGAACAAATGCCGAGAAATCGAACTCTGGAATTGAGTCCGAGAAGTCAATCTTCCCAAGGAAGTTTAGTTTACAGTTGGGGTCATTTAGGTGAACTGACCCAATATAGGTTTTATTGCTCAAGTTTCCAGATACCTCTATGTCGGAGTAGTTGTATTTGTTGAGAATAAACGATTTAATTGTTGCATCGGTAAATGCTTTAACATTTGCTTCCTTGTCGCTACTTCCTTTAACTTTTGCGTGGAAAGTTGTTCTGCCTATAAAATCCGATTGAGCTAACTTCCCAACGTCGAGGTTTATCGCATTTAAATTCCCTTCAAATGCAATACCTTGATTCTTGTCAGGTAGGAATGATAGGTCTATGGCTAACTTACCTATTGCGCTAGTAATTGTACCGTAAGCTACGAAGTTGTTAATGTAACCTGTAAAGTTCCCTTTGTAAGTAGTTTTGCCAAGAACATCTACGTCGGCAGGAATATCTATGATTGATTTATTCTTTTGGTCTTTTATGGATAGTAAGTCGTTTCGGGTTGTCGATAGTTCTTTAATGTCAACAACCATAAGTGTTTGGTCTATCTTAGGGAGTCCTGTAACGTTAACGTTTGTCAGAATTTTAGTTTGGGCACCCATTGTTATTTCCAAATTTTTTCCTCTTATATCGCTAATAGGGCCTTTAATTTGTCCATTGAGTGTTGCTGATAGCTGAATGTTCCTGAAAGAGGGAATAATGTATGCTATAGTTGTTGTTTTAATGTAGGAGTTGGTTATGTCAGCATCAAGTTTTATTTTATTTACAAAGTCACTAAAGTTGCTCCAATTTGCGAATCCCATTTTAAAATGGTTCATTTTGATTGATGAGCCGTGAGCCACAATTCGCAATTTGTCGAAATTAAGGTAATGGCTACAAAGTGTAAAGTCTGCTCTAAACTTATCGAGTTTAAACCCTGACTGGTCAACTAGGCTGAGGTCGTTGATTTTTATTGCAATAGTGTCGGCATTAATGTAGAAATCGCCTGCATCAATGTTTAGGTTATTGAAAGAAAAGTCCTCGAAATTAATGCCAAATTCTTGATGCTTTGCCTTTACATTTTTAAGGTTAAAGTGGGAGTTCGAAATAATTACTTGATTCGACTTAAGAATAAAGTTGCTTGAATCTTGACTCTTTAAGGTGTCGCTAGAAATTTTGTTGAGTAGGGCTGTTAAATTCATCATTCCTGATGAATCCGTAACAAAATTGATGTATGCTTGGTCAATCGCAACTTTATTCAGTTTGTATTCTCCTTCGTTTAACTTAAAGGTTGATAACGAAACGCTTATTCTTTTTGCAAATATCAGGGTGTCCTTATTTAAATCCTCAATGTAAACATTCTTGAGAAGCACTCTATTGAACGGACGAAAATCTACCGCTCCAACAGAAACGTTTATACCAGTTTTTGATTTAATTAATGTGGATACTTTATCAACAAGAATAGTTTGCACTTGGCTACTTTGTACTACCAGCCATAGTGCTACAGGTAGCCCAAAAAGTAGTACAAATAACCAGACTGATATTTTCAGTAATTTTTTGATACTTTTGTTGTTTAAATTTATAATTCAAATATCTCCAAATGGCGTACCGAAATTAAGAAAAGACGTTGATTTTTTCTAAATTTCAAGGGGCATATTTTTAATTTTTTTGTGTTTTAATAAATTTTGACGATGAGCGTTACAATTTTAGGGATTGAATCTTCGTGCGACGATACATCTGCGGCAATTATTCGCGATGGTTTTTTGCTTTCCAACTTAATTAGTAATCAGGAGGTTCATAACGAGTATGGGGGAGTTGTTCCCGAGTTGGCTTCGCGTGCTCATCAGGCTAATATAATTCCTGTTGTACAAAGTGCAATAAAAAATGCGGGTATTTCTATTAATGAGATTGATGCTGTAGCATTTACCCGCGGACCAGGATTGTTAGGTTCGTTGTTGGTTGGAACTTCCTTTGCAAAAGGCTTGGCTCTTGCTCAGAATATTCCTTTGGTTGCGGTAAATCACTTACAGGGGCATGTACTAGCTCATTTTGTTAAGGATGACGTTAACCAAACACACCCTTCGTTTCCATTTTTATGTTTGCTAGTATCAGGTGGACATACACAGCTTATTGTGGTACGTGATTATTTGGATATGGAAATTGTTGGTGAGACCATTGACGATGCGGCCGGCGAGGCCTTCGATAAGTGTGCTAAAGTTATGGGGTTGCCTTATCCTGGTGGACCTGTAATTGATAAGTTATCGAAATTTGGCGATGCCACCGCATTTCAGTTTGCCAAGCCAAATATTAAAGGTTTGGACTTTAGTTTTAGTGGATTAAAAACTTCATTCCTCTATACCCTTAGGGATAGGATGAATGAAAATGCTAACTTTATCGAGGAGCGTAAGTCTGATTTGTGTGCGTCACTTCAGCAAACAATCATTAGTATTCTTCTTAGCAAAGTTGAGTTGGCTGCCAAAAAATATGGAATTACCGAGATCGCTATTGCAGGTGGAGTATCTGCTAATTCAGGTTTACGTGAAGGGTTAACTATACTGGGGCTCAAAAAGGGCTGGAATGTTTACCTTCCTCAATTTAGATATACTACTGATAATGCTGCAATGATTGCCATTACTGGGTATTATCGCTTCCTTGCTGGGGATTTATCTCCACATAGTGTTACCCCTCTTGCCCGATTTCCAATCAACCATGAACTCTAGATAGAATCTGGTGGCGATAAGTGCTTCCTAAGGATATTGAATAAGTCCAATCTGCTTATAGGTTTGGTAATAAAATCGTTGCATCCTGCCTCTATGCTCAAATTTACCTTGACACCAGAGCTGTATGCAGTTTGGGCAACAATGATAACATTGGAGTTGCTTAAACGAATTTCTCGGGTAATTTCAATACCATCCATATCGGTAAGTCTAAGGTCCATAAACACAAGGTCAATATTCGGAGTGGAATTAAAGGTTGTTATGGCCTCTTCTCCGGTTTTGGAATGGATTATTTTACAGCCAGTCTCTTCTAGCATTTTTGATAGAAGCAGATAGTTAGATTGAATGTCTTCTACGATTTGAATTGTTTTATCCTTTAGTTGAGGTGGATCTTGCTGTAAATAGTATGGAGTTTGCTTGGTAATTGTGCTTCGAGCTCCTACAGGTGTGATTGGTATTGTAAAGTTTATAGTTGTTCCAGCGCCCTCGGTCGTTTCAATCCATATTTTTCCATTCATAATTTCAATAAGCCTTTTGGTAATGGGTAATCCTAGACCCAAACTATTTTGGGGGCTTTCTGAATTATTGTTAAATGGTTGGAATATGGTATTAAGGTTTTTATTATCAATACCAGGGCCGCTATCCTGTATCCATAGGTGTAAACTCGATGAACTTTTCTTTTTACAGCCAATCTCAATATAACCTTTTGTAGTGAATTTAACAGAGTTGTTGATAAGCCGCCAAAATACACTTTTAAGGATGTTTCTGTCCGATAATATGTCAAAATTAATCTCTTCCTCGTCAATAGATGTTTTGATGGTTATGTGTTCTTTGTCAAAAAGTTTTAGTTCGTTTAGAGTTATAATATGTAGTGTGTTAAAGAAGTCGTATAGGTTTATTCTTTGGTATGTTAACTTGTATTGTTCCGATTCCAGTTTGGATAAGTCAATTAAGTTGTCAATTTGATATTGAAGTGTTTTACTACTTTTTGCGATTTCTTTGGTGTATTGCTTGGTTTGTTCTTGTTTCAGACGGGGAGCCGATAAAAGTTCGCAGTAACCTAAGATATTGTTTAACGGGGAACGAATTTCAAACGAGAGGTTTGAAATTAGGGAATCACTAAAATGTTCAAGTTCGTTCGCTTTTTTATTTAAATCATCGAGTGAATATTTCAATGAGGATATTTCAAGTTCTTGCTGTTCTATTTTTTGTTGTAGATTTGATATGGTATGCTCATTATGTTTTTTTTGCCTTTTAATTAATTTAATATGGAAAAAAATAAACAGGAGTATAGCCAAAACTACTAGCCCACTTATTAAAGAGTATTTGTAGAAGGGAATATTACTATTTTCTTTTTCTTTGTAAATAAATCCATCAATACTTCTTGTGGTTTGTATAATTCCTGATTGCTTGAGAATTTCGGTCATATGCAGCCATCGTCCTTTGTTGGAGTGCCCAATGTTTATAAAGTCGGGTTGAATGAATTTTTTAACCTGAGCTGCCTCAAAAAGTAGGTGATCCAACGTTTTTGTTGATTTGTATTTTGTCTGAATAAGTTGGGCAATTTCATTTTCGTTTTTAAGGGCATAATCCCAGCCTTGTATGGTGGCTTCAATGAATTTGTCTACTTTGGCCTTGTGTTTTCGGAGATACGATTGAGAAGTAAACAAGCATTCCGCATAAAAATCTATTCCATAATTTTTCGGTAAAATTATTTTATAGGGAATTCCAAATCTATCTAAAAAGTATGGTTCATTGCATTGGTAAATTGCCGTTGCATCAACTTTAGAGTTTAATAAGTTATTAAGCGAAAGTGTTGATTGTTGGATGTTTACCTGGGATGATTTAATGCCCTCAATAAATAGCATTGCAAGTATTTCATTTGACCCTCCATTGTTATTTAACTCTATGGTTTTTCCAACAAAATCTTGTGGGGTGTTAATCTCGGAATCACCTCTTACCGCAAGAGCCACAGGGCTATTTTGAAATATTGGAATGAGTGCAATAAGAGGCTCGCCTTGCATATACCTTACTAATAGTTCAGAGTTGGCAACTCCTAAATCTGCTCTTCCGGCAATAACCTCGTCAATTGAATTTATGTTGTTGGAGTTTAAATCTCTTAGTTCAACATCTAGTCCTGCTTCTTTATAGTACCCATTTTCTAGTGCTGCATAGTAGCCTGCAAATTGAAATTGATGCTTCCATTGCAGTTGAACTACAATTTTATCTCCACTTTTTGCAACCAGTAATTGAGAAAATAACGTGAAGAACAAAGTTATTGCCATTACGAAAAAAAAATTAGTTTTCTTTTCGTTAAGGGTTGTGTGGCTAAGAACAATATTCTTTTTCATTGGTTTATATTTCTCAAAGCACTTTTTCTGTATTTTAAAGTTACAAATTTTAATTGGGTTCGAGTTTATTTTATAAAATTGTTTTCTAAATTTTTGTTAATACACTAATCGGTATGTAATTATGAGTAGGAATATATTGTTATTATCACCGTCAAAAACTTTGTCGATATTGGAGAATAGTAATTGCGATATGTTTACTATTCCTGCTTTTATTGAAAAATCAAAGAGAATTGTTAGTCAAATAAAATTGTTGTCGCATAACGATTTAGAAAAAATGTATGATGCTAGTACTAAAATTGCATTTTTAAATTGGCAACGCTATCAGGAATGGATGTTGCCGTTTAATTTGAATAATAGTAGGCAATCGATACTTTATTTTAACGGTGATGTTTACGAAGGGTTGAATGCAGTCGACTTTGATTCATCGGATTTCCTGTATGCTCAAAATTACCTCAGAATTATTTCGGGGTTGTATGGATTACTTCGTCCGTTGGATTTAATTCAACCTTACAGGCTCGAAATGGGGGCGCTTTTTAAAGTTGATAATCAAATGTCGCTTTACAGTTATTGGAGCCAAAGTATAACAGATTCTTTAGCAGAAGAGCTAGGGAAGGACGGAAGTATTATTAATTTGGCTTCCAATGAGTACTTTAAGGTTATTGATAAGAAGTTGGAGGATAAAGTACTTCATATTGAGTTTAGAGAGAATAAACCCGAAGGATTAAAGGTAATTCCTATACTATCAAAACGAGCACGTGGTTTAATGGCTCGTTTTGCAGTAAAGAATAAAATTGTAAATGTAGACGACCTGAAACTTTTCGATTACGAGAATTATATGTTCTATGAGCCATTGTCAACATCGAATAAGTGGGTTTTTATTCGACGAACATAGCCTCATTATCTTTTAATTCTATACTTTTATTTTCAATTAAAGTTTTCTCTAGTTTACGCGTAGAGCTTACTTTACCTTTCTCCTCTGGGAAAAGGATTAGGGTTATGGGTATAATTGAGAATTTATTACTAGGACGAATACTTTCGAGCCACTTAAAACCCTTAAGGTTTATTTCCTCGATATCAATTTTTGAGATAGGATGGAAGTTGGATATTGGTTTTTCCAAAAAAGTAATCTTTGAAGGACTGTTATTCTTGATCTTTATGGAAATGTTTGAGCATTCGGCTTGGTTTACCATCGTTATGGTATCTTTTTCCTTTACAAAGTAAACTGCTTGTCCATTTCCCTTAACATCAACTTTATTTAGTTTGCCGTCAAGAAATCTTGCAAAAATTGTTTTGCCCTGCATTTGGTTGAAATACAAATCTGTTTCTTTTGATATCATAAACGCAGAACCAATAAAATCAACCTGACGAAGCGATTGTTGCTGAGAGAAAATTACAATTTCATTAGCAGACATTTGGTTTGTTTGATTCCACAAAACAGGTTCAACATACATTTTTAGCGTTGAATCTGTACTGTTGTATATCATTGAGTCGCATTTTCCTTGTATATCGCTTCGAAAAAACTTGACATTGCCCAGTGCTTTTAAAAGTTTGTAGGTAGAATCCTTATTAGTTACAGTATCTTTTTTTAGTGTGCGCAGAAAAAGTTTATCAGATCGAAGGAATAGCGTATCTTCTTTGTCAATCATCATTGCATAAGGGTTTTCTGTAACTTCCGCTTCCTGAGTTTTTTCCCAGTAACTTCCTTTGTCACCGTAAATGTATGTTCTGTTTACAGTATCAATTACAACGATATTTTTGCTGGCTTTGGCAAATCCATTTTGTTTGTCGTAGAAAATGTCCTCACCAAACATTTTGTATGTGTCGCTTATGATGTAGGCATTTTTCTGTAAGCTCGATTGATTTAAGTCTCTATTATGCCAACCCTTCTCACAGTATGCATAATTATCCTTATTGTATATGTTAGTAGGACCAAAGAACGAGGCAATCTTGTTGTTGGTATTGTACTCCAGTGAGTCAGTAAAAATATCACCATCGGTATTATTCATTACAACATTACCTGCAAAGGCTATTTTCTTTTCATTTCTAAAGTAATAACCTTTTTGGCTGGTTAATTTAGAGTCCTTAGTGGTTATTACTCCGCCGGTTGTATAGTAGGCGTAATTTGTTTTTGAGTTGAAATACAGGATATTCGTAACTAGCGTAGCATCGTCATCGACTAAACGCACCTCTTTTCCGGTTAGCTCACCTATAGATGTTTTTCCATCGAAATGCAACACATCTCCGTAAAGTTTTGATGATTCCTGGGATACAACAACATTTCTGTAGGCATCAAACCAGTTCTCCTCTTTATGCATATAAGCGCTATCGCAGGTGATAGTTGTGTTCTCATATTCGAACACAACATCACCTATATAACGAATAATAAGTTGATCATTTACTTTGAGGCTTTTCATACTATTAGCCCCTTTTAGCTTTATAACACTTTTGCTTTGGGCTAAACCATTTGTTAAGCCTATAAGCAAAACAAAAACAACGAGGCTAATGGATGATCTTGTCTGTAAAATCATTCCTAATCTACTTTATCCAACCTTTTGACTCAAACGTACAATTCTTAAATGAGGGGTCAATTCTAATAAATGTTACTCTTTGTTTTTTCTCAATCCACTCTTTTAGTATGTCTGATTCCATACTTTGTTTTGCAAGACCTTGTATTACATCATAATCATCCTTGATATTCGCAGTATGAGCCTTTACAATGCGCTTAATCTTAACTATTTTAAATACAACATTCGCGTGTTCGTCACGCGATTCAAATGGGGTACTCATTTCATCCACCTTAAGGTCTCTAATTACATAAAAGTCTGAAGGTTGTAGGTGCTCTTTTTCAAAAAGAGAAGTGTTGGTGTAAGGATTAATAACAAGACCTCCATTTAGGTTCGACTTTTTATCCTCGGAAAACCTCATGGCTGCATGCTCAAATTTGATACTATCGGATTTAATAAGTGTTGAAATGCTATCTAACTTAGCAATTGCTTGAGCTGTCATATCTGAGGAGAATTGGGGTTTCATTAGAATGTGACGAACGTTTACCTTGTCGCCCTTGCTTTCGATCATCTGAATAATGTGAAATCCATACTCGGTTTCAACAATTTGGCTGACTTGGCCTTCTTTTAAACCAAAAGCAACATCGGCGAATGCTTTCACCAACTCATCCCTCGACCTGAATCCTAGTTCTCCTCCACGAATTGCAGATGCTCTATCTTCGGAATATGCTACAGCCAGAGTCGAAAAACGTTCACCTTTAAGAATACGCTCACGAATTTCTAGCAATTTTTCTTTAACTTGGAATTTCGCTTCAGCAGAAGATGGAGGGAATATCATTATTTGTTGCAATTCGTATTGCTCAGGTATTTTGGGCAAACTATCAGGAAGGGTGTTTTTGTAAAAACTCTTCACTTCCGAAGGGGTGATTTTTACTTTGTCAACAATCTTCTGGCGCATTTGCTGCGATAACTGTTGTTCCTCGATAACTTCTCTTAAATCGTCTTTTATTTCATACATTGGCTTGTTAAAGTAATTTTCCAATGCTTTCTCTGAACCTATCTGGTCGATGAAATATTTTAATCTTCTATCAATCTCGGATTCAATAGAGGCTTGATTAACTTCAATACTATCGATTTTTGATTGGTTAACTAGAAGTTTATGGGTTAGCATCTGCTCAAGGAGTTGGCATTTGTCATTATTGCCAGTTAAAGCGCCTTGCATTTTCATGCGCAACATCTCTTGTTCAATATCCGAAAGAAGAATTCTTTCCCCACCAACAACTGCTACAACTTGGTCAATTACATTTTGCGATTTTAAATATCCATTAGTTGTGGAAATGGATACTAATAGAATTACTAAGAAACGATAAAATCTCATTGGTTCAATAATATTAGTTTAGAACTGTCTGTTTAGTATTTAAATATTTGAAAATTATTCTTGTCCTGTTCGCGGTTATATAAACTTTGTTGCAGGTCAATAATTAGTTTTTGCTTTCTGGAGTTTAGAACAATTTGCTTAATGTTTTCAGTTACATACTCGAATGGGGCAATTGAACCCTTGAACAGTACGCTTCTGAAGTTTACTAAATACACATAGTCCCCATCTTCCATTTCAATCTGTTTCTGTTTACTTAGCGTTTCGTCAGTATTTTGGATTGGGTATGGGAGTTCCCTTAGAATAAAAGGTAATGATATCCACTTATCACCAAAGTAATCGTATTTGATTGATGCTTGGTAGGCTAGGTTGTCAAGTTGTTTTATATCATCATCCCTAGTTGATTTATATAGTTCCTTAATTTTCTGGATTTGGGGTGCTTCTTTTCTAAGTTTGATGTAAAGTGCCTTTACTATTGTTTCGTCCAGTACAAAGTTATCTTTGTGTTCGTTGTAGTATTGCTCTAATTCAGTAAATTTGACTGAAGTGTCCATTTTTTGATTTATGTACTCCTGTTCGTACTTGAATATTAGCAAGGAAGTCCTGTAATCCTCAAGTTGACGGGCAACATTTTTCTGCGAGTCGCTTAGGTTTTGTTCGGCCATTCTTAAAAGTAACTGGGTTTGTATCCACTTCTCAATGTAAGCCTTGGTTATCAGAGCACTATCCTCCTTGGTTACCCCTTTTAGAAAAAGATTCTCGATATCTGTGGAGTAAAGGTATTTGTCGTATACCCTTGCAATAGGTTTAGGCTTATCCTTGGTGTTCATGCAAGATGTTAGGATAATGCCAAATACAATCAGAGTGATATACTTTGTTAATGATGCTTTCATAAAAGCCATTTATGTTTATTTTACTGATTCAACCAATTCGGTAAATACTTCATCGCTAACCTTAACAGGAAATTTTGCCTTTAAAGTATCAATCCATTCAGATTCTAGGGTTTCTTGGTAATCTGCAATAACTTGTCCACGGCAATCGTCGAGCATTTTCTGGTCGCCAGTAGTTGTTGCTAAAATTTCAGTAACAAGTATTGAGCCATCTTTATCGGTTGTAACATTAATCCCGTTTTTCCAAGTTTTGAAATTTAAAACATCAGGGAAGTCGGTGTTGGCGGATTTTTCTTCAACTGTAATCACTTCTCCTTTTTTGTTGAATTTTTCAATGTAATCTTTTGGGTTGATATTATTGCTTTTTCGTTTGGCTAAGCCACTAACAAATTTCTCTTTAATTTTGGCGTTCTTCAATGTGTAAACGGCATAGTGAACACGCTCGCCCCAGGTGTATTGGTTTTTGTGTGTGTCGTAATAATTGGCAATGCCTATGCTGTCGGAACTTTTTTGCCATACCATTTGGTTCGTAATTTCAAAAAGTAACATACCCTCAAGGTATTCCTTGGAGAGTTGTTTAAATTCTGGATGTTTCTCTGGTAAACGATTTTCTTCAAATTCAAGGATTATTCTATTAATCCACTCGCCGTAGGCTACCTTAATAAAACCTTTTAATGTGTTTTGGCCAATAAAACGTTGATTAGCCTCCATAAAACTTGCAAAATTGGAAATTCTATAACTACCACCGGTGAATTCAAAAATGACAGCATTATCCTTAACCGTTTTGGCCTTCCATTCGCCACGGTATAATGATGAATCTAACAGTTCTGTAATAACTTTCAGTTTTGCAGTATCCTCCTTGAAGTTGTATTCCTTCTTAATTTTCTTGATAAAGGACTCTCGCGATTTTTGATTCCTAGAATCGCGTGCAACATTTGATTTTATCTCAGGTAGCATTTCCTCCTTGGTTCCAACCATCTTTCTTCCAAGACGCTTTACTATATGCCAACCAAATGTGCTTTGGAATGGTTCAGATATTTGTCCGTCTGCTGATAAGCCGAATGCCACGCGTTCAAACTCTGGGATAATTTGACCAGAACTTAGCCATGGTAATTCGCCTCCATTCTTAGCTGTGCTTGGGTCTTGTGATTCTTCCTTGGCAATAGTTGCAAAGTCGGTACCTGCTTTTAGTTTATCGCTAATTTCAACAATTTTTTTACGGGCATTCTCTGCATCTTGTGGGTTAGCGTTAGGTTGAACGCGAATCATTATATGCGCAACCTTAACTTGCCCTTGGGCTGGGCGCTTGCCGTGAACTTTAATTATATGATACCCGAAGCGTGTACGAACTGGTTTCGAAATTGAATCAATAGGTGTATTGTATGCCGCAGTCTCGAATGGATATACCATTTGGAATGCAGTGAAATAACCCAAGTATCCACTGTTGCGTGCAACAGAAGGGTCGTTACTTGTTGAAAGTGCCACCGCGCCAAACTGTTCACCTTTCAGTATTCTGGTGCGAGCCTCTAAAGCCTTTTTGTAGAGTAGTAAAGTATCCGCAGGTGATGCATTCTCTGGAACATTAATAAGTATATGGCTAGCGCTTACCTCGTACTGCATTCTTTCATAGGCCTCGTTGAGCAGTTGCTCATCGCTCGCAGCATCGGTTAAGTAAGGTTGTGCTAATTGCTTAATATATCCTTGGTACTCTGAAATGAAAGCCGATGATGTATCAATTTTAGCTTCCTTGGCTGCTTGTACCTTCAATTTGAAGTTGATGAAAAGTTTAAGGTAGTCTTCCAATACAGCCTTATCAATAGATGTGCCTGATACGTTGTTTTTTAAGTAGATGCTTTTAAATTCATCAACAGTTACAGGATTATCGGCAATTGTAAGTAGTACTTTTTGTGATAGTGGTTGCGAAATTGCAATATTACACGCCAACGCAGTGATTGCAACAACAATAATACCTTTTACACGTCTCATTCTTACAAATTTTAAATACAACTTAATGGGTTAAATATGTAATTAGTTTTGTTTAAATGCTATGCACCTCCGTCGCGGCTGTAGTTTGGAGCCTCGCGGGTAATTGCCACATCGTGAGGGTGACTCTCAACCATACCGGCGTGAGTAATTTTTACAAATTTAGCATCCTTAAGTTTTTCAAGGTTTGGAGCACCACAGTAGCCCATACCAGCCTTCAAACCACCAATCATTTGGTAGAAAACTTCGTTCATGGTTCCTTTGTACGGTACGCGTGCTACAATTCCTTCGGGTACAAGTTTCTTGATATCGTCCTCAACATCTTGGAAATACCTATCCTTTGAGCCTTGCTGCATAGCATCGAGTGAGCCCATTCCACGATATGACTTGAATTTACGACCGTTATAAATGATAGTTTCGCCGGGCGATTCCTCAACTCCTGCAAATAGCGAACCTGCCATAATGGTGTCGGCTCCTGCTGCAAGGGCTTTAACAATATCGCCTGAGTAACGAATACCACCATCGGCAATAACCGGCACCCCTGTTCCTTTAATAGCGTTGGCAACATCCCAAATTGCATTTAGCTGAGGTACACCAACACCAGCAATAATGCGTGTTGTACAGATTGAACCTGGCCCAATACCAACTTTAACTGCATCGGCACCGTTATCAACTAACATCTTTGCAGCATCAGCGGTTGCGATATTCCCAACAACAACCTCTAAGTTGGGAAACTCGCGCTTAACCTGTTTAAGCATTTCGTTTACGCCTTTAGTGTGACCGTGGGCTGTGTCAATTACAACAGCATCAACCATTACATCGTAAAGGGCTTTTACACGAGCCATTGTATCGCCAGTAACTCCAACACCAGCCGCAACGCGTAAACGTCCTTTTGAGTCCTTGCTGGCATTTGGGTTGTCCTTAACCTTGGTAATATCCTTGTACGTAAGTAATCCTATCAGTTTATTGTTCTCGTCCACAACGGGTAATTTCTCAATTTTATGCTCCTTAAGAATTGCGGTTGCCCTCTCAAGGTCGATTGATTTAGTTGTGGTGATAATATTTTTGCTTGTCATCACTTGGCGAATTGGGGTTTTCATGTTTTCATGAAAACGTAAATCGCGGTTGGTAACAATACCTATAAGCAACCCGGCTTTATCCACCACGGGAATCCCTCCAATGTGATACTCGCGCATCAACGCCAAAGCATCGCCAACTGTGGCATCTGGGTTAATTGTAACGGGTTCGTAAATCATTCCATTCTCGGCACGTTTAACCTCACGCACTTGGCGGGCTTGCGCCTCAATACTCATATTCTTATGAATTACACCAATTCCACCTTCACGGGCAATTGCAATAGCCAATGCCGATTCGGTTACTGTATCCATAGCTGCAGAAACTATGGGTGCTTTAATCTCAATGTTTCGGCTAAAACGAGTGGTTAAATCCACATTCCGGGGTAGAACCTCTGAATATGCTGGAACCAGGAGCACATCGTCGAATGTAAGCCCATCGGCCATTACTTTGTTGCTGTAGAATGACATATGTTGAACAGGTTAATGTTTAAAAATGCGGCAAGTTATAAAAAAATAGCGGAACCTCAATTGTTCTTTGAAAATCAATATACAAATTGTGTGTTATATTATGTGAAAGCCGAAGGTTTATCGACAGAAAGTTGGACACCAGCAGAGAATACACACGTAACCGCATAAAAAACATAACTCATGGTGAATATTATCACAAAAAGTATTATCTTTGAATAAAAAAACAAAAAATGTATCCAAGATATTTAAGAGAAAAAATTGAAAGAAGAATAGGTTCGGGTAAAGCTATAGTTGTTATCGGGCCAAGACAAGTCGGAAAAACAACTCTTATCGAATCTATACTTGAAAAGAAAGATTATTTGTTACTTGATGGGGATGACCCCAAAACAAGAACGCTATTAACAGAGCCTAATACGGAACAAATTCGGACAATTTTAGGGAAATACAAATTTGTATTCATAGATGAGGCTCAAAGAATTGAAGGAATTGGGCTCACCCTGAAAATAATTACAGATAGATTCAAGGATGTCCAATTATTTACAAGTGGTTCTTCTTCTTATGACTTAACCAATAAAATAAATGAGCCATTAACCGGCAGAAAGTGGGAATATCAATTGTTTCCTATTTCATGGGAAGAGTTCGAAAACCATCACGGGTATTTAAATTCAGAGCAACAATTAGAAAACAGACTACTTTATGGATTTTATCCAGATGTGTTAAATAATGTTGGAGATGAAATTAGTATTCTACGAAATTTAGTCAATAGCTATTTATATAAGGATATATTATCATATTCGGACATTAGAAAGCCTGAAGTGCTTGAAAAGTTGGTTCAGGCTTTAGCCCTTCAAGTAGGTAGCGAAGTGAATTATTCAGAATTAGCACAGATTGTTAATGTAGATAAGAATACTATTAGCAAATACATTGATATACTTCAGCAAGGTTATATTATTTTCAAACTGGGTAGTTTTAGCAGAAATGTTCGGAATGAAATAAAAACAAACAAGAAAATTTATTTCTACGACAATGGCGTTCGTAACATGGTTATTGGAAATTTTAATCCTCTAGATTTAAGAACTGATAAAGGTGCGTTATGGGAAAATTTTTTAATTTCTGAGAGAATGAAACAAATCGAGTATAAGCAAAGTCTTGCTCGAACATATTTTTGGAGAACCAAACAGCAGCAAGAAGTTGATTTTGTTGAAGAAAATAGTGGAAAGTTAATCGGATATGAATTTAAATGGAATAAAAAGAAAAGCACAAGATTACCTAAAACATTTGTTGAAACATATAATGCAGAAAGTAACGTGATTGATAAAAATAATTTTAGAGAATTTGTAATAATGAAATAATACCAGCGCCCAACAGCTATTTTTGTAGTAAACATTTTGGTTTTGGAAAGATTTGAGCAAATACTTAAGCATTACTGGGGTTACAGTTCGTTCCGTTCCATACAGCGCGATATAATTGAATCGGTTTATAAAGGGAACGATACGCTAGCCCTAATGCCAACAGGTGGTGGAAAGTCAATTACTTTCCAGGTGCCAGCATTGGCTATGGAAGGTATTTGTATTGTTGTAACGCCGCTTATTGCCCTTATGAAGGACCAGGTGGAGAATCTAAAAAAACGAGGCATAAGGGCTACAGCAATTTACTCAGGCTTATCCAAGCACGAAATTGATGTGGAGTTGGATAACTGTGCCTATGGCGAGGTTAAATTCCTCTACGTTTCGCCGGAACGCTTAACCACACAGCTATTCAGGGAGCGATTGCGCAAGATGAAGGTGAATGTGGTGGCTATAGATGAATCGCACTGTATATCGCAGTGGGGATACGACTTTAGGCCTTCGTACCTAAAAATTGTAGAGCTACGCGAACTTCTGCCTAAGGAAGTGCCATTCCTAGCGCTTACTGCAACCGCAACTCCCGATGTGGTGGACGATATACAGCAAAAACTTGGTTTCAGGAATGGCAAAGTTTTCAGGATGAGTTTTGCCCGCGATAACCTTGTTTACCTTGTCCGCAACGTAGAGGATAAAATAAAGCATCTGCTAAAAATTGTAAATAGTATTCCCGGAACTGGCGTGGTGTATGTTCGTAGTCGCGATAAAACCAAGGAGATTGCGTTGATGCTCCGCAAGGAGGGTATCTCGGCCGATTACTACCACGCAGGTTTAACCATGGAAATTCGCAACGCCAAGCAATCCGACTGGCAAACCAACAAGACTCGGATTATTGTGGCCACCAATGCGTTTGGGATGGGGATTGACAAGCCCGATGTGCGGTTTGTAGTTCATATTGATTTACCCGATTCGCCCGAGGCCTACTTTCAGGAAGCTGGGCGGGCTGGGCGCGACCAAAAATTGGCCTACGCAATTCTGCTCTTCAATGATTCTGATGCTTCGAAAATTGACCAACGGTTGGAGGCAAACTTCCCGCCAATTGAGGATATCAAAAGAACCTATCAAGCATTGGGCTCGTACTTAAACATAACATTAGGCGCAGGCAAAGGGGAGATATACGATTTTAACCTGATGGATTTCTGCTCGGTTTACCGTATGAACTCTGTGAAAGCATACAACTCGCTAAAAATTCTGGAACGTGAGGGATACATTGAGTTGACCGATGAGCTGGATAACCCTAGCCGTTTAATGTTTACGGTCGATAAGCAGGAACTATACAAGTATCAGGTGGCGCACGCCGATATGGATAGGTTTATCAAGGTGATTCTGCGAAATTTCACCGGAGTATTCTCCCAGTATGTGCGGGTTGATGAGGCTTACCTTAGCCGTTTGGCAGCAATGCCTACCGATAAGATTCTGGGAAACCTTAAAACGCTAAGCCGACATAAGGTTATTAATTACATCCCCAGGAAGCGCACACCGCTTATAATTATGACCGAGGAGCGGCTGGATGAGAAAAACCTGAGGATAAATCCCGAATCGTACAGGATGCTCCACGATAGATTTGTTAGCCGTGTTGATGCGCTTATTACATACGCCCGCAGCCAGACAAAATGCCGTAGCCAAATGCTGAGCGAGTACTTTGGCGAAAAGGACTCGTACCGATGCGGCAAGTGCGACATCTGCACCCAGCGCAACGAGTTGGACATGAGCAAGTATGAATTCGACATGATTTTGGAAGGAATAAAATCAGCAATCACTCAAACTCCCCGCTCCGACGAGGAGTTGATAGATAGTCTAAAACGAAATCCAGACAGAGTTGTAAAAGTAATTCGATATTTGCTCGACAATGGAAAGATTATTCGAAATGAGCAAGGTCAATTGTGCTGGCATGGCAAAAGGAATACTGATTTATGATATTTGTAATGATTTTATTGTCTGATATTTAGGTGTAAACAAGATTGCTAGGCTAGAAAAATTTCATTGTTAAATAAAATGCTAACAAATGTCAGAGTTTATAAACTTATGTATCTATTACATTTGCAACCAATTTTATGAATAACCTTTTAAACAAACATAAACTATGTTCAATAAAATGATTGCAGCAATGCTGCCCTATTTTCCAAAAAAACTTATCTGGATTTTCTCTAAGCGTTACATTGCGGGAGAAAGTGTTGCCGACGCTATCCGTGTTTCAAAAGAGTTAAACAAGGAGGGTATTAAGGTTACAATTGATATTCTTGGCGAATTTATCAAAAACCTCGATGAGGCTGAAAAGAATAAAGTTGAGTATCTTGAACTTATCGATACTATTGAGAAGGAGAAGATTGACGGTAACTACTCGCTAAAACCAACAATGTTTGGTTTGTTGCTCGATAAGGAAGTTTGCTACCAGCACATTCGCGAAATAGTTGCAAAAGCAGCTTCGTACAACAACTTCATTAGGGTTGATATGGAAGATTCTCCTTGCACCGACATGGAGATTGAACTTTACCGTAGACTTAAAGCCGAGTTTCCTAAGAACGTAGGTCTTGTTGTTCAGGCTTATTTAAAGAGAACTTTGAGTGATTTGGAGAACTTAATGGATATTCATTCAAAAGAAATCCCTTTAAACTATCGTCTATGCAAGGGTATTTATGTTGAGCCTGCTGCAATTGCTTACAAAAGATACGAGGAAATTAACCAACATTTCCTTGAGGACTTGGAGTTTATGATGAAGAATGGAGTTTATCCAGGCATTGCAACTCACGATAAGCCTTTGGTGGAAGGTGCTTACAAGCTAATTGAAAAGTACAATGTTCCTAAAAATATGTACGAGTTCCAGATGCTTTACGGTGTAACTCCTGAATTAAGGAAGTCCATAGTTACAAAGGGACACACAATGCGCGTTTATGTTCCTTATGGTAAGCAGTGGTTTGGTTACTCTACTCGCCGTTTAAAGGAAAATCCTAAAATGGCAAGTCTAATTATAAAAGCATTATTCTTTAGAGGATAATTTGTTTGGGTTAGCTATCAAAATCCAGGCTTTGGCCTGGATTTTTTATTTAGTATCGTTTACTTATAGCCTCTAACTTCAGTCTTCTTCATTCTGATTTTTGATTTGTATGTTTTTCCCAACCATATACTTATCTTTGTAGCCAAAATTTGAATAGCTAAATGGATACTAAAAGCATTGTGTATAGCAGAAATGTTGTGGAGTTTGCCACTGTAGCCAAGGAGTTTTGCACATTCCTAGAGACCTGTGAGTACCATAAAACAAAAGTTTTTGTGGCTACAACCAGTAAGCTGTTGCCCTTGCTCTATTACAAGGCCACTTTGCTTCCAAAAACCGAGCCTGTTTACGACGAGGGGAATGAGCAATTTGTTACTGAGTTGGATTATAGGTTGATAGAGTCTAAAATTGAAGATTTATTGGGTCAGCATAACGACTTTTTGGAGATATACGATAAGCGAGCCGATGCAAATGACGGACATTTCACAGTTAGTATTGCAGAGTATTTAGCCGATATTTATCAGGATTTAAAAAACTTCACCATGCGCTATCATGTTGGAAACACCGATGTGATGAACGATGCGCTTTGGGAATGTACCGAGAATTTTGGGGAGTTTTGGGGAATCAGACTGGTCAATCTTATCCGAGCATTTCATATTCTTGAGTTCAGTAATATCGATTTAGAAAATATTGTTCGCAATAATGATGAAAATTCCCGTAAGAGCGCTTCCGACTGGTTTACTAAAGATGATAACGATTTAGACTAGTTGAATGTTTGCCCCGAATATAGATAATGATGAGATTGTGAAATTGCCACGCCTGAGCTTTGCTGGCGAGGCGTTTGTCATTTCTACAGAGGAAGAACTATGGGATAAAATCAAACTTTTTTCAACAAGCAGTATTCTTGGTTTCGATACAGAATCCAAACCTTCTTTTAAAAAAGGTCGAAATAATGGAATTGCCTTGGTGCAGCTTTCCGACGAAAAAACCGCATTAATCATAAGGGTTAAGGAAGTTGGACTGCCCAATGAGTTAGTGGCTATCCTTGAGAATGAAAAAATAGTTAAAGTAGGTGCGGCAATTCGCGACGATTTGAAAGGGTTAAAGAGCATCCGAAATTTTAATCCTAAAGGATTTGTTGACTTGCAGCAAATAGCAGGCAACTACAATATTGAGGGTCAGAGTGTAAGGAAGTTGGCCGCAATTGTACTTGGTGTTAGGGTTTCTAAGAGCCAGCAGTTGAGCAACTGGGAGGCGGAGAGTCTTTCCTTTGCACAAATTGATTATGCTGCAATCGATGCGTGGGTTTGCAGAGAGATTTATCTGAAATTAAACGCAATCAATCCAATAAAATTTTCAAAATGAGTATTCCAAAAGTAATTCTTAAGCCAGGAAAAGAGCAGTCGTTACAGCGTTTTCATCCTTGGGTGTTTTCTGGTGCAATTAAACGGATTGAGGGCTCCCCTGAGGAAGGCGAGGTTGTTGAGGTTTATGGTGCCGATTTGCAGTATTTGGGCATAGGTCATTACCATTCAGGCTCAATAAGTGTTCGAATTTTGAGTTTTAAAAAGGTTGACGTAGATGCTGTGTTCTGGAGAAACAAACTTCGGGATGCCTTGAATCATAGAAAATCGTTGGGTTTATATCCAAATACTGATACTAATACCTTTAGGTTGACACACGGCGAGGGCGATAATCTGCCTGGGCTAATTATCGATATTTATGGCGATACTGCTGTAATGCAGTGCCATTCAGTTGGTATGTATTTGAGCCGTCATCTAATTGCAGAGCAATTAATTGATGTTTTTGGTGGCTACATAAAATCCGTTTACGATAAGAGCAGCGGAACTTTGCCAATGCGTGAGAGGTATAATCCAGTCGATGGCTTTATTGCAGGGAAGGGTAACCTGTCAGGAGTTTATAATGAGTATGGAAATAAATTCTGGGTATCGTGGGACGAAGGTCAAAAAACGGGTTTCTTTATCGACCAAAGGGAGAACCGACGATTGGTGAAGGAGTACTCAAAAGGGCTGAAAGTTCTAAATACCTTTGGCTATACAGGTGGATTTTCGGTTTTTGCCCTAAAGGGAGGTGCAAGTGAGGTTGTTACTGTTGATAGTTCCGAGAAGGCAATAGCCCTTTCGAATCAAAACGTAGCTGCAAATTTTGATGACACATCCAAGCACCGTTCATATGCCGTTGATGCATTTGAGTATTTGCGTACCACCGATGAAATGTTCGATTTGATTATACTAGACCCACCTGCTTTTGCAAAGCATCATGATGCTTTGCGTAATGCACTACAGGCTTACAAAAGGCTTAACCTTGCCGCTATTCGTAAGTTAAACCCAGGTGGAATTCTTTTTACCTTCTCCTGCTCACAGGTGGTTAGTAAGGTCGATTTTCGCAATGCGGTTTTCTCTGCCTGTGCTATTTCGGGTCGTGAGTCAGCAATACTACATCAGTTAAGTCAGCCTGCTGACCACCCAATTAACATTTATCACCCAGAGGGTGAATACCTAAAAGGATTGGTTTTAAGAGTAAAATAAAAGAGAGGCTCAATGCCTCTCTTACTTTTAATATTCGTCCTCGTTGAAGAAAAAATCTTCTTTGGTTGGATAGTCGGGCCAGATATCTTCTATGCTCTCGTATATCTCATTCTCATCTTCAAGTTCCTGAAGGTTTTCAATAACTTCGAGGGGTGCGCCAGAACGGATGGCATAATCAATTAATTCCTCTTTAGTTGCTGGCCAAGGGGCATCTTCCAACTTTGATGCTAATTCAAGTGTCCAGTACATAGTTAATAGTCAATAAGTTGTTAAGTTGTTGATTGCTAATTTTTTGTATTTTTCAGCAATTTTCGCAAATATAGAAAAAAATTAATATCAAACATTGGGTTGCCATTTTATTTGCTCAATATTTAAATCTTTTCCCAATTTTCTGGATAAAGTAAAGAAAAAATCACTTAACCTATTTAAATAAACTACCACATTTTCTGGAACAGGTGTTTCTTCGGCAAGTTTTGTAGTTAATCGCTCGGCTCTTCGGCAAACAGTTCTACAAACATGGCATACTGAAACAGTTTGGTGTCCACCTGGTAAAACAAAAGAGGTGAGGGGCTCAAGCGTTGAGTCCATTTTATCAATTTCCTCCTCAATCTGCTTTATGTCTGTATCGGCAATAATGGGTATTTTAACCTTACAATCTGTGCAGTCTGCAGCAAGTATCGATGCGCAATTCATCAGCCTATCCTGAATTTTTACTAGCAATTGCTTGGTATAATTATCAACAGGTTGGTCGCGAAGTAAGCCCACGTAAGAGATTAGCTCATCTACTGTGCCGTATGCTTCAATTCGAGGGTGATATTTTGGAACTCTAGCACCTCCAATTAGCGATGTGGTGCCTTTGTCGCCAGTTTTAGTGTATATCTTCATTTTTATCTATATTAATAACGGTTACCTTGAAATTGTTTTTAAAAATAAAGACTTGCCAAACAACTAGCAAGTCTTTTGAGAAATAACACAACATAAAATCTATTGTTCAGTTAAAACTACTTTTTGTTTTAAAGTAGGATGAGGGTTAACCTCATCGGACTCAATCATTCCATCGCGTAGGCGAACAATTCTGCGGGCGTGTTTTGCAATATCCTCCTCGTGTGTAACAAGTATAATTGTATTGCCCTGTGCAAAAATATCCTCGAACAAATTCATTATATCAATGGATGTTTTAGAGTCGAGGTTCCCAGTTGGCTCATCTGCAAGAATAATGGAAGGGTCGTTAACCAATGCGCGGGCTACTGCAACACGTTGACGCTGTCCCCCAGATAATTCGTTGGGTTTATGCTCCATTCTGTCTTCTAGGCTCACGTTGGTAAGTGCTTTTATCGCTTTCTCTACTCGTTCATGCTTTGGAACGCCAGCGTATATCAATGGTAAAACAACATTATCCAATGCTGTGTAGCGGGGTAGTAAATTAAATGTTTGGAACACGAACCCAATTTCCTTGTTCCGAATTTCGGCTAAGGCATCATCGGTAAGTTTACTAACATCGGTTCCGTTCAGTACGTATGCTCCATCGGTAGGGGTATCTAAACAGCCAAGGATATTCATTAAAGTTGATTTTCCTGAGCCTGAAGGTCCCATAATGGCCACATATTCATTTTTGTTGATTACCAAATCAACACCTTTTAGTGCTTTTACAACAACACTACCTACTTGGTAGAATTTTTTTATGTTGCTAATGTTTATTAAAGAGTTGTTATTCATTTTCAATGGTGTGTTTTGTATGTTAAAGTTAAACGATAATTTATTCTAAACAATTATGTAACAAAATTATTAATTTTAGTAAGGTCCATACCTTAACAAAAAGTTCTGTTTGGTAATTCCCTCCTCAAAAATTAGAATACCGCAGCGGAAAAGGTCAATAGATAACGTAACTTTTGAGTTTGAACTAATATACTCCCAGGCCTTTTCCATCCCTTTGCTCCAACGGATATCATCAACAATAATTATGGTTTTATGGTTGACTTTTGGTAAAATTAAGTTGAAGTTATTTATGAGCGCTCTGCCGTTGTGGTCGCCATCAATAAAAACAAAATCCACACTCGATAATTCGTTAAGAACACGGGGTAATTGGTCCTCGAAATTGCCCGATAGAGTTTGAATATTTGTAAGCCCAAATTTCCTAAACCTATTCTGAGCAATGCCTAGAACGGCTTCATCGCCCTCAATGGTATATATCGATGCACTGGGATTCCCTTTTGCAAGATACATAGTGCTAATCCCAACTGATGTGCCTAACTCAACTATGTTTTTGGGTTGATAATGCTTTGCCAGTCGGTAAATTAATCGGCCCAGGTGAGATGGTATCGAAACTGAATTGGCAATTTTACCTAACGAAATTTCTTCCCCTCGGAAACCATCGTTAAGGCTATCGTTTATTGATTTCTTGATAATAGAAAGGCCACAACCCTTTAGTTCTTTGCGGTAATTCTCAATTTTTTCAAAGACCTCTTTTTTTGTTTCAGGTTCAATAACCTCGGTATATAGCTTGTAAATGTAGGGAGAGTGAATGCCATGTCCTCCAGTTGGTTTACAGTTTAGCCAAAAGTTGTAATAGTTCTTAATCTGCCCCAATAACCCTGTCCTCATAATCAAAATCGTAAATCTTAATATTGCTAATGTACGATTTGGCTATGTGTTAGGTATGATTTATTCTGTTAAAAAAGGTTTAAGGTGGGTTATTTTATATTAATGGAATGTTGAGGCCTGATAATTCTAGATTGTGTAAATATATTAGTTTTGTGGATAATTAATTGGGAATGCAGTTTTATAGTTGCGCTAAATGAGCAGTATACTTTCAACCGATATTAAGTTTTTACCAGGAGTTGGTCCCAAACGTGCAGAACTACTGCAAAAGGAATTGGGAATCTACTCTTTTGGGGATTTGCTGTATTTCTACCCTTACAAGCATATCGATAGGTCGAAAATCTATAAAATTTCGGAAATAAATGAAGATTTGCCATATATCCAGATAGTTGGTAGGATTGTTAGGTTCGATGAGAGTGGTGTAGGGCGCCACAAGCGTTTAAACGCAATATTTACCGATGGAAGTGGGAGTGTTGAGTTGGTTTGGTTTAAGGGTATAACTTGGATGGCAAAATGGCTAAAACCAAATGTCGATTATCTGGTCTTTGGAAAGGCTAGTAGGTTTGGCTCCCGTTTTAGCATTGCCCACCCCGAGATGGAGGAGTACCGTGTTGGTCAGGAAAAGATAATGGGTGCGCTACAGCCCGCTTATTCTACTACTGAAAAGTTAAAGAGCAACAGAATTTCATCAAAAACTATTCTTGGTTTTCAGCAATCGTTGCAGAATATTATTGCTGGGAAGCTCGACGAAACATTACCGCCAAACATTATAGACCAGCATAAGTTGATGACCTTGCCTGAAGCAATGCGTAATATTCACTTCCCTCAAAGTATCGCATTACTTCGTAAGGCCGAGCATCGTTTAAAGTTTGAGGAACTTTTTTACATACAGCTCGGAATATTACTCCGGCAATCGGTTCGGCAAACTAGGGTTAATGGGCATGTGTTTGGCAAAGTGGGGGAGATGTTCAACCGTTTCTACCACGAAAAGTTGCCTTTCCCCTTAACCGAAGCACAAAAACGTGTTATCCGCGAGATAAGGAAGGATATGGGCAGCGGTAAGCAGATGAACAGATTGCTACAGGGCGATGTGGGCAGCGGGAAAACTGTTGTGGCGTTAATGTCAATGCTAATTGCTGTCGATAACGGTTATCAGGCTTGCATTATGGCTCCAACCGAGATTCTTGCCAATCAGCATTACGAATCTATTGCGGCACTGCTCGAAGGACTACCTATTAGCGTAGGTTTGCTTACCGGAAGCACTCGTCGTTCGGAGCGGAATAACTTGCATAAATCGTTGGAGGCAGGAGACCTTAATATTTTGATTGGAACACATGCGTTGCTTGAGGATGTTGTAAAATTCAAAAATCTTGGATTTACCGTGATAGATGAGCAGCAACGTTTTGGAGTTATGCAACGGGCAAAACTCTGGGAGAAAAATGATGACCCTCCTCATATACTTGTAATGACAGCAACACCAATTCCTCGAACTCTTGCAATGACGCTTTATGGCGATTTAGATGTAAGTGTGATAGATGAACTTCCACCTGGACGCAAACCAGTTAAAACAATACACTACACAGACCTTAAGCGCAATGTTGTTTTTGGAAAAATTCGGGAACAAATAAAAGCAGGTCGGCAGGTTTATGTTGTTTATCCATTAATTAAGGAATCGGAGAAAATGGAGAACCTGAAAGATTTGCAGGATGGATATGAGAGCATTGTGCGTGCATTTCCTCCGCCAGAGTATGTTACGGTTGTGGTTCATGGCCAAATGAAACCCGAGGATAAGGATTTTTCAATGAACTTATTTGTGCAGGGCAAGGCGCATATAATGGTTGCTACAACTGTTATTGAAGTCGGTGTGAATGTACCCAATGCAACCGTAATGGTAATTGAAAGTGCTGAGAGGTTTGGTCTATCTCAGTTGCACCAACTTAGGGGACGTGTTGGTCGAGGCGCCGACGAAAGTTTCTGTATTCTGATGTCGCAGGTAAAGCTCTCTGCCGATTCGCGAAAGCGATTAGAGACAATGGTTTCAACAAACGATGGTTTCGAAATAGCCGAGGTTGATTTAAAACTACGCGGTCCTGGCGATATTGATGGGACAATGCAAAGCGGTTCCCCTATTGATTTGAAGTTGGCGAGTTTAAGTGCCGATAGTCAGTTGTTGCAGTATGCACGGAATGTTGCAAAGGATGTGCTAAGCGTTGACCCACTTTTATCATTGCCTCAAAATACACTTCTATCAAAACGCTTGCAGGAACTTGCTCAAGCTAAAAATGATTTAAGCAGAATAAGCTAATTATAATTTTGATGTACATTTGCATGATTTTTGTAGAGCAAAACTAACTTTAACTTAAAAATTTAAAATATGAGAAAGATAATTTTGGTACTTGCAGCGCCTTTACTATTAGCCCTCGCTTCTTGTCTGGAAGGTGAAAATTCTATTGTTTATAGAAACCCAGTAGATTTATCAAAAGGATTCCTGCCTGATACTGTGGACCTAAATAGTACAACTCAAATTGCATTAATGGCTTCTGCTCCAAATTCTTGTTGGCATAGTTTGAATTTTGTGATTGAAGTAGAAAGTGATACTGCATATTATATATGGGCGATGGGCGTCTTTGAAAATCATGGGGAAAGTTGTGTTGATGAAATTGTAACTAAAGATACAGTAATAAACTTTACACCAACTATTGAAAAGTCCTATGTTTTTAAATTTTTAGAAAGCAATGATAAAATAAAAGTAGATACTATTGTTGTTAGGCCTATCTAGTTCTTAAAGAATAAACGAGCCCAGAAATTTACTGGGCTCGTTTATTTAATTTATTTCACAATCCCAGCAAAGCCCATAAACGCTAAAGCCAGAATTCCTGCGGTAATCAGTGAGATTGGAACTCCTTTCATGCCTTTGGGTATATTGGCAAGTTCAAGTTGTTCTCTAATTCCTGCCATTATTACCAAGGCTAATCCAAATCCAATAGAAATTGATGCTCCAAAAACAACACCTTCGAGTAGGTTGTAATTCTTTTTAATAACAAGGATTGCAACACCAAGTACTGCACAGTTGGTGGTGATTAAAGGCAAGAATATTCCTAGCGCTTGGTATAGGGCTGGGCTCAACTTTTTTAGCATAATCTCAACCATTTGAACTAAAGCTGCAATAACCAAGATGAATACAATTGTTTGCATAAACTCTAGTCCAAGCGTATTCAGCACGAATACCTGAAGTAGATAGGTAACTATTGTAGCCAGAACAATCACAAAGGTTACAGCACCAGCCATACCCAATGAAGTGCTAATTTTGTTAGATACTCCAAGGAATGGACAAATTCCTAAGAATTGAGAGAGTACTACGTTGTTAACAAAAATAGCAGCAATAACTATTAATACATATTCCATATGGCTGTGTTTTATGCTTTACGAATTTTATTTACTATAGCTATTAAATAGCCCAATGCAATAAATGCTCCAGGTGCTAATACGAACACAAGGATTCCATCGCCAGATATAAACTTGTACCCGAATATCGATCCGCTTCCTAGAAGTTCACGGATAGAACCAAGTACAGTAAGTGCCAATGTGAAGCCAAGCCCCATTCCTAATCCATCGAGGAATGACGATAAGGCTCCATTTTTACATGCATATGCCTCCGCACGCCCAAGAACAATACAGTTTACAACAATCAGAGGGATGAAAATACCAAGTTTTTCATAAAGTCCCTGAGTATAGCCCTGCATTAGAAGGTCAACAATTGTTACAAAGGTTGCAATTACAACAATAAATGCAGGAATGCGAACCTTGTCGGGAATGAATTTGGACATTAAGGATATTACCACGTTGCTGCTGAATAGAACAAATGTGGTTGCCAGCCCCATACCCATACCGTTCATTGCTGACGATGTGGTTGCTAGCGTAGGGCAAGTTCCTAATACGAGAACTAGGATAGGATTCTCCTGTAAGAAACCTTTGGTGAAATTTTTAAGTTGGCTCATTTCTTACCTCCTTCCTTAAGTGTATTGTATGCTCTTGTAACTGCATCGCAATATGCTCTGGACGAAATTGTAGATGCTGTAATTGCATCAACATCGCCACCATCTTTTTTTACTTTAACTTTAAAGGTTTCTGGGTTTTTCCCTTCAAATTGTAAACTGAAGTTCGATTTGCTGGGCTCCATTTTATCTCCTAGACCTGGAGTTTCTTTGTGCGATACAACGGCAACTTTGTTTATTGAGCCATCGGGTAAGAAACCCACCATAAGTTCAATTAACCCAGAAAAACCATTCTTGCTGAAGGTTTTAACGGCGGTTCCAACCAATTGCCCATCTTTTTTTGCAGGGTAGAATACTAACTCGCCACCATCAACCTCTACTTTGTACGATTCTTCAAAGGGTTGATTGTTGAATTCAGGAACAACCGCTTCAATGGCTGAGTTTATTTTAGCCATTTGAGCTTTTGCAATAGGTTCCTTTGTTGATTGGTATACTAACCCCAGCGCGGCAGATGCTACTAGTGATATAACCAGTAGGGTTAGTGTCATATTTTTGAAATTCGATTCAACTTTAGCCATTTCTCTTCACCTCCTCTCCAAATCGTTTTGGTTTGATGTATCGGTTGAGTAGCGGTACAAATGCGTTCATAATGAGAATTGCAAATGATACGCCTTCGGGGTACGCACCCCAAACCCTAATAATTACTGTAAGTAATCCTATTCCTATACCGAAAATCCACATTCCTATAGGGTTCATTGGTGATGTAACATAGTCGGTAGCCATAAATATTGCCCCAATCATAACACCTCCAGTTAGTAAGTGGAATATTGGATCAGCATTGGTTTCGGGGTTTATCATCCAAAGAATACCTGTAAATACGGCAATTGTTGTGAAAATTGATACTGGAATATGCCAAGTAATAACTTTTGTGAAAAGCAACCAAGCAAAACCAATTAGAAGTGCAAATGCTGCAATTTCGCCAAGCGAACCGCCCATAAGTCCCATGAACATTTGCATGTGACTAGGAATTTTATCGCCCATTTGCGAAATGGTTTCGCCATTTTTTAATCCTTCCTTAAGAATAGCCAACGGTGTTGGGCCTGTAACGGCATCGAGGTACTGAAGCCTAGATGCTACTGGTAATGGCCAACTGGTCATTTGAACAGGGAAGGAAATCAGCATAAATACACGTCCAACCAATGCTGGGTTAAAAGGGTTGCTTCCTAATCCGCCAAAGCTCATTTTAGCAACACCAATTGCCACTAAACTGCCAATAACAACTATATGCCAAGGCAAATTGCTTGGAACGTTGAATGCTAGTAGCAAACCGGTTACTATAGCTGAACCATCTGTAATGGTTGGATTGCCTTTTAATAGGAATTTTTGAATTAAATATTCAAAAATTACACAGGAACCTACGGCCAGTAGGGTAACGATAAATGCCCCAACTCCAAAGTAATAGAGCGATACTGCAAAGGCAGGCATCAGGGCAAGCACCACGTTGAACATCAGGCGGCTAGTCGATTCCCCGCTGTGTACGTGTGGTGAAGGTGATACAATAACTTGCTTATCCATTCGAAACTTGTTTATAGCTGGTTAAGTTTAGGTGCTAATTTTTTCTTGATCTGATTATCTTGTTCACTTCGGCTTTGCCAAGTCTTATATAATCGAGCAGAGGTAGGTTTGCTGGACACTCAAAGCTACATGAGCCGCACTCCATGCAATCGAGCACATGCTCGTGCTCCATATTCTCGAACATCATCCGTTGGCTAAGTCTATTAAGCAGGTATGGCTCTAATCCCATAGGACAAACCGAAACACATTTTGCACAGCGAATACAAGCGCTGTCGGTTTTGCGTTGCGATTCTTTGGATTGGAATACAATTATGCCAGACGTTCCTTTTGTTACAGGTACATCGGTGCTTGTGAGGGCTTTGCCCATCATAGGACCTCCGTTCACAACTTTTCCAGTATCATCAGGTAGTCCGCCTGCGGCAGCAATAAGTTCAGCGACCGAAGTGCCAATGCGAACTATATAGTTTGCTGTTTTCGGTAGATTTTTTCCAGTAACAGTAACTACGCGCTCAAATAGTGGCTTGTTTTTCTGAACGGCTTCGTAAACTGCAAAAGCAGTTCCCACATTGTGTACAACGGCTCCAATGTCAATTGGTAGTCCGCCCGATGGCACTTCGCGATTAATAAGTGCTTTGATAAGTTGTTTTTCACCGCCCTGTGGGTATTTAACCTTTAAGCCGTGAACTTCAACTCCTTTATATTCACCCGCAATACTTTTCAAATACTTTATTGCATCGGGTTTGTTATTTTCTATACCAATTAAGGCCTTTTCAACGTTAAGCGCACGCATTAGTATTTGAATTCCCACCATCATTTCGTGACCTTTCTCAAGCATCAATCTGTGGTCCGAAGTTAAGTAGGGTTCACACTCAACTCCATTAATAATAAGCACTTCGGCTTTTTTGCCGGCAGGAACTGATAGTTTTACGTGCGATGGGAAAGTTGCACCTCCCAAACCGACAATGCCAGATTCGTTTATTCGCTTAATTATATCCTGAGCGTTTAGTTGAATATCCTTTTTGAGTTCTGTTGAACGGTCGATGCTTTCAATCCACTCATCGTCCTCTACAGTAATTGTAATAGCCTGACGTTTGTATCCAGAACTGTCCAATACAGCATCAATGCTCTCAACTGTTCCAGAAACAGATGAGTGAATGTTGGCCGATACAAAGCCTGAACTTTGCGCAATTACTTGCCCAACTTTTACCTTATCGCCTTTGGCAACTAAAACGTTTGCTGGGGCGCCGATGTGTTGCGATACAGGAATGCTCACTTTTTGTGGCAATGGCAGTATCTCAATTGATTTACCTGCCGATATCTTGTTTTCGGGTGGGTGAACACCACCTTTCGAGAATGTTTTTAACATATTCATTGGTGTTGAATAGTTGCTACTC
This sequence comes from Bacteroidota bacterium, assembly GCA_029560875.1. Lineage (GTDB taxonomy): Bacteria > Bacteroidota > Bacteroidia > Bacteroidales > Tenuifilaceae > SB25. Next base: position 10,225 of record JAKQKB010000101.1, on the reverse strand, counting down.
TGTTTTTTCTACTTGTGCTTCAGCCTCAACTTTAGGCTTACATGGCGGGAAGTTCAATTCCAGAATTGCACTGGTTGGGCACTCTTCCACACACTTACGGCAAAGTTTACACTTGTTAAAGTCGATGTAGGCTAGGTTGTTTTCCAAAGTGATAGCATCGTGTGGGCATACCTTTACGCATTTACCACATCCAATGCAGGCCAATTGACAAGCCTTACGTGCAACTCCGCCTTTATCCTTGTTGATACACGAAACAAAAATGCGCTTGCTCTTTGGGCCTTTTTTGCGTAATTCAATAATGAACTTAGGACAAGCCTTTACGCAAGCACCGCAGGCGGTACATTTTTCGTCGCTAACTACAGGAAGTAGGGTTACAGGGTCGATGTATATTGCATCGAACTTGCAAACTGCAACGCAATCGCCTAAGCCTAAACAGCCAAACTGGCAACCAGTATCGCCGCTGTAAAGCGAGGTAGCAATTTTGCACGATGATGCACCATCATATTTAACAATGCGTTTTCTGTTTTCGGGACTACCCGAACAACGAACAACTGCAACCTCAGGATCTTTTGCTTCTACGGTTTTGCCCATAACTGCGGCGGCAGCGTTCATTGTGTCGTTTCCGCCAACTGGACAAAAGAAAGAAGATAAATCCTCGGATTTAACAAAAGCATCGGCAAATCCTCTACAGCCAGGATATCCGCAGCCTCCGCAGTTTGCACCGGGAAGTACCGCTTCTACCTGATCAATACGAGGATCTTCAAAAACCTTAAACTTTTGTGCTACTAGGTACAGAATTATTGCGAGAGCAACCCCCAGTAGACTTAACATTAAGATTGAGAATAAAAGAACAGAACTCATATTAGGTTGGTTTTTATGAGATTTTTTCTATATCAAAATTAAACTGTTTCGATATCTTATTTTTGAAAAAGTATAGGATAGCATAGTAGGGGATTAGTGACAGCAAAGCCAATATGCCGGCTATGCCTTCGCTCACAAAAGAACTTAATGAGAATAATGCGGTTATAACAACAATAAACGGAAGGATATATGCTAAGAATAATGCTTTGAAGCCAAGCGATTGCTTAAGTAAAACTTTAACAGTTTCGCCAACCAAAAAATTATGGTTGGTTTTACTTACTACAACTATTTTTTCAGACACATCTGATGCGGAACATGCTCCCTTTGCATGACAACTAGCACATGCAGATTGGCTAATAATAACCACTCTGATGTCATTAGGTGTTACTGCATCGATACGTCCTAAATGCTCAATTAAGGTTGGTTTAGCTGGCATTTGTATCGATTTTTAATCGACTACAAAAATATGTTTCTTTACCTACCGTTATTTTAAATTGTTTAACAATTAAATAATTTATAGTCAGTCTAAATTATTGAAGAGTTTTTTTTGCGGCTTATTTTTAAACGATTTCAATCGTTTGCGTTGATATGTGTGTTAATTTGTTTGGAAATGTGCACTAAAATAGTGTTACAGGTTATATTTACCAAGTTCCAAATTTTAACAAACAATGATTTTAAGAAATAAATACTTTTTGATGTTTTTGATATTACAGATTCTGAGTTTTACTCTGCATTCGCAGAGCCTATTCCCAAGTTATAACCCTGTTTATATTGATACAGAGGTGCCAAGAGTAGATATCTACATGGATAACACCTCATTGCAAAGCCTTTACCAGGCAGGGAATGAAGATAGCAACGTTGAGTATAGGGCTACTTTTAAGTTTGCATCATCCGTACTTATCGATACTGTTTACGATGTAGGAGTTAGACTAAGAGGGAATACTTCGCGTTATTCATCCAAAAAATCATTAAAAGTTTCGTTTAATACTTTTGTGGTAGGTCAGAAGTTTGAAGGAATGGAAAAGATGAATCTGAACGGCGAGCATAACGACCCTTCCATAATTCGTGCAAAGTTAGGTTGGGATATTCTTTATAGTATTGGAGTTCCTGCACCGCGAGCAAACCATGTAAGGCTTTATATCAATAACCAGTACTATGGTTTGTATATGAGCGTTGAACATATAGATGAGGAGTTTGTGGAGAGCAGGTTTGGGAATAAGGACGGGAATCTCTATAAATGCCTATATCCTGCTGATTTAAGATATAAAGGAAATTCTCCCGGTGATTATAAATACGAATCAGATGGACGTAGGGTGTACGATTTGAAAACAAATGTTCTTGCCGATGACTACTCTGATATTGCAAATCTTATAAAGATTGTAAATCAAACATCAACAACAGAACTGACCGCTAAACTTGAACCAATCTTCAATGTAAATTCTTTTTTGAAATACCTTGCTGTTGAAGCCTTGATTGGTCATTGGGATGGTTACTCCTACAACAAGAATAACTTCTATCTGTATAAAAACACATCAACAGGTAAATTTGAGTTTATTCCATACGATGTTGATAATACCTTTGGTATTGACTGGTTTAATATTGATTGGGCTACTCGGAACGTTAACTCTTGGGCAAGTAATGAGGATAGACCTTTGACAAAAAAAATACTTAGTGTTGATGTGTACAAAAAACGTTATTTGTTCTACATCAGGCAGCTGTTAGCAAAAGAATTTAGCCCAACTTTGTTGAGCGCTAAGGCCACAACCACTTATAATATGATTAAGCAGTATGCCTATGCCGATACATACAGAACACTGGATTATGGATGGAATAATACTGCGTTTGACAATTCCTATAATCAATCCTTGGGTGGGCATGTTAAGTACGGGTTGATACCTTATATTAACAAACGTCATCAGAATGCAACTTCGCAAGCTGTAGTGGGGAATATTCCTCCAGTTGTAACAAATATTTACCATAGGGCAATATCCTATAAGGTGCCAATTAAAATTGCTGCGCAGGTAAATGATGAGTCCATGCCTAAGAGTGTTAAGTTGATATATAGTACTGATAATTTTTCGGCTAGAGAAATTCCGATGGTATTGGATAGTACGGGGTTTTATGCTGTAACTTTTGGTCCTTTTAGTAAGCCAATTACAAAGGTTTACTACAAAATAGTTGCGGTTGATACTGAAAACCAATCCACTACAGAGCCTTTGAGTGGCATGAACGTAATTAATTTTCCATCGAGTTCTTCTGTAACGCTATGTGTTAACGAGGTTATGACCTCAAACACCCATACCTTCCCCGATGAGTATGGCGACTACTCCGATTGGATTGAACTTTATAATTACGGAACATCCTCTATTTGGCTTGGCGATATTACAATTACTGATAATCTGAGTAATTCCGATAAATGGAATCTTCCTGATGTAAACATTCAACCTGGGGATTTTATTCTGTTTTGGGCTGACGGAGATGCTTCTAAAGGGAACAAACATCTACCATTCAAATTAAATAGAGATGGAGAGGAAATTGGAGTTTTTACATCAAAGAAATTTATTGATGGTTACAATATTTCACGAATAGCAAAGGATAAAACATTGGGTTATTACCCTAATGGGAAGGGACTTCCTGTGGAACTGAATACTCCAACACCAGGTGCGTCAAATGTCAAAACCGAAGGAAGTTATCGTTTGTATTTGCCCGCAGTAACTGTGTTCCCTAATCCGGTAAACAATGAATTTTCTGTGAACTTGAGTTATAAACCTAGTGCTAATTTTACAATTTCGATAACCTCGATGTCAGGAAAGTTAGTTGCAGAGAAATTTGTCGATTTTTCGATTTCCAACACAACAATTCCCTGGAATTTGGGTTCTTTAGGAATCTCGTCAGGTGTATATATTATTTCAGTTACTTTGCACGAGGAAAACGAAGTTAAGTTAAATTCGCAACGGATTATTTATTTGGGAAATTAGATGAAGAAGATTTTTTTGTTGATTGTTTTTATCCTTTTGCTGTTGAGTAATAGGGCGATTTCACAGGATGTGTATGGTTTATGGACAGGTGTTGAGTTTACAAAGCCTTTATCAAACTCATTGTCGGTAAGTGTTTCACCTGAGTTACGGACGACCACTTCTCCCTTTGTTGTTGATGATATTTTGCTTGAGGCAAATATTGCATTTAAACCATTAAAATGGTTGCAGATAGTTGGGGGGTATAGGTATTCGAGATTCTATGAGAGCGATTTTGACGATAGGTTCAATGGACATAGATACTCCGTTGCCATAAGGCCAAAGCTTGATTTGGGGCGTTTCTCTTTTACCTATCGCGGACAATACCAGCGTAGCATGGTATACTGGTACGATATGGGCTATAGCATCGAAACTAAGGATAACTTCCGTAATAGACTTCAGGTAGCCTATGATATTCCAAACGCAAAGGTTGAACCATTCGTAATGGGCGAGTTGTATTACGATTTAACATCGGGGAAACAAAAAGAATTTAGTAGATTAAGAGTTAGGGCTGGTGTAACTTATCCTTTGAACAAACGCAACGAAATTGAGTTTTTTGGTCAATACCAATCTAAATTGAATTCAAGTACACCCGAAACATCCTATGTTTTAGGAGCTTTTTACAGTTTCTCGTTCCGAAAGTCTAAGCCTGCTGCAACCGAAAATGTAGTGGTGGACGAAAATTAATCTGTTTTTAACTAAAACCCCTCAAGAGTTAAAAGACCTTGAGGGGAATTTTTTTAAATTTGGTTCTTACTTTCTTCTTCCATCTTTTTCTTTAATATTCCAGAGTGGTGGTTTTATGTAAAGGGAATTAATTGTTGAACTGTTTTTGCAAAATATGGTTTTATAAATATATGTTTAGTGTTTTTAATTTTGAGAGTAAATGGTTGTTTGTGATTTATTGTTGATTAAATACTCTTGGCTATGAAGACTAAAAGAGAACTATCGATTGAGCATCGAAACGCTTTGGTTGAAACTTTGAAACTTCGTTTCGAGGAAAATATGCAACGGCATACTGATGTTGATTGGCTTAAAGTAAAGAGTAAACTTGAAGCCAATCCTGAGAAACTTTGGTCGCTTAACGAGATGGAGAGAACTGGAGGAGAGCCTGATGTTATTGATTACGACAAGGATACCGATGAGTATTTGTTTTGCGATTGCTCAAAGGAGACTCCTTTGGGGCGACGAGGTGTTTGCTATGATGGTGAAGCACTCAACTCAAGGAAGGAGAATAAACCCATGAACAATGCCATTGATTTGGTTGCTGAAATAGGGTTTGAAATATTATCCGAGGAGCAGTATCACAAACTTCAATCTTTTGGAAATTTTGATACCAAAACATCGAGTTGGTTGAAAACACCTGATTCTGTTCGAAAGTTAGGTGGTGCACTATTTGGAGATTTTAGGTACGGAAGGGTTTTTGTTTATCACAATGGTGCACAATCGTACTATAGCGTTAGGGGTTTTCGAGGGATGCTGAGGGTTTAAATTGCATTTTTTGTATTTTAACATTGAACTAGATTACTTGCACAATGATTATTCGTCGATACAGTAAGGCTCTTGATGAGACAATGTTAATGAAGATGATAGAAGTTGAGGAAGGGTGGACATATGCCGATGCAAGCACTGCCGACAAGTACAGATTAGCTTTAGAGAACTCCATTCCCGATGTTGATGTTTATTATCAGAAAATTGGATATTTTTAAGGTTGGGTTATTTTTTGAAGTTCCAAAAATGAAATAGTTTTTATTTGATTGTTTTAGTCGGTTCTTATCTTCAATTTCAATATTTCAAGTGATAATTTGTTATTTGTGTGATAAATAAGAACCCCTTGAATTTATAATCCAAGGGGTTTTCTTATATGCAATTTTCAGTTTGTTAATTCAAGTACAGCGGTCCATCGAATCCAACAGGAATACCTAGTTGCATCCAGCCAATAAGTAATACTATCCAGAGTAGCAGGAATAGGATTGTGTAAGGTATCATCAACGAAATGATAGTCCCAATTCCGTACTTTTCGTCGTACTTTTCAGCGTAGGTAACAATAAGTGCAAAGTAACTCATCATTGGGGTGATAACGTTAGTTACCGAATCGCCAATTCTGAATGCTGCTTGTGTTAAGGCAGGATGATAACCTAAAAGCATAAACATCGGGATAAATACTGGTGCCATAATTGCCCACTTGGCCGATGCACTTCCCATAAATAAGTTGATAAATGCGGCCAGTAGTACAAAGAGTATCATCAGCGGAATACCTGTTAGTCCAATATTGCTTAATCCATTTGCACCATTGATGGCTACTATTAGACCAATGTTGCTGTAACGGAAAAAGTAAACAAATTGTGCTGCAAAGAAAACTAGTACAATGTAGCCTGCCAAACCTTTCATGGAGTGGGTCATGTGCTTAACAACATCCTTGTCGTTTTTAATGGTCCCAACAATTTTGCCGTAAACCAAGCCTGGGATAAAGAATACAAGTAGAAGCACAAAAATGATTCCTTTCATAAATGGAGAGTGTAGTATGCTTCCTGTCTCTGGGTCGCGAAGTATTCCGCTGCTGGGAATAAGCATTAGTGCAATCAAAGCAATAAGTGCAAGAACACTCCAGCCTGCATATTTTAAACCCTTTTTCTCCGTTGGTGTAAGTTCTGTGGCCTCAAGTTTTTCAACATTTCCAGTGTATTCACCCAAGCGAGGTTCAATGATTTTCTCTGTTATCCATGTTCCAGCCAAAACAATCATTACGGCCGATATAGCCATAAAGAAGTAGTTCACCAGAGGATTAATAACCATTGTTGGGTCGAGAATTTGTGCAGCTGATGTTGAGAGACCTGCAAGGATTGGGTCAACTGAACCGATTAGGAAATTGGAGCCAAAGCCTGCACTTACACCGCAGAATGCTGCCGCAAAACCTGCCATTGGATGACGTCCTAAAGCATGGAAAATCATTGCGCCCAGTGGAATTAGAATTACATATCCAACTTCCGAGGCAAGGTGCGAGAAAATACCTGCTGTAATAATGGCAGCAGTAATAAGTTTTTTAGGTGCTCCCAGTACAAGTTGACGAACCAGTACGGTGAACATTCCTGAGCCCTCGGCAACACCAATACCAATCATAACAACTAGTACAAGCCCCAGAGGAGGAAATTCAACGAAGTTTTTCTCAATGTTTGAGAAAATCCAACGGATTCCATCGGCACTAAGTAGGTTGTTGGCTTTGATAATGGATTTATCCACAGGGTGAACGGCTGAGTAGTCGAACACCGTGGCAATCCACGATGCTATCATAACTAACACGGCCAAAATGAGGAATAGAGTAGCTGGGTGGGGAAGTTTGTTCCCAGCCCGCTCAATGTAATTGAGCACTCTGTCGAACACCTTCGAAGATGTTCCTTTAACTTTGTTGATTACTTTCTTCATTTGGTCAAATGTATATATGTTCAAGTTTGCAAATATAATCCTGTGATTCAATTTACAAAAAATAGCTTAATTGTTGTAAAACAACTATAGATATATTTCAATTGTAATGTATCAGATTTAGTGAATTCTGAGTGTTTTAAGATTTTCATTATCTTTGAACAAATATTAAATGAATATGACACTGTTACTGATTTATTTGTTCATAGCATTAACTGTTTCTTTCCTATGTTCAATTATGGAAGCGGTTTTGCTTTCATCTCCTTTGTCCTATTTAAAAGTAAAGGAGGAGGCTGGGAAGAGAGGTGCTATAATAATGATTAAGCTAAAGCAAAACATAGATAGACCTCTTTCTGCAATTCTTTCGTTAAATACCGTAGCACATACTGTTGGTGCTGCGGGTGTTGGTGCCCAGGCTACTATAGTATTTGGCGAAGAGTACTTTGGACTTGTGTCGGCTATACTAACAATTCTTATCCTTGTTCTAACTGAAATTTTTCCAAAGACTATTGGTGCTAGGTATTGGAGAGAATTGGCTGGGGTTTCGGCCATTATTATTCGTGCAATGATATTTATAACCTATCCGTTGGTAATTGCCTCATCATTTATAACAAAAATCTTTTCCAGTAAGTCTGTGGAACAAACAACAAGCAGAGAAGAAATTTCTGTTTTAGCAAATATTGGCGCAGAGGAAGGAGTTTTTGGCGAAAAGGAGAACAAGATAATTCAAAACCTAATCCGTCTTAAATCAATAAAAACATACGAGGTTATGACTCCTCGTGTTGTAGTGTCGGTTGCCGATGAAAATATGGAACTTGACGATTTCCTAAAAAATAAGGAATATTTACGGTTTTCAAGAATTCCAGTTTATTCCGAGAATGATGAGCACATTACAGGATATGTTTTCAGACAGACGGTATTCGAGAAACTTGCAGAGGATAAGGTTGGCCTTAAGCTTAAAGACTTAAAACGCGAAATTGTTTTTATACCCAACTCAAAACCCCTTTTGGGTGTATGGGAGTTGCTGCTTGAAAAGAAAGAACACATTGCAGTAGTTGTTGACGAGTACGGTGGTATGGACGGAATCGTTACCATGGAGGATATTATTGAAACACTTCTTGGCTTCGAAATTGTAGATGAGAAAGATACCATTGCAGATATGCAACAATTTGCCCGCGAAAGGTGGAAAATGCGTCAAGAAAAGTATAGGTTTATTGATAAGATAGAAAAGGATAAGTGATAATTAATTAATCTCTTTGCCGCAATGCGGACATTTTTTTGGGTGATGATGCTTTTTGTTGATTTTTTCCATAAAACCAGCACTTACTAGTCCTGTGGGAAGTGCCACAAGACCAATGCCGAGTATTGCAATAAATCCGCTAATAAGTTTTCCCATTGCTGTTATTGGGTAAACATCGCCATATCCTACAGTGGTAAGTGTTGCTATGGCCCACCAAAAGCAGGCAAATATGTTTGGGAATTTATTGGGTTGCACATCGCCTTCAACGTAGTACATCAGGAACGAAGCAATTATTAGTATCAGAAACGTCAAGAAACCGGTAATTGCCAAGTCTGCCTTTTTTTCCCTGAAAACCTCGCCGATAATATTCAGCGAGTTACTGTATCGGTTAATTTTAAGCAATCGCAAAAAACGCATTATTCTGAGAATTCTTATAAATCGTAGGTCGAGTTTTACTATAAATGGTAAGTAGAATGGCATTATGGCTAAAAGGTCAATTAATCCGTAGCCCGAGAATATAAATTTGAGAGCCGATTTAAGTCTACTATTTGTGGGGTGAGTTAAGTCTGAAACGTAAATTCGAGTCAAATACTCAAAGGTGAATATTATCACCGAGAATATTTCAAATGCTCTAAAGTAGATGTTATAATGTGAGTGAATTGAAGCCACAGTTTCAAGTAAAATGGCAATAACATTCAGTACAATTAAAACCATTATTGAGTAGTCGAACCAAAGGTTAATTTTTGAGCCGTGCTCACCTTTCTCAACCAAGTGGTAAAGTTTTGTTTTGAGCATTTTTGAATTTATTTGGGTCAATTGACCTCTATTTTATATCAAAATTACAAATTTGATTTTTAAACAAGTTGATAATAGTTGTAATTTTAAGAACAGTTTTGTTAACAGTAATCTAGATTTAAATGAAAAAATCAAGTTTAAAACTACCATTAACCGACGCAGAAAAACAGCGTTTAAAACATACTAAAATTAAACTTAGTGATATTGCCGATTACGCTGTTGATGAGCTAGAGGTAATTCTTGGTGTATCATTTGAAAGGGCTAAGGAGATTTATGCTTTGGTTGAGTTCCAATCTATACCTTCGGTGGGTATTCGGTTTGCTGAGGATTTAGTTTCGTTAGGCTATTACTCAATAGATGAGTTGAAAGGTAAGGATGGCGCTTTGCTAACCAATGAATTTGAAGTGCTAAAAGGTTACTGGATTGACCCCTGTGTTGAGGACCAATTCCGCTTAGTGGTTTACTATGCCAATACAAAGGACAGCAGTAAAAATTGGTGGAACTTTACCGATGAGCGAAAAAAGTATCGCGCTGAAAATGGTTATCCATCAAACCGTCCAACCAAGGCTTGGCACGAAAGGCTTAGCCAAACGAGTTAATGGTTCTAGAATAATAGAATTAATTCGGCAGAAATTATAAAAGTAGGTTTGTATTTATTAATTTTTACATTTTGGTTTGCGTTTAGACCTAATTTTTATGGATTTACGTAATTGTGTTTGGTGTTTAAAAATACTAAATACATTTTTATATTAAATTTGAATATCCGTAATTTGTCATATTTGATTTAAAAGGCTATATTTGAAGCAAATGCTAGGAGTATGAATCTATTTAGTTTTACAGCACATTTTGGTAACGAGGAAACCTGCCGGCTTCACTTTAAGGGGGAGCGGGACAA
>JAKQKB010000088.1 GCA_029560875.1 Bacteroidota bacterium | reverse complement strand
AACGGCGGTTATAAGCTGGTTGAGCCTTGAGATTTCTCCATTACCAACGAACTTTCTTGTAAAAGAAGAACGTTCCATTTTCCGCAAACTTTCTAATTATTTATTCCAATGAGCAAACTCCAATGAGCAGAAAATTTTTCGGAGAAAAAATTTTCTGCAACTAGCTTATAACGTTTCCTTGCTAGAGCTTGTGGCGGCTTATGGAAAGCTTTTTTTCCATAACCGACCAAGCGAAGTTATGAAAAGAAAACGAACAACTTACCGAAAAACTAGCCATAAGTTTTAGCAAGTGTTAGCAGAAGTCATTTTATTTATTTCAACAAAAAAACCGCCTCAAAAAATCTGAGACGGCTTATTAATAACTGATTAATTCTTTCTATCGTTTAATCATACGAAGTGTTTTGATATTATCGCCTTGTTTGACAATTACATTATAAACATCCGAAGTATAATTTTCTCCAATTTCTTGAGTATCTAATTCAGATATTTTTACTAAACGCAATTCTATTTGTCTTCCAAGCATATCATAAACTGCTAATTCTATTTGGTCTTCACTGGTAGTATTGATATCTAATTTGAAGTTATTGGCAAATGGATTCGGATAAGCATTAACCTCAAAAATCGATAAGTTATTTTCTATTTGTCGTGTCAACACATTCGCAGTAGTGATATTACATAAAACTGTGCCTAATTGCCATGCGCCACGCCAGAAAACGTCAACGGTAATTGTGAATGTTGTGTTTGTGTGAGCTGTCGTAACTCCGAGTTGTGACAGTTGACAATTAGGGACAGTTCTATCTACTTGTCCGAAAAAAGTGCTACCTATGAATGCTTTGAATCGATACGTTGTAGCAGCGTCTCCGAAAGCATATATATTTTGAGCGTCAATTCTTGCCCATCGGCTTGATGTTGTGCTGCCACAGGCTGGAGAAATTACGTAACTTGTTGGCGGCGGTGGCGTAGTTATTTGGCAAGTGTCTCCGTATTGCCATTGACCGTTCACTTTATAAGAAGCTGGACGAATCCAGTAGGTTGTGTTTGGGTTTATGGCTGAGAAGTTTAAATTAAATTGATAAGGATAAGTACTGTTTCCCGAATAGGTTCCGA
>JAKQKB010000076.1 GCA_029560875.1 Bacteroidota bacterium | reverse complement strand
TATAATCGGCTGACCGACTAAATTTTTATTTGTACTTTCGCCCATGCTGAATAAATTGGTAGTTTATGCAGCTAAGATACAGGATTGGTTAACTTCGGTTGACCATCCTGTTGATTAAAATGTTTTGTCGGTTACTAATGATTATAAATACAATAGTTACCGTACATTGTGAGAAATGAAGTTTAGTTAAAAATGAAATGTTATGAACCCAAACAATGAAACCTTACTCTTACGAGAGAAAGAAATTGAACCTACGGAGGAAGTTTTGGAAAATGCCCTTGGTAAAGAACTTTTCACCATCTATCAAGAAATAATTAAAATTTTTACCGATGAATTTAGCTTGGAACTTCAATGGCGGTTTTACAATGATGGCATGGCATGGCTATGTAAAGTTGTTTATAAGAAAAAAACTATTCTTTGGCTTTCTATTTGGGAGAACTATATTAAAACAGGTTTTTATTTCACGGATAAAACAGGAGTTGGGGTTTTAGAACTAGATATTGACACTAAAATAAAAGATGTATTTGAAGTGGCAAAACCTATAGGAAAACTTATCCCATTGGTTATTGATATTGACCAACAAAACCAGATTGAAGACCTAAAAAAAGTTGTAAAGTATATGAAAGAATTGAAGTAAATATCTATGATTGAAACACCTACCGAAGAGAAGCACTTACACTATATTTTCACAAATTCCCTAAAATTATTTCTGTCAATTACGTATCCCTGAGCCTTATATGTCTCCATAAAGTTTTGAGGGAATTTATTTTTTTTAATGCTCCACTTAAATTCAAATCCAACAATTTGCCCATTACTTTCTTCTACATAATCAATTTCCTGTTGTTGTTTTGTTCTCCAAAAGTACATTTTTGTGAATGTGTCCTTATAAATGTTTTGCTTTCTTCTTTCCGATACCAAGAAATTCTCCCACAAAGCACCTTTGTCAACTCTTAAATCCAATTGGTTAAAATTACCAATAATCATATTTCTGATACCATTATCATAAAAGTATATTTTTCTGTTCTGCTTTATCTCGTTTCGTATGTTTCTACTAAAACTATTTAATCTAAAAACTATATAACCTTTTTCTAAGATATCGATATACTTTTGAACCGTAATCTTATTAATTCCAATCAGTTGCGACAACTCATTATAATTAACCTCACTTCCCATTTGCAATGCCAATGCTTGCAACAATTTCTCGAGTACTTCAGGTCTTCTAATGTCCGAAAAAGCCAGAATGTCTCTATACAAGTAACTGTTAACAAGATTTTTTAAGACTTCCCTTTCCTTCCCTTGGTTATTAATAACTTCAGGATAGAGTCCATATAGTAATCTATTTTCCAATTGCTGCTCAGATTTTATAATTCCAATTTTATTTTCGTATTCCTCCCAAGAAATTGGGAACAATTCGTACTCCCATTTTCTACCAGTTAACGGTTCATTTAGCTCATTTCCTAAATCAAATGAAGAAGAACCGCTCACAAACAATTGAACATCCTTGAATTGGTCAGTAATTATTTTTAAGGTCAAGCCAATTCCTTGTATTCTCTGAGCCTCATCGAGAAATACATATTTATAATCACCAATAAACGTCCTAATTTGTTCTGTGGTAGGATTCTGCAAAAAATTTCTTGTTGAAGGGTCATCTGCATCAAGAAATAAATAATTCTTGTCTTTAAGAATCTTGTTTATTAATGTTGTTTTACCAACCTGTCGTGCACCAACAACAACGATGGCTTTACCACTGTTAACCTTATCCTTTATAGCGTTTTCTATAATTCTTTCAAACATTTTTTTATTTCAAAGATATAAATAAACATTATAATGACCAATAGTTATACTTTTAAGTCATTAAAATATTTAGATAAATTTTTCTCCGGGTTGAAACCCGGGGCTATTCATTTTTAATCGCAATGGATATTTTAGAACCTTCTGGCTATTAATAAAAATCCCTGACAGGGTTTTGAACCCTGTCAGGGATATATACGTGATTATTATTCCAAAACCTACTGGAAATAATTCATCTCCACAATAACCCTATTCAAATCGCGCTCCATCTCTAGTAGTTTTTCAAAACTATCGTAGTAGAACGATAACTCGTAAAGATACTCCACCAGAGAGATTTCTCCCTTATCGAGGGCTTTTTGAAGTAAATCGGTATTGCTGAAACTCTTCAACTTGGTACGGTAATCATCAACATTGGACTGCATTCCCAAAGCCTTTTGGTGGAGCATCATCAGGTGGTTGTAGTACTTTAACTTACTATCCGCCTCGGCCGATTGGTATGCAGCAAACCTCGATTTAGCATACCTTACAGTGTTTTTATTCTCCCAAAGAGGAATTGATAAACCAACAGTAATGCCCTGAAAGTGCTCCCCAGCAACCTTTTCGCTCATATAACCAGCATTAAACTTGGGCAAACTCAATGCCCTGCTTAACTGAACTTCCCGTTGAGTTGCCTCAATCTCCTGTTTTAATGCTGCCAATGCTGGATTATTCTGCTCAGCCTGCGTATACCACTGGCTAAATTCAGGGTTGATTGATGAGTTGGCAAAAACTGTATCGGTAAACTCAATAGCCTTTCCTCCATTTAGGCTGGCCAATTGAGTCAATAACGATTTTCGCTCAACATCGTTGCTCTCCAACTCCTTTGTTGCATTCAGCAAATAAATCTGAGCCTTGTTGTAATCCAAAATATTAACATCGCCAACATCGTATCGTCTTTTGTATGAATCGGCAATGCCCTTTGCGTGCTCAAACCTTCGTTTGTATTCGCTTTGCAGAGCATTAAGGTAAATTAAATCGATACAAATTTCGCTAGCCCTAAGCTTTATTTCACGAACCTTACTCTGGTACTCAAACTCAACCTTGTTATTGCGAGAATTCGCAATTTGACCCTTACGCAGGTAAGCCGTTGGAAAATCGAACGACTGCGACACCGCGATTGTAGTTTTATTGCCCATTTCAACTGGCTTTCCCCAAAAATACCCAAACTCAACCTCGGGGTTAGATAGGGTGATACCTGTTTTATTGGCAATCTTTTCGGCATCTGCGCTTTGGCGTAGAGCCTGAATGGTGGTGTTATTCCTCTCAATATCACCCAAAATATTTTCAATAGTACTTTGTGCTCTTGCTTTGGAACAAAGAACTACTAAACTTAGTATTATTAAAATCCTAGTCATTGTTATCGTTTTTAATAATTCCACGCTTATACAAAGCACTATAAACAATAGGAACAATGTATATATTAAGCAATGTTGATGTTAACAAACCACCAAGAATAACCTTGGCCATTGGGCTTTGAATTTCGTTACCCGAAAGATTACCTTTTAAAGCTAATGGAATTAGGGCAAGCGCAGCGGTTAGTGCTGTCATCATAATTGCATTCAACCTATCCGAAGAGCCTTTTGTAACAATCTCATGTTCACTTAAACCTTTACACTGAAGGCGTTGATAGTTCGATATCAGCAAAATTCCGTTTCGGGTTGCAATTCCAAACAGGGTTATAAACCCAATTAGCGCAGGAATGCTCAAAGTTCCTGATGTAAAGTAGATTGAAAAAACTCCACCAATCAACGCTAACGGTAAATTCAGAAGAATAATACCCGCCAACTTGAAGTTTTTGAACTCCTGGAATAGCAACAGGAATATCACTATAATTGCTATTATTGAGGTGATTAGAAGAGTTCTCGATGCTTTAGCCTCACTCTCGAATTGACCACCATACTCAACCCTATAACCTTCGGGAAGTTTGATGTTTTCATCAATCTTATCGCGAATATCGTTTACAACCCCACGTAAATCGCGTCCAGCCACATTTGCAGAGATAACAATTTTACGCTGAACGTTCTCCCTACTAATGGAGCTTGGGCCCGATACTGAAACCACATCGGCAACCTGCTCAAGCGGAACTTTTTTGCCATTGTGAGTATCGATAAGCGCCGAGCGAATTCCCTCGATTGTTTCGGTATAATCAGGGTTTAATCGTAGTACAAGGTCGTAGCGCTGTTGTCCCTCGTATATATCGGCAAGTTTTTCGCCACCAAAGGCCACATCAACAAACTCGTTGAATTCCTGAATGGTAATTCCGTAAGCAGCAAGCATATCGCGGTTAGCACGAATCTGAATCTGCGGAATTTCGACCTGTTGGTCAACGTTAACATCAACCAAACCCTCAACATCTATAATTGCCGCTTTTATCTGATTACCAACGGTAAACATATGATTTAAGTCAGTTCCAAACAGCTTAATGGCGATGTTGGCTCGCGTACCCGAAAGCATATGGTCTATTCTATGCCCCAATGGCTGACCCACTGTAGATGCAATGCCCGGAATCCCTGCAAGTTTTGCTCGAACATCGGCCAAAAACTCCTCGGAATTTCTGTCCTTTAGGGTAAAATTCACATCAATTTCAGCACTATTGGTGGTTTGCGAGTGCTCATCGAGCTCTCCACGACCAGTTCTGCGTGCAGTACTTGTAACCTCGGAAATTGACAGCAACTCAGTTTCAACCAAGTTACCCAATCTATTACTCTCCTCCAACGATGTTCCAGGTTTTGTGATAACCGAAAGGGTTAGTGAGCCTTCGTTGAATTCTGGAAGGAAACTTCGTCCCATACTGGAAAGTAGGAACAGGGAAACTACAAATAATCCAAAAACCGATATCAAAATTATGCGCTTATAGCGTAAAGCCCAATCGAGTGATTGTTCGTAGTATTGAGACATTTTACGCACAAGCCATTTCTCCTTTTCATTTTTAGCCAAATACTTATCGTTGGAAAGAAGCATTTTTGCAAGCAAAGGGGTTAATGTCATTGCAACTATTAAGGAGACAAAAAGCGATACTATAAACGATATTCCAAGCGGTTTAAGCATTCGTCCCTCCATTCCCGATAGGAAAAATAGGGGTAAAAATGCCACCATAATGATTAAAGTAGCGTTGAGAATTGATGCGCGAATCTCGCTCGATGCCTCAAATACAACTATAAATGCTGATTGTCTTTCGTTTTCTGGAAGTAATCTATTCTGTCGCAATCGCTTATAAACGTTTTCAACGTCGATAATTGCATCGTCAACCAAAGAACCAATTGCAATGGCCATACCACCCAAACTCATGGTGTTAATGGTTAATCCGAGGAACTTCATAACAACAATTGCCCCAAGCAACGATAATGGAATTGCTAGCAGCGATATTATGGTTGTACGGAAACTTCCGAGGAATAGGAATAGAATGATAACCACAAATATTGCACCCTCAATAAGAGCATTCTTAACGTTATTGACTGAGGTTTCGATAAAATCGGCCTGACGGAATATTTTGGTATCGAGTTTAACATCGGCAGGTAAGGTTTTCTTCAGCAAAGCCAAATTCTCCTCAATCCTACGCGTAACCTCCAACGTATTTGCATTGGGTTGCTTGGAGATTGAAAGGATAATTGCTGGCTTAGCATTACCTGAAGCATAGCCCATTTTAACCGCACTGCCAATAACCACATCGGCAACATCGTTCAGGCGGACAGGCTTTCCGTTTAGGGATTTAACATACGAATTTCCGATTTGCTCCAAATCGTATGTACGGGCAATGCCACGCACAACATACTCGCTACCGTACTGCCTGATATTACTACCTGTTGAGTTTTGGCTAATTCCGCTGCAAATCTCAACAAGTTCGGACATTGATACATCGAAATGCATCATTTTAACGGGGTCAGCTAAAACCTGATACTGCTTATAATCGCCACCAATAATGGTAACCTGCGATACACCTCCTGTTGAAAGAATTAGCGGTTGAACATTCCACTCGGCAATGGTACGCAAATCCATCATACTAGTACTATCGGCCTGTAAGCCCACAAAGAAGATTTCGCCCATCACGCTCGATTGCGGAGCAAGTGCCGGCATGCCAACACCAATTGGCATTTGCGCATTAACTGTAATAAGCTTTTCGCTAAGAATTTGGCGAGCCTTAAAAATATCAGTACCCCAATCGAACTCAACCCATACAAATGAAAAACCCTGCGACGAATTGGAGCGAACCCTACGAACATCGGTAGCACCATTCAGCGCTGTTTCAATTGGGAAAGTAACCAAACGCTCAACCTCCTCGGAGGCCATACCATGCGCATCGGTCATTACCACAACGGTTGGCGCAGTTAAATCGGGGAAAACATCAACATCCATATTGGTAGCTGTGCGTGTGCCAACAACCACCAATACCAGCGAGCAAAGCAATACCAAGTATTTATTGCTCAACGAGAATTTTATAATCCTATCCAGCATAGTCACATTTTTTTAGTGAACGTGACCAGCGTGAGGGTCTAAAGCTCCAGAGGCTTGAGCTAACTTAACCAGAATTGCGCCTTTGGTTACAACCCTATCGTTTGCTGAAATTCCGCTTATAATCTCAGTTCTGAGACCATCAGTTGCACCAATTTTAACCTCACGTTTCTCAAATAGTTCAGGATTAACCTGAACTAACACAGTGAATGTGCCCTGCTCCTCAAGAATAGCGGAAGTTGGAATGGTTAATGCTTGCTTTGAGGTTTCTGCTTTCAGGTAAACTTCAGCAAAACTTCCAGATACAAAACTTCCATTATTCTCAACCTGAAACGTAACAGGAATAAGAAAACCATCTGTTTCGGTTGATTTGCCAACGGAAACAACTTTTCCGTTTAACTCCTCAAGTGTATAGGCATTTTTATTTGGTAAAACCCTGATGTTTGCCGATTTAATAGCACCAAGTACCGATGCGTATTTTGCCTGAACATCAGCCTTTAGATAGAAATTTTTATTTCTAATTACGCTTACCAAAGGTTGACCAACCTCAACAAACTGACCATTGGAAACATAAACCTGCGATACAAAACCATCGATGCTGCTCTTTACAACCAATCCCGATGCATTATAGCTGCCACTAATGCTCTCGAAATGAGCTTTAGCATTTTCGTAATCAACTTTAATTTGAAGCAAATCCTTGTCCGAGATAATTTTATCCTTGGCAAGTTCCTGTGCACGCTCGTAATCGGCCTTAGCCTTTTCGTAGTTGTTTTTTGCCTCGGTGTAAACAACTGCAGAATTCTCGTCGGCAATGCCAGTGGCGCCAATAGTAAACAATGCTGAACCGCTCTTTACAGTAGTACCGGCAAGAATTGCTCCTGTGCTCATTTGCACAACGCCCTTTGCCTTTGCTGTAATTATTAGCTCATCCGATGCGGCAGGAACAACCTTGGCGGTTGTTTTAATCACCTGACCGAATGGCTGAACTACAGGAGCCTCCGTTGCAAACTCAATCTTCCACGATTGCTCCTTGGTAAAAGATATTGTGTTAACTGTTGATGGCTCCTCGTGCTGATGAGCCTCCGAAGCACTATGCGCACATTCGTACACCGAAACATCGTTGATAATAACCTGTGAGTTCCCTCTGCTCGATTTGATATCAAAAATTAACTGCCCTTTACCAGCAGATTTTGGAGTAATTGTAAAACTATAAATGCCTTTACGTGTTGGTTTTTCAAGTGTTTGTGTATACTCCTTACCTCCTATAATCAACTTTGCAACTACAACACCCTCCTCAAGAGGTTTAAAATCCTGAAGGAATGTAAAGTGCGAAAGAATTCCGGCAGGTTTATCCACTATAAAAACATCGGACTCGGCAAATAACTCAAAATCCGAGGAGTACACAGTATATTGAACTTTTTCAAGTTCAATTCCTTCGTGAGAGTGACCGCCTTCTTCTGCGTGAGAGTGAGCGGTTTCTTCGCTTTCGTGAGAGTGCGCTTCTTCCTCGGTATGTGTTTGGGTTTGACTACAGCCCCAAAATGCTAACGATAAAACAATCAGTAAGTATTTAAAATAATTCATTGGAATAAGTTTTTAATGTATTGAAAATGTTCATAATGCCACTACAGCACATAAGATGCTGCAATGTCAACTTTTAAAAATCGATACATTAAATACAGGGAGGAGCCCTAAGCGAAAGACTTGAACTTAAATAGTAACTGTAAAGCGGAAAATCATCAAAAAATTGATGCTTGAATTTGCTATTGGAAAATAACTTTAACTCTATATTGTTTGTTAAAAGCGCAACAAACCAAATCTGAATTTTACTGTGAATTTCGCTAACTACACAACGGGGTGTTTTTCCAATTTCATCGGAAGGAATCAGGAAATCTTGCTTAACAACACAACAGGCAGAATCGTCACTATGGCTATCATCGCAGCCCTTATTGTGCTCATGTTGTGCATCGTTACAGCAAATCTCTTCGGATTGGTTTTGGGTAAAACAAACAATACCTTTATGATGATGATGAGGCAACAACCCGTGCACCAATAGCATTATATTGGCAAGCAGAATAAAACCGAAAGCGCTATAACGTACTCTCATCGAATTCAATTAACCGTACAAAGGTAAAAACATTTTAAACTCATTTTACATAGAATTGACACAATGCTATTGGTTAGGTTTAATCGACCCTAAAAAATATATTCAAAATATAGTTTTTGTAAAGTAAACAATACCACCTATTTTTGCAGAAATAAAAAACCAAATAATGGTAGTTCCAACTATACAACTCTCAGTAATTTCGATACTTCTTGCGGCACTACTTATTATTTGTATTGTTACCATTGCGATTCTTTACATCAAATACAAGGCAGTACAGCGCAGGAATTTGCAAATAGAGCAGCAGTTATTGCTCTCGCAAATGAACCCTCACTTTGTATTCAACTCGCTTACAGCCATACAAAGTTATATTTTCAGGAACGAGGCACACCTTGCAAGTAAATACCTCGCTAGCTTTGCAAAGTTAATTAGGTTGATACTGGAGAACTCGCGAATAGAGCTTAACTCGCTCGAACGCGAAGTAACAACCCTAAAACACTACCTTGAACTTCAAGCATTACGATTTGAGGGACGTTTTGAGCATAAAATTGAGGTTGATGAACAGGTTGATATCGACAATGTTCAGATTCCGCCAATGC
Source organism: Bacteroidota bacterium (assembly GCA_029560875.1). Classification (GTDB taxonomy): domain Bacteria; phylum Bacteroidota; class Bacteroidia; order Bacteroidales; family Tenuifilaceae; genus SB25. Next base: position 90,177 of record JAKQKB010000076.1, on the reverse strand, counting down.
TTGCACAGCCTTTTATTGAGAATGCCATTGAGCACGGGTTTATACATATCTCCGAGAAAGGAATGCTGAACATCCGATTCCTAGCCGAAAATAAGAATTGTCTTGTTATAGAGGTGGAAGACAACGGCATTGGAATTGAAAAATCCAGGCAGCTACAAATGGAAAAAGGCAAAGGACATCGCTCTCTTGCCACCGAAATTACACAGGAGCGTATTCGGAAAATCAAATGCTCAAAAGGTATTAACATTGAAATGAGTATTATTGATATAGGGACCATAGATATTACACGTCACGGAACTTTAGTAAAATTCAAAATTCCTGTATAGCTATGCTAAATGCTGTTGTAATAGACGATGAAAGCAAGGTGCGCGAAACATTGAAACAGATGTTAAGCATCTATTGCCCTAACATCAACGTTATTGGCGAGGCCGATGGCGTTGAATCGGGTCACAGAATTATTACTACGCAAAACCCCGATGTGGTTTTCCTTGATATGCAGATGAACGATGGCAACGGATTCGATTTGCTCAATAAGTTTTCGCCAATCAACTTTCAGTTAATCATTGTAACAGCATACCAAGAGTACGCCATTAAGGCATTCAAATTCAGCGCAGTTGACTATCTGCTAAAACCTATAGACCCATCGGATTTGATATCGGCTATTGAAAAAATTTCGGCATCGTACAATCAAACAGAAACGAAGAGTAAGTTCGATGCACTTCTTTCAAACTCCATTAACCACGAGTCAACTAGCAAAAAATTGGTGCTTAAAACCATTAATGGCATTCACGTAGTCGATACCGATACCATCATCCGGTGCGAATCGCACAATAATACCACTGAGTTTATATTTAAGGATAACGCCCCTGTTCGTGTTTCCAGAACGCTTAAGGAGTTTGAAGATTTATTGGCTGACTGCGGATTTATACGTTGCCACCAATCGCACCTGGTAAACCAAAAGTACATTGTAAAAGTAATGCGATTCCCTACACCAACTATAAGAATGACTGATAACTCAGAAATCCCAGTTGCCATCCGAAAAAAAGACCTGCTCAAAGGTATTGAAGAGAAAAGATAATGGAGCAATGGAGAGGTGAAGTAATGTATGCCTAACCAGTTAAAATCATACAGGAATACTCCAATACTCCACCACTCCAAACAAAATTCAAATCTCTTAACATTAACTTAATATTGGGTTAAGGATAACATAATCTTGTTTTTAAAAATTGTTGTAAATTGTAGAATACTTTTGCAGCAAACTTAACAATGAGATAATATGGAAACTTATTACCTATTTATAGTTCTAATACTAATGCTGCTTGCAATATCCGATTTGGTTGTTGGTGTTGCAAACGATGCAGTTAACTTCTTAAACTCAGCAATTGGATCAAGAGTTGCACCTAGACATTGGATTTTAATTGTTGCATCTCTTGGGGTGCTAGTTGGTTCCTTATTCTCAAGTGGAATGATGGAGGTTGCCCGTAAAGGAGTATTCTATCCCCAGAACTTCTATATGAGTGAAATTATGGTGATATTCCTTGCCGTAATGATCACAGATGTAATTGTACTTGATTTCTTCAACACATTCGGATTACCAACCTCAACAACCGTTTCGTTGGTTTTTGAACTATTAGGTTCGGCTGTTGCTGTTTCAATATTCAAAATGATGGGTAACGAGGAATCGTTAACCAACCTTGGAAACTATATAAATAGTGCCAAAGCGCTAGGTATAATCTCAGCTATTTTAATATCAGTAGTGGTTGCCTTTGTAACAGGAACTGTAATCCAATATTTTGCCCGATTTCTCTTCACATTCAACTATAAAAAGAGTATTAAATATGTTGGAAGCATCTGGGGTGGAATAGCATTAACAGCTATCACTTACTTTATAGTAATGAAAGGCGTTCAAGGTTCTTCTATGCTATCCGGCTCTGTTATGACATACATAAAAGAACATACTTTCTTAATTCTTATTTATAGTTTCCTAATATGGGGCGCAATATTCCAAATATTAATATCGCTGTTTAATCTTAATATATTGCGCTTTATTGTACTCGTTGGAACATTTGCATTAGCACTATCGTTCGCAGGTAACGATTTGGTTAATTTCATTGGTGTTTCAATGGCCGGCCTAAAATCATACGAGATTTTACAAGCAAATCCTGGTGTTTCGCCGGATCAACTTCTAATGCACGACTTAGCTGGCGAAGTGAATACCAATTTCATATACCTCTTCATTGCGGGTCTTATTATGGTTATTACTTTATGGACATCGCGCAAAGCAAAAACCGTTACCGAAACCGAGGTAGGACTTGGTCGTCAGGATTCTGGAATGGAGCGTTTTGGCAGCACACAATTCTCCAGAAGTTTAGTAAGAGTTGTGAGAAATTTTAGCAATAGAACTGGTCGGTTTGTCCCAAAATCTGTAAGTAGTTTTTTTGAAAAACGCTTCGATACTAGCAAGGCTCCTAAGTATACTAACCCAAATGATGCTCCTGCTTTCGATTTAATTAGAGCATCTGTTAACCTTGTAGTTTCGAGTATTCTTATTAGCTCTGCAACATCATTAAAACTACCATTATCCACAACCTATGTTACTTTCATGGTTGCAATGGGAACATCGTTGAGCGATAAAGCGTGGGGTCGCGAAAGTGCTGTTTACCGAATTACAGGTGTACTTACAGTAATTTCAGGATGGTTCTTTACTGCGTTTGTAACATTCACAATGGCATTTATAATTGCAGCAGCTCTATTCTACGGAAAAACCCCTGCATTGATTATTGTTCTGGCAATTGCTGTTGGCTTAATTATCAAATCGCACTTTATTCATAAAAAACGTACAGATGCCGAAAAGATTGATGAAGACACATTGACAACCGATGATGGTATTGTAAAAAAATGTACCAAAGAAGTAACCAAATCATTGAAAGATGTTCTAAGAACATTCACTAAAACTATTGAGGGGTTAACAAACGAAGACCGTAAAACTCTTAAACAGGTTAATAAAGATGTTGAGGATTTAAATGCAGAGGCTAAAAAACTTAAGTACAATGTTTACACTGTACTCAAGAAATTGGAAGCCGACTCAATAGAAACAGGACACTACTACATTCAGGTTATTGACTACTTAAGGGAAATTGCCCACTCATTAACCTTTGTTGTATCGCCAAGTTTACAACACATAGAGAATCAGCACAAAGGCTTAACTAAAGCACAAGCTGCGGAGCTAAAACGTATTTCAGAGGATATATCTGTATTCTTCGATGATATTATGAAGATGATAAAGGAGAACGATTACACTGGTGTTCCCGATGCTATTAAGAAACAGCAGGATATCCTTGAAATAGTGAATGATGCCCGCAAAAAACAGGTAAAGCGTATTAAACAGAACGAAACAGGTACCCGTAACAGCGTGCTTTACTTAGGGCTTCTGAACGAAATTAAGAATATTATGCTTCACACCGTAAATCTAATGAAGGCTCAAAGAGATTTTATCCTTTACAATATCGATTAATCAACTAATGTACAAAAAAAGGGAGCGATATCGCTCCCTTTTTTGTATCAAAAAATCGAAAAACTATTTTATACCGTACTTCTTAAAATGCTCTGCATACATTGCATCAACATTGGTAATATGATGCAGTAACCAATCGCGTAGAAAGTTAAGCATATCGGGCGAAAAATCTAACTTACCAGAACTAACCTTAGCCTTAAACTCATTTACCTTTTGAATAAACATAGAGTGCTCCTGATTATGCTGGAGAGCATTAGGGTAATTGGTCATTCTAAAGTAGGTTTCCTCCCTGTTAAAATGATAAATAGTGTACTTATACAACTCATCAACTAAAGGCGATAAAACTTTTGACCCTTCGCCCTTTGTCATAGCATTAAAAAGTTGATTAATTAAATCTATCAACTTTTTATGGTCGTTATCAATGCTATCAACAGCAACGCTGTACTTGGCATTCCAATCTACAATTCCCATGTTCATTATATTTAAATAACTTTCAAAGCAAAACAGTATGCTCCAAATCTCCAAATCTCCAACAATCCACATCAAAAAAGTTAATTCATAAACTTATACCCAACCCCTTTTACGGTACGAATATAATCTTCACCCAGTTTCTCGCGCAGTTTACGAATATGAACATCAATAGTTCTATCTCCTACCACAATTTCATCGCCCCAAATTGCTTGGTATATCTCGTCGCGAGTAAATACCTTTTGGGGTTTGCTATATAGCAAAGCAAGCAATTCAAACTCCTTCTTTGGTAAAATTACCTCATTCCCATCTAGGTAAACCACATAGCGTTCCTTATCTATTGCCAAACCTGATTGGGGTATTTCATCCCTTGTATCAGCACTATCGTCCAACGAACCAGCACGTTTTAGTAGAGCTTTTATTCGACTAATTAAAACCTTTGGTTTTATTGGTTTCGAAATATAATCGTCGCCACCAGCATCGAACCCCGCAATCTGGCTGTAATCCTCGTTGCGTGCGGTAAGGAAAGCAATTAAAACATCCTTGGTTATAGGATTCGCCCTTAATTCCCCGCAGGTTTCAATGCCATCCATCTCGGGCATCATAACATCGAGCAGAATTAGGTGCGGATTAAAGGAAACAGCCATATCAATTGCCTGACGCCCTGTTGATGCTGTTTTTATTGTAAAGCCCTCCTTCTTGAGATTGTAACTCAAAAACTCAATAATATCGGGCTCATCATCAACAACTAGAATCTTGAATTTTGATAAATCCATAGTGCTTTGTCTTTAAAGAGTAAGTTTACAAAACTATTCACAAATAGCCAAGATTAAGTTAAGAAAACATTAAATGTAAACAACATTATCCCACAAAATGGTTAACCAAAGTTTAACATAGCCTTAAAATTGATGCCATATATAGTAGTTTACTTTGCAGTGTAAAAAAAATCTTAAGAAACTGTGATTACGAACATTGCAAAAAAACAAAATATGAGCAGGCAAACAATTAAATTTATTGGTATTTTTCTTTTTTGTTTAGTTAACCTATCGGCCTTAGCCCAAAGAGGAAGTATTGAAGGAGTAGTAGTTGATAAACTCAGAGCAGAAACACTTGTTGGTGCCACTGTTGTAATACAAGGAACAACCAATGGCACAATAACCGATTTCGATGGCAAATTTATTTTAGGAAACCTTACCCCTGGAACATACAATGTTCAGGTTTCATTTATCTCCTACAAGCCAGTCATAATTGGAGGCATTAAGGTGGAAGCCAATAAGGCATCGATAATTAATGTTGATTTGGAAGAGGTTACAACCGCCATTGAGGGTGTTGTTGTCACCGCAACTAAACGTAACAATACCGATGTAGCGATGATTAGCACCATTAAAGCCAGTAATATTATTGCCAATGGAATTACCGCACAGCAAATTACTCGTACCCAGGATAAGGACGCCTCGGAAGTAATTAAGCGTGTACCTGGAATCTCGATTATTGAGGATAGGTTTGTAGTGGTTCGTGGATTGAACCAACGCTATAATAGTGTTTGGGTTAATAATGCCTCTACCCCATCGAGCGAAACCGACCAGAAAGCCTTCTCGTTTGATGTTATTCCCAGCTCAATGATTGACAACATACTAATTGCAAAAAGTCCATCGCCCGAATTACCTGCCGATTTTACTGGTGGGTTCATAAAGATTTTCACCAAGAATATGCCCGAAAAGAATTTCTTCCAAATTGGATACTCAACCACATACAACACTGAAGACGATTACTCCAGTTTTCAACTTATAAACAAAGGTAAGTACGATTGGTTGGGTATTGACAATGGCGAAAGAGCCCTGCCCGACAACATTCCAAGTACTCTTAAAGGTTTATCCAACTCTCAACTGACTACACTAGGAAAAGAATTCAACAGTAACTGGGCTCCTAAAAAAGCAACTGCATATCCTGAGCAAAAAATCAATATAAATTTTGGTAGAAGATTTCAGGTAGGAAGTAAGCAAATTGGTACTATAACCAATATCAACTATGGAGTTGCCAATAATTCTGATGTAAAAGTGCTTAAAAGTTACCAAGCGCAATTCAACTTAGGCGATACCCCACCTTACAACTACAATTATACCGATAGCGCCTTTTCGAGAACTACCAAAATTGGAGTGCTCCACAACTGGGCATTCTTTTTGGGTAACGGTAACAAAATTGAGTTCCGAAATCTTTTAAATATCAATGGAAAAAATACTGCAATAATCCGTAATGGACTGAACGGTTACGAGGGTTACACCGTTCGTTCGTATCAGGATAAATATATGTCGCGTACATCTTACACCGGTCAGCTAGGTGGCGAGCATAAATACGGACAGGATGATAAGAACCGAATTGATTGGGTTCTTGGATTCTCCTATTCAGGTAAAGATGAGCCAGACCTAAAGCAGCTCCGCACTACACTTCAGAGTGAAGAACTTTTACCTCATTATGGCGATTATTACGCTTCAATTGGATTAACACCCTCAGTTAGCGATGCCGGACGACTCTTTATGCGATTAAACGAGTACATATCATCGTTGGGTGTTAATTACGACCGAAAATTGAAAATTGGCAACTGGCAACCTTCAGTTAAAACAGGTATTTACTCCGAATACAAACACAGAGTTTTTGATACAAGAATTTTAGGATACGCTAAAAACTCTTCTTACACCGAGTCGGTTTGGCTTCCCGTGGAAACCATTTTCAGCCCAGAGAATATCAACACCTCTGCCGATGGATTCATAATCAAGGAAACCACTAGCAAAGCCGACAGTTACGATGCAACCAATATGCTTTTTGCGGGTTATGTAGCGCTAAGCACAAATATCACCAGTAAAATTAAGTTCTACGGAGGTGTTAGGGCTGAGTACAACAGCCTTCAACTCGATGGTTACGATAGCTACAACAGGGCTGTGAACCTTGAGTCAAATCATGTTGACCTTTTCCCCTCAGCAAATCTAACCTATAACTTCAACGAAAAGAACTTAATCCGCTTGGCAACTGGCCTATCGGTAAACAGACCAGAGTTTAGGGAGATTGCACCATTTTATTTCTACAATTTTGAAGATGAAGCCGACTATGTTGGGAATACAGAACTTGAAAATGCTTACACATGGAATTACGATTTACGCTACGAGTTTTATCCAAGTTCAAGCGAGACTTTCTCTGTAGGTTTATTCTATAAGGATTTTAAATCAACCATCGAATCTACTTACAAACCAGCAGGAAACCGTCCAACTTTCACTTTTAACAATGCCAACAAAGCAACAAGCCTAGGTGTTGAGGTGGACCTCCGTAAATCGTTGGAAGCAATTGAATTGCTTAAAGATTTTTACTTTGTTGCCAATGCTGCCTATATTTACAGTAAAGTAATATTCCCCGAAGGCTCTATTTTTGAGGATAGAGAGATGCAAGGACAATCGCCATTCCTAATTAATACAGGAATATTCTATAGCAACGAAAAACGCAGGTTAAACTTCTCTGTTCAGTACAACGTTATTGGCGACAGATTAATAACCATTGGAAAAACCAACCAAAACGCAAATCAGAACATCCCCCATATCATGGAAAAGCAAAAACATCTTGTTGACTTAACTGTTAGCAAGGAGTTCTATAACTCTATTGAGTTCAAGTTTGGGATTAGGAACCTGCTTAACCAAAAAACAGTTACCTACTTCCCATACCTAAATAGCTCCGGTGATGCAAGTATGTACATGGACAATAAGCGTAGCTCCGATGGAATATCGTTCAGTTTTGGTGTAACGGCTAAGTTTTAACGCTTAACCTAAACTTAACATTTAAATCATTTTTGTGTAATATTCAGGTAATGTTCGGGGTCTATTTTTGTGTCAAGAAATAAAAATTAAAAACGATGAAAACAATTAGCAAAATTTTAGTTATAGCCCTAGTAGCAGTATCGGTTAATGTAAATGCAAATGTTAAGGGTGATGATAAAAACACCTCGAGCAATTCAACCTCAGTTGCAACCCTTACAATTAGTGGACAGGTAGTTGATAAAGAAACTGGCGAAGCACTTGCAGGCGTAGCGGTTAAAATTGATAACACCACAACCTACACCGATTTTGAAGGCAACTTTAGCGCAACTGTAATGGGATGTCAATCAGTATCAATCAATGCAAATTTGATATCGTACAATCCACAGGAAGTAAAAGTTGACGCAACAACCTGTAATGGAACAATTAAGGTTGAACTCAAGCCTGTAAAGGACTAAATATAGATTTGGTTAATAATAATTAGGAGCCAGATGCCAATGCATTCTGGCTCATTTTTTTGTTTGGGTGATTTTTACAATAGTTGTTTCATACCAAAATCAACCCGTTGCGATGCAACTATTCAATGCCATTTCAAACTATTGCCCTTACTTGCATCGCTTTTGAATAGTTTTGGATTAGCCCCCGAGTTTCAACTCGGGGATTTTTCTATTTTGTATTTATGATTCTACATTCTTAATTCCTCATTCTAGATTATCTCCTCTTAACAATCTCCTAACAAACAAGTAACGAAAGCGTAATTTTTGCTTAACTACTACTATAAGGGCTTCGCATACTTTTGTACCAGAAAATATTTCTTAAACTAAAATAAAATGAAAATGAGAAACCTAATTAAAGCGAAAAGTTTTTTACTAGCCCTAATGCTTATGGGTGGAGCATTGGTATCGTGCGATAAGGATGACGATTCCAAACCAAAAGGTGAGAAAGTAACCGTATCGGGTGATATTTCTCAGAATACAACCTGGGAAGCAAAAGATACAATTATCCTAGACGGTTATGTGTATGTTAAGAATGGGGTTACATTAACAATTAAACCAGGAACCTTTGTTAAAGGTTTAAGCGACACAAAAGCTTGTTTAATAGTTGAACGTGGTGGTAAAATTATTGCTGACGGAACCCAAAGTAACCCTATAGTATTTACAAGCGATAAGCCTGTTGGACAGCGTAAACCTGGCGATTGGGCTGGCATAATTATTTGCGGAAAAGCTCCGATTAATCAAACTGGCGGACAAGCTGAAATTGAAGGCGGTACAGGTGCAGTTTACGGTGGAACTGATGCTGCTGATAATTCTGGAATTCTTCGATATGTACGTATTGAGTTTGCAGGATATGAGGTAACCAGTGGTAACGAGATTAACGGTTTAACAATGGGTGGTGTTGGTAGCGGCACAACCATTGAGTACGTTCAGGTATCTTTTGGTCGCGATGACTCATTCGAATTTTTTGGCGGTACTGTAAACGCTAAATACCTAGTATCGTACCGTGGTGGTGATGATGATTTTGATACCGACAACGGTTTCAACGGCAACGTTCAGTTTGGGCTTATCCTACGTGGCCCAGCAGAAGCTGATAAATCCGATGCTTCCAATGGTTTTGAATCCGATAACGATGCAAATGGTTCATCAAACTCACCTTTGACCTCAGCAAAATTCAGCAACATTACAATACTTGGCCCATATGCTACAAAAACCCAAACTGGTGTAAACCCTAACCATAAGTACGGTTTAAGACTAAGAAGAAATACTCACCTTAACCTTTACAACTCAATTATCGCGGGTTTTGCAATCGGTATAAGATTAGAAGGTCCTTCAATGCTAAACTACAATGCAACTTCTGGTCCGGCTATTAAAAACTGCGTTCTAGCTGGTTGCGTTAAGGATTTTGAAGCGAAAACCGATGGTACATCTCTAACTCAGACCGAGTACGAAACCATGTGGACAAACGGAAGCAATACTATAGTTGCAGAAAACACTGGACTTCAACTTACCAATGCTTGGAACTGGGGCAATGTTAACCCTATGCCACAAGCTGGCTCGCCAGTACTTACAGGAGCTACATTTACAGGTCTACCTGCATTCTTCGAGGTTGTTTCCTTTAAAGGAGCCTTTGGAACACAGAACTGGACAACCGACTGGTGCAACTGGGATCCTGAAAATACAGTTTACTAATCGTTTCAACCCAAATATACACCCTTTGGAATTCCGGGCATAGTCCCGGAATATCCTTATTAATAATCGTCACTAAGAGTAAAAACTTTTTGGCATTTATTTTGAACTAATTAAAACATCTTTCGTATTAATTATTAGGTTTTATCTATATTTAGCAATTAAACTTTCAATTTATGAGACTATTTACTTTGATAATTCTTTTCGTATTACCCCTTGGGGTTTTTGCCCAACAAAAAGTTGTGGAAAAGGATGGAAAATTCGTTGATGAAAAGGGAAATTTATTCACGGGTACTCACAAGGAACTTTTTGAGGATGGCACTATAAAATCCGAAATGCCAATTGCCAATGGAGTTTTGAATGGCGAAGTAAAAATATACTTTAAATCAGGAAAAATCAACGAAATACGCACCTACTCCAACGGCGAAAAAGATAAAAAATGGGAAACATGGAACGAAGCCGGGAAAAAACTATCCGAGGCAAACTTTGTGATGGGTAAAAAGAGTGGAAAATGGTTTGTGTGGGACGAGAATGGAACGCTCCGTTACGATATGGAATACCTAAATGGAGACAAGAAAGGCACTTGGATTATCTATGACGAAAAGGGTAACCTAGTCTCAAAAAAAGAATACTAAACAACCTCAATAAACATCACAAAGAATTCCGGGTTATTCTCGGAATTTTCTTTTATCTAAACTATATTATCGGATTTAGTTACTCCCATTTCGTAAAAAAACTTACTTTTGGTGTCTAATTTTTTACGCTGCAAATTACACTGAACATAATTTCATATTTATGGTAAGTTTTAAAGATAGATTGGTTTGGATTACAGGCGCATCATCGGGAATTGGTAAGGAAATTACAATTCAACTGGCCAAGGAAGGTGCAAAACTCCTGATTTCATCGAACAACCCTGCTGAGCTTAGCAATGTGGCTAAAATTTGTAAAGATTACACTAACTTCTGCGTTGAAATTCCTATTGACCTTTCGAACCCACAGGAGGTAAAGCAAATTGCCGAGGATACAATCAGTAAATACGGAACAATCTATTTATTGATTAACAATGGTGGAATAAGCCAACGATCCTTGGTTATGGACACTCCAGTGGAGATTGACAGAAAACTGATGGAAATAGATTACTTCTCCTATGTTATTCTCACAAAATCCGTTTTGCCCGGAATGATTGCGGCCCAAGAAGGCTACATTGCTGCCACCAGTAGTATTTCTGGCAAATTTGGGTTCCCCTTGCGCTCTGCTTATTCTGCTGCAAAGCACGCCATTCAAGGATTCTTTGAAACCCTGCGTATTGAAATGCTACCCTACAATGTTTCGGTAACTATAGCCTATCCCGGACGAATAAGAACGAACATTTCTCTCCACGCTATTGACCAAAACGGAAAGGCTCACGGCGTAATGGATCCAGGACAAGACAACGGACTATCGGCCGAGGGATGTGCTAAACGATATATTAAAGCTATCAAGAAACGTAAACCAGAGATACTAATTGGCAAAGGAGAACTTCTTGCAGTTCATATCAAAAGGTTATTCCCTTCATTATTCTTTAAAATTGTACACAAAATAAGTCGAACATAATAATTCAATCCATGGAAAAGATAATATACGGAATTCAACAGGTTGGCGTTGGCGTAAGCAATATGCGTCAGGCCTGGAAATGGTATAAGGAGTTTTTGGGCTTCGATATCCGCATTTTTGAAGACGATGCAGTTGCGGAGTTAATGCTACCATACACAGGAGGTAAACCACAGCAACGTCATGCCGCACTTGCGCTAAATATGCAAGGCGGGGGTGGTATGGAGATTTGGCAGTACAAAGGACGTACTCCGCTTATGCCCGAAATCCACGTTCAAATTGGCGATTTTGGAATTTTTGCCGCAAAGGTAAAAAGTCCCGATGTTAAAAAAGCCTACGAATTTTTCAAATCCAAAGGATTGGAACCCGTTTGCCAACCAACTCAGGATCCCAATGGCAATCTACATTTCTTCATCAAGGATCCTTACGGAAACTACTTCGAGATTTATGAAGAAAAATTTGTTTTTGTAAACAAAAACAAGCCAACTTCCGGTATGGGTGGCGCCATTGTTGGCGTTAGTAAAATTGAAGATTCGTTAAGGGTTTACCAGAAAATACTTGGTTACGACAAGGTTATTTACGATAAATCTGGCAAATTCGATGATCTTATTTCACTACCTGGTGGCGATGGCAACTTCCGTAGGGTTCTTTTAACACATTCTGAACCTCGCCACGGAGGTTTTGCTGAGTTTTTTGGCACATCTTACATTGAGTTGGTTCAGTGCACCGATAGAATTCCAAGCAAAATTTTCAAGAACCGTTTCTGGGGCGATTTAGGATTTATTCACCTTTGCTTCGATATGAAGAATATGGATGCCCTTGAGAAAGTATGTAACTCACAAGGGTTCCCATTCACCGTAAACTCAAACGTTAAGCATAACAACAAGGGCAGTTTCGATATGGGCGAAGCTGCAGGACACTTCACCTACATTGAAGATCCTGATGGAACATTAATAGAGTTTGTAGAGGCACACCGTATTCCACTGGTAAAACCTTTGGGAATTCAGCTGAATATGGACAAACGCGATCCACACAAACCAATTCCACGATGGATAATAAAAATGCTGGGATTAAAAAAAGCAAATGATATTTAAATATAAAAAACGGGTGAATTTCTTCACCCGTTTTTTATTTGAGCCAAATCAAAATAACCTTCCTTTACTTTTTAATCTCTTTTCTCTTTTAGACAATTCCCTTTCAACTATTAATTCCGACTTCACAACATACTGACCATCTAGTTTATCTATAGTCTTTAAAGAATCATCACCATTAAAATACTTTATTGACATTCCCCTTAAATAACCATCTCCCTTAATACTATAAAGCGATACTGTAATATTCTCACTATTACCTACAGTACCTAAAAATTGCCCTGCATATATAGTCTGCCCATATCTAACAGGCATTGAACTTTCTTCAATGCCATTATAAACAGCAACAGTTCCGTCAATATGCCTAACTTCAAGCGATGAACCTAGTTTTATTATATTTTCACGAATTTCTGAATTTCCAATTGCGGCAACGTAACCCTTTCTTATACAAAAAACGGAATCGCCACTATGAACCCTCAAGTTATTTGTAATCAACATTCGAGATTCATCTAATTGGATCTTATAAACTTCAATGGCTTTATTAGTTGACAAAGGAAGTAAATAGGGAAAATTTACGTCAGCCTCTTTACTTCGATCACCAATTTTTACAGTGTATGAATAACTATAGTCATGTGGCAGATTAGGTTCTCTTATAGTAAATTCAATTAATCGTGTAACACCAGGATAAGCAACGAAAATCTGCTTAGCAGTATACGGTAACAAATTCTGTATTTGTTTAAATTCAACATCTAAAGTATACGGGTAATTAGATGAATTAACAGCCTTAAATACGCATTTTTTGTTATTAGTTTCAACTTCAATCTTTATAGGATTTCTACTACCATAACTAAAAGTTATTTGCTCCTCTTTCTCGTACTGAGAAAAAGCAGTATTAGTAATAATATTAAATGAAAGAAAAAAAATTACCAACAAGTAAGATTCAAAACGTGCCATAAATCAATATTAAAAATTTACTCGAAAGTAATATTTTTTTCATGATTGCCCAATAAAAGGATTTGTATAACTTACACAAACCTACACACCTCATCCAAGGCCTTTCTACTCCTCGGTGAAATTGACCTGTCCCTTAACTTCTCGGGTAACTCATCAATATTACCGGGCAAACCAATTGCAATAACGGCTCCTATTTCCTGCGAATCTGGGATTGAGAGGTTATCCCTAAGAGTTACCCTATTAAAACCACCCATAACGTGAGTTATAAGCCCCATTGATTGAGCCTGAATAAGCATACAGCTGGTAGCCAAACCCAAATCGTGCAAAGCGTGGAAATTATCAGCGTTATTTCTATTCAGTTTAGGTTCAAATGCTGTTGCTACCAGCACCGATGCATTTTTAGCCCAAACCTGATTTGGTTCTGCAAGTGCACTTAGAATTCGGTTAAAGCCAACCTCTTTCTCCCTGCGGGCAACATAAAATCGCCAGGGTTGCTCATTGTAAGCCGATGGAGCCAAACTAGCTGCATCTAAAAGTACTTTGATGCTCTCGATGCTAATAGGTACAGGCTTAAAAGTCATTGCACTACGGCGGGTTTCAATATATTCTAGAATCTTCATTTTTATAGTATTTTAAGTTTATAAACATTAGAATGACCAAAGGGTTTGATTATAGTTACAAAATAACCCTTATAACCAATCATAAAAGTTACAACTCTTGTATATCAGAAACAAGATTTTATATAATTTTGTGCAATTATAAACTCCTCGCTTAATACTCCGCTGTACGAAAATGAGGATTTAACTAAAAAGGGCAAACTTCCCACAATCTTTCAACTTCGATAAAATCAAAGTTTGAGAGTAGTTCTAGTCTATTTTATTCAATAGATATTAATTAGTATTTTCAAAAAAATTAATTTATTCTTTAAAATTATTAGTTTATGATTTTTTTCAAAAAATTCTTCTCCGATTACAATAAGGCAGGAGGAGTTAAGGAACTCCTATTTATTGCTCTGCCTATGATTATTTCCACCGCATGCGATGGAGTTATGACCTTTACCGATAGGCTATTCCTTGCACGAGTAGGCTCCGAGCAAATGAATGCAGCAATGGGTGGCGGTGTAACTCTGCAAATGCTAATGTTCTTTTTTGTGGGTCTTACAGGATACACAACTGCTCTGGTTGCACAGTACTTTGGAGCAAACCAAAAACACAATACAACAGTTGCTGCATTTCAGGGAATTATAATTACGGTTCTGGCTTGGCCTATTATAGTGCTGCTAAAGCCATTGGCTATAGAATATTTTCACTTTATGAATATCCCTGAATCGCAAATAGGATATCAAATTGACTATTTGAATATTCTGGCCTGGGGTTCAATTTTCGGAATGATGCGCTACACCCTTGGATGCTACTTTACAGGAATTGGCAAAACTAAAATTGTTATGTTAGCCACAATTCTGGCAATGCTTGTAAACGTAGTGCTTGACTATGTACTGATATTTGGCAAGTTTGGCTTTGAGCCAATGGGTGTAAAAGGAGCTGCTTTGGCAACAATCCTTGGAGGTTTTTCGGCAATGGTAGTGCTGATAATTGCCTACCTAAAGCATAATAACCGAGCAGAGTTTGGGGTAATGCACTCGTTTAAGTTGAACTGGAGCATTATGAAAAAACTGTTATACTACGGTTACCCAGCAGGTTTAGAGATGTTCCTAAACTTCTTTGCCTTTGCCACCATGATATCGCTATTCCACTCCCAAGGCGACCATGTTGCCACGGCAAGTACAATAATGTTTAACTGGGACTTAGTATCGTTTATTCCGCTGCTAGGAATTGAAATTGCAGTAACCAGCCTCGTTGGGCGATACATGGGTGCAGGCCGACCACAGGTTGCCCACCGCTCGGCCTTATCGGGAATAAAAACAGGAGTTTTTTACTCTGTAGTAATACTAATCCTATTTGTATTTGTTCCAGAGTGGCTGGTTAGGGTATTCCACCCACAAGTACCCAGCATGGTATTTGAGCAGGCTGTACCCATTGCAGTATCGATGATACAGATTGCAGCACTCTACGTACTTGCCGAAGCCGTTATGGTTGCATTGGTTGGCGCATTGCGCGGTGCGGGCGATACTCACTTTACAATGATAGCATCGGTTACTGCGCACTGGCTGTTTGTTCCAACGCTTTACTTAACGCTAAAAGTGTTTAAACTCTCGGTACCCATAAGTTGGCTAATTATGGTAATATTCTTCCTGCTCTTCTGCGGAGTTCTAATACTTAGGTTCCGTAGCGAGAAATGGAAAAAGATAAAAGTTATTCACACATAGATAGAGCGAGGGTATTTTACCCTCGTTTTTTATTTATATTTGAGTGTGCTTTTAGGTAAACAAATTAGATGTGTTACTTGAAGGTATATTAATATAAGGGGTTAGTTACAATTTTAAAACAACCTATACCTAAAAAATATGAGCATTTTTAAGAAAATATTCGGTTCATCAGAAAATGAAGACCAATCAAAACAAACAACACAAGGCAACATATTAGAAACGTATAAAAATATTCCTTGGATGACAGATTTGAGACTCGAAAATATTTCAATATGTTTAAATGCAGGTTTCAAACCAGCTACTTCTTTGCCTACAGATCTTGAAAGACAAATAAGACCTAAAGTCGAGATTGCTAAAAGATTAAATGCAATAAAGGCTATTGTTCTTTGGCTAATGGTATCTGAACAAGACTTATCTAATGAACGAATTCTAAACTTTGTTGTAACCAATGGATTAGATTTGTTTTTAGCAGAAGACGAAAAACATATTCTAAATTCTCCCAGAAATGATGAGGAATTAAGAAATATGATTGGCTGGAAATTTGAAAATACCTGGCCTTTAGCGTGGTACTTCGGTTATAATGTTCCAGACATAACAGGACAAATGACTACTGGTGAACAAATGCAAGAAATTTTAATTAATTACACTTGTCCGCTTGATGGAAAAATTGAAGATTGGGTTAGGACAAAGGAAACTGTATCAGATGAAGATTTAAAGAAGAAAGAAGACTTATTTTATTGTCTTCATAATGCAGTAAGAAGTGCACAATTGGGAAGACAAACCGTTCCACCAACCTTTGACCCTGTTGGAAATGGCGGTGTTATTCACGAAAGAAGACATTCTTTAACTTGGATGCTTTCTATGGGAATTGAATGGGATGAAACAGATTTAAGTACATAAAAACGTAGTTAACACGCAATATACAAAATTGGGGTTTAATAGGTTATTCAAAGGTTTCGGCTCGCATTAGGTGCGGTGTACCTTGATAGTGAATAGCTCCGTAATCCCCAACTTTGTATATTGCCACCGTTACCGGTCATTGCAAAGTAACTCCACACCTAGTCGCCAAATGAAAAGTTTAACAATTAAGCAAATGATTAGGAAATATTCTGTTTTGATAAGTTTGGTCATTTCAGTGATTTTGATAGTAATAGCAACCCTAGTTTATCCAGGCGGCTCATTGCTTGATAAAGATTCCATAGGGTTTTACTGGTCAAAAAATTTCATTAGCAATTTGTTTGCAACAAAAGCAATAAACGGTTCAGAAAACCCTGGCTGGATTTGGGCACTTATTGGAATGGCATTCCACTCGGTAGGGTATGGAATTTTTTTTATCAATATGTCAAAAAAGATACCGTCAAGACAATGGGCCAATATTTTAAAATTTATAGGCATTGCCAACATAATATTTATTTTCTTAATCGCAACACCCTTGCATGATGTGGGAGTAATATCAATTATTTTAACATTACTTGGTTTATTTACTATTACAATATTTATCCTAAAGTCAAAACTTCATTTATTTAAATTCTTCTGTATTTCTTGCTTATTGACTTATTACGGTTTCTTTATCTTTTATGGTTTAGGCTATTTGGTTTTGACAGCCATAATGCAGAAAGTTTATATTATTAGTTCGATGCTATTAGTTTTAGGTCTAGAGTATTTTACCAAATACGAAGACTTTATACAAATTAAATGGAGAGGACAAAAAACTTAAGCAACAAACAGCTAACAGTGGTTTAGCTATTGTGGCTGATAATGCAGATACGAAAGTTTTTAGTATTTTAGTATGTTTTTAGCGTGGGATGACGCCGCTGGCCTTTAACTCCCCAGCAGCCCAAACCACCGACCGTTAGCAGCAAATTTATAAAAACTAATTATATAAGTAACCTAATGAAAGAAAACGGAAAAACATTGGAAAGAATAATCAGATTGATTGAAGAAACATTTATAAACAACGCTAATACTCAAATATTTAAAAACTACAAAATAAATAACAACAGTGGAAACAAAAGAGAAATCGACATTTTAATTAAATCCAAAGTAAATAACTATGAAATAATAATTGCAATTGAATGTAAAGATTATAAAAGGAAGGTATCTGCAAAAGAAGTTGAAGCATTCAATTCAAAATGTTTAAGAATTAATAGCATAAACAAAAAAGTTCTTATTAGCCAAAATGGTTTTCAAAAAGATGCTATCGAATCTCCGAGAGATTTTGGCATAGATTTATTGATTGCGAATAAGGTTAATACAGAAATCGTTTTCTCTTGGCTATCAATAAAACAACTTGGGTTAATTATTGAAAATAGGTTGAGTAATACTACTGTTTTTTTTGAAGCAGATGAAGATTTAATTGAGCAAATAAATAAATCAGAATTATTTATTTACAATCAAACAAATGACAGTCCTAAACATTTAGACTACTACATTTTAGAAGCAATCAAGGAAAATAAAGATAGGATTTGGAATGTTGCTATAATTCAATGGTTAACATTAGATGAGGAAAAAAAATTTGACTCATTTCAAATTAATTTCAATATCCAATTTCAAGGATTATACGCAAAAGTTAATGATTTGAATATAAATTTATTAGGAGTAAATTCTGGAGTTTATGTTAAATTTAAAGAACGCCCAGCAAATATTATTGATGCAAGAGTATTAAGAGATAATAACAATAAAATATTAGCGAATAGCATTTCAATAGATGTTAATAGTAAAGTTATAAGTGATATTATAATAAATAAGGAAAAGAAAACTTCTTTTTTTGAAACTAACCAAAACGATGAAAGCATTAAACTTCAAACACTCTTCACGTATGATCCAAAAACAAAAGAATTTAAAAAATAATCAACTGCTAACAGGTGGTTTAGCCTGAAGATTCAACCAAAAACAAAACCTTCCAAGTTATTAAATAACAGTGATATCGTGAAAATAGAGAAGATTATCGAAAATAAGAAACAGTTTCTAGACCTATTATTGTTGGCAGACGAGCAGGAAAATATGATTGACAAATATTTGCCGAATGGAGACTTATTTGCTTTGTACGACGGTGATTTGAAGAGCGTTTGTGTTGTAGCTCCTATAAATAGCGAAACCTGCGAGTTGAAAAACATAGCAACATACGAGAAATATCAAGGCAAAGGATATGGGAAGGCATTGATAAATTTCATTTTAGATTTCTACAAGAATGACTACAAAACAATGCTTGTTGGGACTGGAGAAACTCCTACAATTTTGTCGTTTTATGAAAGTTGTGGATTTGAAAAGTCACATCGAGTAAAGAATTTTTTTACAGACAATTATAACCACCCTATGTTCGATGGCGACATACAACTTGTTGATATGATTTATCTTAAAAAGGATTTACTGGAATAACAGGAACGTATAATGAAAAGATTGAATAAAAAAGCACTAACGTGAACAAGCAGCTGCTTTCACTGGGGCTGATGATTCAAATGCAGAATTTTTATTACCTTTAACTAACTTTTTAACAGAAATAAAACCGCGGGCATCGACCCAGCGTAAATAATTGTAAACCATTTAATAATTATGAAACAGATATTTTTAGTTGTAGCAGGATTACTCTTTTCATTTAGTATTTATGCTCAGAACATTGAGAAGCTTGGGAAACTTTATGTTCAAAAGGATTATGCGAAAGTTATAGAATTTGGACAGGAGGAATTAAAGAATTATCCTGACCACCCAAATGTAAGTATGCTTATAGGCAGAGCCTACGCAGACACCAAACAGTTTGAAAAAGCAATCCCATTTCTTGAAAAAGGAACTGTTAAGGAGAATAATCCAGACTGGGTTCAGGCATGGAGCTATGTTTATCTTGGGAATTGTTACTACGCTACAGGTGAATACAATAAATCCAAGGAATCTATTAAGACTTGTATAAACCTAAATGCAACTGAGAACTCCACAAAATATGCCCTGAAACTTTTAGAGACATTCCAGATGACTAGTTTCTATGACGATTGGGAGATTGTTGAATCCGAAAATATCCGATTTCATTTTCAAGAATCGAAGAATATTGCAGATAAGGAATTGTTTATAAAAGATAGAGAAAAGGCCTACGAAGAAATAAACAAGTTTTTTAATGCGAAACCTTACAAAAAGATAGACTTTTTTGTTTGGGATAACCCTAAACAAGCAAAACGGAAATTTGGACAGGTACTAGGTTTCGCCAATTCAAATTTGTGCGCTATTAATTCTAGAAACAATCAAACCCGAGGTCACGAAATTGCTCACATATTAGTTACATATGGAATTCAACCAACAAAATCAACACGACTAATTAACGAGGGCATTGCCACTTATTTTGACCAAACAAATAGGGATAGAATGCAGATAGCCCGAGAATCATTGGCAGGTAAAGAGATAAAAATAATTGATTTGTGGGAAAATCCTAAAGATTTTCCTGATGATTACAACTACACTGTAGGAGGTGCACTAATAGCATACCTTTTCGAAAATGGTAGCGAGGAACAAATGAAGAGACTGCTAAAAGACCAAACTGTAACCTCTGCTAGAAATATATACCCCAATTTTGACGAATTGATTGTTGATTTTACATCAAAGCTAAAACAATAAAAACAACATTTGGCAATCCCAAAGGGGCTAGTTATGCAGATGCTATAAGTGATTTGGTATAGTATTAATACAGGATTGTGTGCTTGCGCAATTACGCGCCGTCTAATTCAATCCCAACAAACCCAAAATGTACACTTAATCAACATCACCCCCTTACTGTTCATATGTCAAAAAACGAAAAGCATCTCATAGTTCAATCAAAATCAAGCCTTTCAAAAGATTATGTTTCTTAACATACTGATTGAAAGTTACTCCCATTTTGAAAATTCCTAAAGTAGCATTAACCTTGCATAAATTGTTTGATTAAAACTTAAAATCATATATACCTAATAATCAATAAAATAAAATTACAACTATGAGCAAGATGAGTCCAAAAGATTACATTGCCCGCGAGGACAAGTACGGTGCCCACAACTACCACCCACTTCCTGTGGTTTTGGAAAAAGGTAAAGGCGTTAGAGTATGGGATGTTGAAGGTAAGGAGTATTTCGATTTCCTTTCTGCTTACTCTGCTGTTAACCAAGGTCACTGTCATCCAAAAATTGTAAAAGCTTTAACTGACCAAGCTGAGATTTTAACCTTAACCTCAAGAGCTTTCTACAACAACATTCTTGGTGAGTACGAAGAGTTTATCACTAAATATTTTGGTTACGACAAGGTTCTTCCAATGAACACTGGAGCTGAGGCTGACGAAACAGCTCTTAAACTTTGCCGTAAATGGGCTTACAAAGTAAAAGGTATTAAGGAAGACCAAGCAAAAATTATTGTTTGCGAGGATAACTTCCACGGTCGTACAATTACTATCGTTTCTATGTCGACCGATCCAGATTCTTACGGTGGATTTGGACCTTTCACTCCTGGTTTCGTAAAAATTCCTTACAACAATATCGAGGCTTTAGAGAAAGAACTTAAAGATCCAAACGTAGCAGGTTTCCTTCTTGAGCCAATCCAAGGTGAGGCTGGTGTATTTGTTCCAGACGAAGGTTACTTGAAAAAAGCATACGAACTTTGTAAGAAGAACAACGTGCTTTTCATTGCCGATGAGGTTCAAACAGGTATTGCACGTACAGGTAAAATGTTAGCTTGCGACCACGAAGGTGTTCGTCCTGATATTCTTATCCTAGGTAAAGCCGTTTCTGGTGGTGTTATGCCAGTATCGTGCGTTCTTGCCGATGATGAGATTATGCTAACCATCAAACCAGGTGAGCACGGTTCTACATTCGGTGGCAACCCACTTGCATGTAAGGTTGCTATTGCAGCGCTTAACGTTATTAAAGACGAGAAACTAGCTGAAAACGCTGAGAAAATGGGTAAAATCTTCCGCGACGAGATGAAAGCTATTAAGAGCGAAATGATTGAGCTTGTTCGTGGTAAAGGTCTATTGAATGCTGTTGTTATCCGCAACAAACCTGGCAAAACTGCTTGGGATGTTTGTATGGCAATGGCCGAGAAAGGTGTTCTTGCTAAACCTACTCACGGTAACATTATCCGCTTTGCTCCTCCACTTGTTATCACCGAGGCTGAACTACGCGAAGCTATTGGTAGAATTAAAGAAGCTTTCAAACAATTCGAATAGTTTGTTAACAAACACTAAAAGCTGCCCTAGGGCAGCTTTTTTTATTAAACCATTTGAGCAAATAACAATCTATAAACACAACTAACTTTTAATCAAGATATATGAAAAAAACTTACTTATTTGCCTGCTGCATTGCATCGGCAGTTGCTTTTACAAATTGCGCTAAGCAGGATAAGGGCAAGCCTGCTTTCGACACATCAAATATGGATTTAACCGTAAAACCTGGCGATGATTTTAACGCTTACGCTAATGGTGGTTGGATTAAAAATGCAAAAATGCCCGATGATAAGGCACGTTATGGTGCATTTGATATCCTTAGAGAGGAGAATGACTTACTTGTAAAACAAATCTTTGAAAAAGCATACCAAAAGACCGATGCACCAAAGGGTAGCAGCTGGCAAAAGGTTGGCGATTTCTTTGCATCGGGAATGGACACCATCAATATTGAAAAGCAAGGATACGAACCAATTAAAGGCGAACTAAAAAGAATTGCCGATATCCAATCGACTGAAGATCTACAAAAAGAAATTATTGCATTACACCAACAATATGTAACTCCACTTTTTATTCCTTATGCAGGACAAGATCAAAAAAACACCGAGGTTATAGTTGTAAACCTATACGGAGGTGGGCTAGGATTACCTGATAGGGATTACTATTTAAACGAGGACCCACGCTCTGCTGAAATAAGAAAAGATTACGTTGAGCATCTAAAAGCAATGTTTACTCTTTTGGAGTACACTCCAGAGCAAGCAGCACAAGTTGCTGATCAAATTATGAAGTTTGAAACACGTCTTGCTAAAGTAACCTTTACTCGTCTTGAACAGCGTAATCCATACTTAACCTACAATAAGGTTACAATGGAGGAGATGCAAAAACTTGCGCCAAACTTCGACTGGAAAAACTACTTTGCTGGAATCGGAATTGAAGTTCCAACTGATTTCGTAATTGATAACCCTAAGTTCTATACCGAAATCAGCAAAATGCAAAAAGAGGTATCGCTCAATGAGTGGAAGAATTACCTTACCTGGAATGTTGTAAACCAATACTCATCGTACCTATCAAGTGCTTTCGAAAATCAAAACTTCGAGTTCTATAGCCGCAAACTTTCTGGCAAGGAGGTTAACATTCCTCGTTGGCAAAGAGTATCTAACACAGCAAATTTTGCAATTGGCGAAATTGTAGGACAAATATTTGTAGAGGAGAACTTCCCTCCTGCTGCTAAGGAGAAAATGATTGCTTTAATTGGAAACCTAAAACTTGCATTCAAGGATAGAATTACAAACCTAACCTGGATGGGCGATTCTACAAAAGCAAAAGCACTTGAAAAACTAGAAACAATGGTTGTTAAGGTTGGATATCCTGATAAATGGAAGGACTACTCAAACCTTGATATTACCCGCGACAGCTATGCTGAGAATATTAAGCGCGCATCGGAGTTCAGCTTTAGAGAAAATATGAATAAAATTGGTAAGCCAGTTGATAGAACCGAGTGGGGAATGACACCTCAAACCGTTAACGCTTACTACAACCCATTGATGAACGAAATTGCATTCCCTGCAGGAATTCTTCAACCTCCATTCTTCAATTTGAACGCTGACGATGCTGTTAATTACGGAGCTATTGGTGTGGTTATTGGGCACGAAATGACCCACGGTTTCGACGACCAAGGTCGTAACTTCGATAAGAATGGTACCCTTACCGATTGGTGGACCAAGGAGGATTCTGAGAAATTCAACCAGCTAACACAACCTTTGGTTGAGCAGTACAATAATTTTGTGGCAATTGATTCACTGCACCTTGATGGAAACCTAACTCTTGGCGAGAATATTGCCGATTATGGTGGATTAACAATATCATACCTAGCATTCCAGAAATCGCTGAATGGTAAAGAGGCTCCAAAAAATATCGATGGTTATACAGCAAACCAACGTTTCTTCCTATCGTATGCTAACGTATGGCGCCAAATTATCCGCGATAAAGAGTTAATGCGCAGAGTAAAAGAGGATGTTCACTCTCCAGGTAAATTCCGTGTTAACGGAGCGTTATTCAACATCCCTGAATTCTACGAAGCATTTGAGATAAGTCCAAATGAACCACTTTATATTGCTCCAGAAAAACGAGCAAAAATTTGGTAGTAAAATATAAGAACCCGACTTAAAGTCGGGTTCTTTGCTATTAGGATTGACACTTATAACCAAAAGTCTACGGTCTTTTATACTTAATGTGATTGGAGTAATGGAGTGATGGATTGGATGGATATTATCTCCAATTATCCATCACTCCAAAACTCCATACTTAGCACAATGACTCCCAAAAACATCTACTTCAAATAACCACTCCCCCGCTCCTTCACAATCCTTATAAAATTATCAATCGACCTATCGTATCCACGCTCTATATCGCTTGGGAAATAACAGGCTGGTAACTCTCCGTTACGGCGATGATAGGCCAAACAATCGCAACAAACACCATGCTTTCCGCAAGAGTAAGTGCAGTTGCAAAACTTTGAATTCGATTCCTTCGTACAATCCATAATTCATTTGATTTTCCCAAAAGTAAATTATTGGTTATAAGCATACAAGTCATTAACAATAAAAATGGATTGATGGAGTATTGGAGTGATGGATTACTTGTCTCGAATCTTTTGAGGTCAAAAAAATGCAATATTGCTCCATCCCTCCATTACTCCATTACTCCAATAATCCGTTCAAATTAAACCAAAAATTCACTTTGAAATCAAACATTTACTTTGCATTTTTGCGACTTAACCTCAAGAGTTAAAACCAAAACCATTTTAATATGAGAAAACTATTTTTATTGCTATCACTACCCATTTTGCTAACTATGACTAACTGCAAGCCAAGTGAAAATGGAGACAAAAAAGCGGATGTTTCTCCCATTACAAAGGAATCCATTACAAAAGTATCCAATGAGTTAATTGGTAAGTATGGCGATTCCCAAAAGTTCCGCATTGAGCGTGGCGTAAGCCAAGTTGCCCTACTCTGGAGAAATTCCGATGGAACACAGGCCGATTTCGAAGAGTTCTGTAACGCACAATTCGTTGTAGAAGAAGCCGCTCTCGACCAACTTTTCAGCAAACTATCGTATGGTTACGAGATGCTTAACGGGTATTTTATCCTGCTAAGTAAAGAGTTAATGCGTCCTCTTCACTTAAATTGGGGTCCAGTTACTCCTATCGATGAGCTTTTTGGTTCGTACAATGCAGCAGCACACCTTTCGGAAGATTTGTACACCAACAAAATTGCATTTATTACAGCGCTTAACTTCCCTAATTACACCTTGAAGGAGAAGAGCGAACTAGGCGAAAAATGGAGCCGCAAGGAATGGGCTTACGCACGTATGGGCGATATGTTTACCAGCAGAGTTCCTGCAAACCTAATCCAAAATTTCTCCACAGTTAACACAAATTCCGATACATATATTAGCGAGTACAATATCTACCTTGGTTACTTGCTTAACGATAATAACGAAAAACTTTTCCCTGAGGACTTAAAACTTATCACTCACTGGGGTTTACGCGATGAGTTAAAATCGCAGTATGCCGATAAAGAAAGTGGACTAGTTCGTCAGGAGATGATTTACCAAGTAATGAAGCGTATTATCGACCAAACCATTCCTAAGGATGTTATCAACAGCAACAAGTACAGCTGGAATCCTTACAAAAACACTCTCGTACAGGATGGTAAGGAGATTACCTTTGAATCGGAGCCAAACACACGCTATCAGCACGTTTTAAACCAATTCAAAGCGTTAACTGCTATTGACGCTTACACTCCAAGTATGCCAACATACATCCAGCGTAAATTTGAAGGTGAATTCGAATTACCTGTAGATGAGGTTGAGCAACTTTTCACAGAGCTTGTATCATCAAAAGAGGTTAGAGACTTAGGTAAATTAATTAGCCAACGATTAGGTCGCGATTTGCGCCCATTCGATATTTGGTACGATGGATTTAAAGCACGTAGCGGAATTCCTGCCGAAAAACTCGAAGCAATTACCAATAAACGCTTTGCAAGCGCCGAGGCATTTGAGAAAGAACTTCCAAACATCCTAACATCGTTGGGTTGGAGCAAGGAAAAGGCCAAATTTATTGGCGACAGAGTTAAGGTAGAATCATCAAGAGGTGCAGGTCACGCTTGGGGTGGCGAAATGCGTAAGGATAACGCATTGCTTCGTACTAGAGTTCCAGCTAACGGAATGAACTACAAAGGATTCAACATTGCAATGCACGAGTTTGGCCATAACGTAGAACAAACAATCACTTTACACGATGTGGATAACTACATTATGCACGGTGTTCCAAACACTGCCTTCACTGAGGCGTTGGCTTTTGTATTCCAAAAACGCGACTTGAGTGTTCTTGGATTCAAGGAAACCAATCCCGATAAGGAAGCATTAGAAACTCTTGATAACCTTTGGTCGTGCTACGAAATCATGGGTGTTTCATTGGTTGATATCAACCTTTGGAAATGGCTATACAACAACCCAAATGCCACTGCAGAGCAAGTAAAAGAGGCTACTCTTACAATTGCAAAGGATATCTGGAATAAGTACTATGCCGATGTATTCGGATCGAAGGATGAACCAATCCTAGCCATTTACTCACATATGATTGATAACCCTCTTTACCTATCGGCATACCCAATTGGTCACCTAATCGATTTCCAACTGGAGAAACAATTCGTTGGAAAATCGTTTGCCAACGAGGTTGATAGAATTTATGCACAAGGACGTCTTGTACCACAATTGTGGTTAAAGAACGGCGTTGGCGAGCCTTTATCGGTTAAGCCAATCCTTGAGGCATCGGGAAAAGCAATCGGAACATTGTCCAAGTAAATTATTTTCCTCTTAACATAAAGTAACGGTTGCCAATAATTGGCAGCCGTTTTTTTTCGGAAATTAGGCATATATTTACCAAAATAGATATCAAAAAACTATGCAAAAGAAACTTTACACCGACAGACAAACCTTAACGGAATTGGAAATTTTCCGCGACGATAAGTCGGGTTTTAACATCTTCGATTTAATTGACAAAACAGTTACATCGGGCGGACGGGATTTCCTTAAAAATCAATTTCAAAATCCTTATACCAATGCTGATGATATAAGAAATATGCAGGACGCCCTTAAGGCAATAATTGCAGAACCTGCAAAGTTTACAGTCCCATTCTCCAAAGAGTTGATGGATAGTATTGAGGTTTACTACTTCTCTAAAAGTGAGGTTTTAATTAGCACCAACCCCATTTCACGATTCTTTGAGGGTTTAATTTATAGGATAAAGTACAAGGATTTTAAAGGAACCGCACTAAAAGGCTCTAAGAACACATTGCACTTTGTGCAAATTATGAAAAAGTATTTTGATGGTTTTGATTCCAGCAAACTCCCCAAATTACTAAAGGATGCATATAGCTCAGCAAACGAAATTTTTAATGAAAAAGACATAAGAACCGCCTGCGAGATTAAGGATATCCAATCACTTGATTTTGTCGATTTAATTACTATTGACCAATGGTTCCGCTCTACCCATAAACTTAAAATACTGACTCTGCTGGAAATTGCATATAGTTTTGAAGCCTACACATCGATGGCTGAATCTATTAAACAATACAATTTGAATTTTCCAGAGATAGTTGACTCCGAAGATTCTGTTCTCGAAATTGAAGATTTATTCCATCTATTCATAAAGAATCCTATTGCCAATAGCATTAAGTACGATGCCGGTAAGCAATTCCTATTCCTCACTGGGCCAAATATGGCAGGAAAAACAACATTCCTAAAATCGTGTGGAATTGCTATTTATATGGCACAGTTGGGAATGGCTGTTCCTGCAAAATCAATGAAAATATCGCCATTCAACGCACTATTCAGCAGTTTAAATACTACCGATAACCTTAGCATTGGCTACAGTTACTTCTACAGCGAGGTTATGCGTGTTCGAAAAGCAGCGGAAACCCTGCAAAAGGAGAAGAAAGTGTTTATGATTTTTGATGAACTGTTCAAGGGTACCAATATAAAGGACGCATTTGATGGCTCAATGCTTGTAATCAATGGACTATTGCAATGGAAATCGAGTATGTTTATCCTTGCATCGCATATCACGGAAATATCAAAGGAGATTGATGGAATACCCAACGTATTTTTCCGATATTTTGACTCCTCTGTAGAAAACGGGAAACCAGCATTCAGCTATAAAATTCGCGAAGGAAAATCGAACGAACGCTTAGGATTGATAATTTTGCAAAACGAAAATATCGAAACACTATTAACACCGCCACAATAAATGGAAGTTAGCTTTATACTGGTTGAACCTGCAGTTCCCGAGAATGTTGGAGCCGCTGCGCGTGCAATAAAAACAATGGGCTTTGGCGACTTACGCCTTGTAAACCCCTGCGACCATTTGGAAATGAAAGCCCGAATGCTTGCCCACGCATCCAACGATATTCTGGAGAGCGCTAAGGTTTACCAATCGTTAGAGGAGGCAATTAAGGATGTAGATTTTGTTTTTGCCACATCGGCAAAGCAGCGCTGGGTTAAACTCGATATTATTCCATGCAACGAATTAACCGATTTCATTGAAAAAAAAGGCGATACCATAAACAGCATAGCCATTGTATTTGGTAGAGAGGAATCGGGCCTAACCAACGAGGAAATAGCTCTGTGCCATAGAGTTTCTAACATCCCATTAAAAACGCAGTATCCATCGTTAAACCTAGCACAATCTGTAATGATTTATGCTTACACACTTTCATTCTTGAATATCGAAAGCCCAGAAAAACAAATAAAAAATCAAAATCCTGATAGCCTTAAAGCCTTAATCGTTAAGGTTCAGACGATTTTAAGTGCAATTGAACTAGGCCCCGACAAACTAATTAATGGAAGGCTTATTGAACGAATTACAGAACTCGATGCTGAGGATGTAAAACTTCTCCATTCCTTAACTGCTGCCTTATCAGAGAAAATCAAGCCTAATTGAGGTGATGTAAATCATCTGTATAACAACTAAAAAAACATCATAGTCTCGCCGTCTGTTTTGAATTTTGCCATAAATTGTTGGCATAACCTTAAACCGTACAACTATGATGAAAAAAACTCTATTGAGCGGAATAATATTGCTCTTTTTAGGCTGTAATCTTGTTATAGCACAGGAAGAAAATCAGAACAGTAAGGTAAGTGTCGACTACAGTGTCGACTTCGTAAGTAGGTATGTATGGAGGGGCTTGCTTTATGGTTCAAATCCAAACATTCAACCTACAATCTCTCTTACAGCAGGAGGGCTTACTCTTGGTAGTTGGGCATCGTTTGGAACATCGCAGGAGTATTCGGAAATTGATTTATTCGCCACCTATACCATTGGAAATTTATCCTTTACTTTATACGATTACTATAACGAGTACGAATGGAAGCTAGACTCTGTTGATTACTTCAACTGGGATAAGAATACCACAGGGCATTTACTTGAGGGAACGCTGGCTTGGGCTGGAACCGAGAGTTTTCCACTAAGTGTAACTCTGGCATCGTTCTTTTATGGATACGATACCGATAATAATGGCGATCAAAATTACTCAACGTACTTAGAATTAGGCTATCCTGTTAAAATAGGAGATTATAATTTCGATTTATTTGTTGGAGGTACGCTAAATGAAGGATTCTATCACCACGAACCCAATGTTGTTAATGTTGGGTTTAAAACAACTAAGGAGATTGAAATTACAGAGAAATTCAAACTTCCAGTAAGTGCTACTTTTGTTGTGAACCCCGCTAAAGAAGATGTTTTTTTTGTAGTTGGTATAACTCTATAATCTAATTATATATGAAAGGAAGATTCTTTTCCATTCAACTCCGATTAACAATGTTAGTTGGTGTTGGTGTATTTCTTACTGTGGCGGCACTTGTGCTTTTCAGCACAATTAATGCCATGAAAACTGCCATAAGTGCGGCAAAGGAAGAGGCCATTGCTGTTTCAAAGAATTATGCTGGCGAGGTAAAGTCTAGGATGGATAAAGCTATGCTTTCGGCTAGTGCCATGGCCGATGCCTTGAGTTATGTTGCTGGAAAAAAAGACAAGGCAATTAGTCGTGAACAGGCTCAATTGATGGCCTCAAGGGTACTTCTAAGCAATTCAGATAATCTTGGTTTTACCATTTGCTTCGAACCTAATGTCTTCGATGGAATGGATTCAAGGTATGTGAACGCTGCCGGTCATGATAATTCAGGTAGATTTGTTTCATATCTTACCAAAAACGGATCGGGTGGATATGTAGTTGAAGCATTAATTGATTATGACAAGCAGGATGCAGCTCCTTGGTACTGGAAGCCTAAAGAGTTGATGACAGATTTTGTAACAGAACCCGTACATTATCCAATTCAGGGCAAAATGGTTTTTATGGTTTCTTTCATGGCTCCAATTATTGGAAATTCTCAATTTATGGGAGTTACAGGTATTGACTATTCTATCGATTTCTTACAAGAACTTGTATCGAACTCAAAATTTTACGAAGGAAAGGCTAAAATTGCCATTGTAAGTTACGAAGGCGTTTACGCTGCAAATTCGGCTAAAGCCGATTTAATTGGCAAAAGCATACAGGAAGATAATGCCTCAACTTTTAACAACCAAATTAAAGAACTCAAAGAAGGAGAAGAGGTTATTCTTGAAACGGATAATTTACTTAGCGTATTTGTCCCTATTTATGTTGGAAAAAGCAAATTGCCTTGGCAGGTACGAATGTCAATCCCAATGGAAATTATCACCCAGAAAGCTGTAAGCCAAATGTGGTATCAGATTATTCTTGGGGCTGTACTATTTGCAATAAGTATAGGAATCCTAATTTATGTACTTCGCCAAACAATTAAGCCAATTTACTCATTGGTTGATGTTACAACACAAATAGCCAACGGAGAGTTAAACATTCAACGTAAAGATGATATTAGAAACGATGAAATTGGCTTGGTTTACAAATCGGTTCACGATATGGCCGAGAAACTAAAACAAATAATAACATCAATCCGCGAAGCAGCAGAGAGTTTTTCCGCTGCAGCAACCCAGATGAGCCAAGGTAGTCAACAACTCTCCGAACGTACTAACGAGCAAGCGTCATCAGTTGAAGAGGTTAGCAGTTCAATGGAGGAAATGGTTTCCAGCATTCAGCAAAATACTGATAATGCCCGCGAAACTGAGAAAATTTCAAACTTAGCATCGGTTGGTGGCAAAAAGGGGAAAGAGTCCGTTGATGTTGCAATTAACTCCATGATGCAAATTGCGCAAAAGATTGGCGTTATTACCGATATTGCATTCCAAACCAATATTCTTGCACTTAACGCTGCTGTTGAAGCG
Organism: Bacteroidota bacterium; assembly: GCA_029560875.1. Classification (GTDB taxonomy): domain Bacteria; phylum Bacteroidota; class Bacteroidia; order Bacteroidales; family Tenuifilaceae; genus SB25. The sequence goes on along the minus strand of JAKQKB010000076.1, from coordinate 58,724 downwards.
GCAAGAGCAGGCGAACACGGCAAAGGCTTTGCAGTAGTTGCTGCTGAAGTACGAAAACTTGCTGAACGAAGTAAAATTGCTGCGGATGAAATCAGTAAGTTCTCCACTTACAGTGTATCAACCGCAGAAACTGCGGGCAAAGAATTGCAGTCCATTGTTCCTCAGATTGAAAAAACGGCTCAATTGGTTCAGGAAATTGCCGCGGCAAGTGTTGAGCAAAACGGAGGAGCCGACCAAGTTAATAATGCAATTCAGCAACTAAACCAATTAACACAGCATAACGCATCGTTAGCTGAGGAAATAGCATCGAGTGCAGAGGAATTGCTAAGCCAAGCACAGCAACTCAAAGAAATGGTTGCTTATTTTAAAGCATAACATAGCCTAAAAATAAAAGAAGGAGATGCATAAGCATCTCCTTCTTTTTCTCCATCAATCCATTACTCCATTTTAATACCATACGGTTGAGCAACTCCACTACTCACTAGTCATAATAAATAGCGGTTGCATCTCAAAACTCTTATAGAAAGGACGTAAACGTTCAGTATTGTAGTATCGAGCAACGTTCACAATCTTCTTCTGGCTCACAACAACATCAATAGGCATATTGTCGTAGCGACCATTTTTAAGTACCACCAAGCGACCATGAATTCCCTTTAGTATTAAGTCTAGGGCTAGATTTCCAAATGCCATTGGCACAATGGAATCAATGGCATCGGGTTCCCCACCTCTAACCAAATAGCCTAAATTCTGGCTGATAATGTTTACAGTTTTACCCTTATTGTACTTTGCAGACAATTCCTTTACCTGCCTTGAAACGATATCGCCAATTCCACCCAACTTAGCATGACCAAAGGCATCGCGTTCGGTTCCTTGAACCGACATTTGCTCCATACCCTCAAAAGTGGCACCCTCCGAAACTAAAACAGTTGAATACTTGCTTGGATTATGGTTTCTATCGTCGATTAAAAGTTCAGTTAATCGCTCCAAGCTAAACTTAAACTCGGGAATTACACACCTATTTGCCACACCGGCCATCGTTGGAAGCATAGCGGTAAAACCAGCATAGCGCCCAAAAACCTCCATCACCAGAATACGCTCATGCGAACCAGCTGAGGTTCTAAGCATATCAGTCAATGCTATTGTACGAGTTACACATGTACTAAATCCAATGCAGTAATCGGTTCCAGGAACATCATTATCCATGGTTTTAGGAATGGCAATAACCTTAAATCCCTCCTGGTAAAGCCTAACGCCATAACTTAGTGTATCGTCACCACCAATGGGAATAAGATAATCAATTCCAAGAAATGCAAGATTTTTAATAACATCGGGGGTTAAATCGTTTATAGGTTTATTGTACTTGGATTTCAGATGTTCTGGCACGCTATCCTTTGCAACCTTTGCAGGATTTGTACGCGATGTATGCAGGAACGTCCCCCCTGTTCTGAAGGCTTTATTTACCCGTTCTTCGGTCAACACCTCAAAACAATTGCTATTATCGGCCACCTTATCGCGAATAATCTCAATTAGTCCAGCCCATCCCCGCCTAAGACCTATAACATCAAATCCTTCTCGCAGTGCACGTATTGTAATTGCACGTATTGCTGGGTTTAACCCAGGAACATCGCCCCCGCCAGTAAGAATCGCTATAACTGGTTTCGATTTTGCTAAATTATCCATCCCATTATGTTTTAGTAAACTATAAATTTACATCGGAACAATAGCAATGTCAATACCTTACCAATATGCCTCTAAAAAATAAGGGATACCATGAGGTATCCCTTTCATATGGCTATAAATTGCAAATATTACTTTAACTCAGCCTCTAGGTATTGGTCGAGAGTTTCAACGCTAATTCTTTTAATCACTATTTTTTTGTTGGCATCAAGCACATATATCACGGGCGTAGCGTATATATCGTAAAGGTTACGGAAGTTTGAACTAAATGTTGGATCCCAAACATTAATCCAACCTAACTCATGCTTACTTATGTAATCCATCCACTTTGGCTGGTCTCCTTGGGTAAATACCGCATAAACCTCAAATCCTTTAGATTTAAATTTATCGTACGTTTTCTTAAGGTTTGGGGTAACAGTTTTACAATGCGAACACTCTGGATCCCAAAAATAAACCACAGTTACCTTTGATTTTACTTCGCTCAATCTAAAGTACTTACCATAAGGATTAGGAAGCCATAAATCGGGAGCCAAATTTCCAATTAGGTTAGGCTTTAAGGCCTTTACTCGTTCAGCAATTTTATCAACAATTTTCTGATCAGCAAACCATGCCTGACCTGCAAGATAGTACTTCTCAGAAAGCGCCACAAAAACACCATCCATCCCCATTTGTTCGGAACTTAGAAACTTATTTATCAAAAATGACAGCACATACTGATAAACCTCCTTATTCGCCTTCGATTTCTCAACCAAAGCAATAGCCTGTGGAGTAATACTATCGGGGTGTGGAATTAGAACTCTATCGAAATAGGTATTAATTTTACCTTCAATAATTGGGGTGCGCAACAACCGACTATCAGAAAAATCTATATTATCAAAGTAATGAACCTTATTGAACTGATAGCTATGAGCCCATTGTAAAGAATCGTATTTTGGAGTTTCCTTTGGAGTCGTAAACTCAGGAACATCAACATTCTTCATGGCTTTAATTAACGATGATAGAAGTTGACCTTTGTGCTTATCGATAACGCTATCCCAGTATTTAACCACCTCGGTATTGAGGTCGTTTAGTTTACCTCTGAGTTCGCGAGCCTTAACGGTATCCTTAATGGCCTCCTTCATCTGGTCGGATAATTCTTTGTTCTTCTTTTGCATTTCAACCATAAATTTTTGATACTCAAGAAATGCAGTGTTTTCTTCGGAATTAAAAAACTTGAGGTTATTAAAGAAATTCTCCTTTGTTGTTTTTACCTTGAAATTCTGATTGTTGCCAACAAGTACCTCAAAGTAAGTTTTACCGGGCATTATAACCAGATAAATACCGCCTTTAAGCAATGAGTCGCCAGTAAAAACAGCAACCCCTTTAGAGTCAACTTTAGCGGTATCGCTTACAAATTTTTTATCACCAAAATGGTATCCAAGCAACAAGGATGTATCCTTCAATCCCTCTATTTGTACCTCAATTCTATAAGCAGGCTTTTGAGCAAAAACAGCCACGCTTACCAAGGTAACTAGTACTATAAAAGCAATTAATCTCCTCATATCAATAGTATTTATAATGTATTGAGTGGTTTTAAGTACATCAAAAATAGTTAAAAAAGAACATTGAACATCAAAAAATAAAAAGATAAGTTATAAGAACTTCAACAATCCAGCACTTTTCTTGTTAAAAGAGAGAACAAACAATATGCCTAAAACATATTTCTTATGTTAAATGAACCAAACAGCCTAGTTAACGAGGTAAGCCCATATTTACTTCAACATTCCTACAACCCAGTTAAATGGTACCCATGGGGCGATGAAGCCTTTGAGATTGCTAAACGAGAGAATAAACTGCTTCTGATAAGCATTGGCTACAGTAGTTGCCATTGGTGCCATGTTATGGAGCACGAATCGTTTACGGACTTCGAGGTGGCAGAAATTATGAACAGCAAGTATGTTTGTGTAAAAGTTGACCGCGAGGAACGTCCCGATATTGACCAGATTTACATGAATGCCGTTCAAATAATTACCCGGCGCGGCGGTTGGCCCTTGAACTGTTTTGCTTTACCCGATGGTAAACCTGTTTACGGAGGAACTTACTTTCCTAAAGAGCAATGGAAAAACATTCTGGATAGTTTAAACGAAACCTGGTTAAGAGACCCACAAAGAGTTATAGAGGTTGCAGAGGAACTTGAACAGGGAATTGCAAACTCTGAGATAGTCTATAGTAAGGCAGATATTGGTATTAAAAGCCCTAATGAATCGTTAAAGGAGAATATCGATGTAATAAAAAGAACCTTAGACTATAAGTTTGGAGGAACAAAAGGTGCACCCAAATTTCCGATGCCAAGTTTTATGAAGTTGATGCTTGAGTACTCCAACCATTCTAAGTGCAGCGAGATAAACAATTTTGTAGGAGTAACACTTGAACGAATTGCCGAAGGTGGTATATACGACCACGTAGGCGGAGGTTTTTTCCGATACTCTGTGGACGATAAATGGCATGTGCCTCATTTTGAGAAAATGCTTTACGACAATGCTCAGCTCATTGAGTTATACTCATTAGCATATAGAGTTAACCCAAACCCACTATACAAGAAAGTGGTTGATGAAACAATTAAGTTTATAACCAAAAAACTTCAATCGCCATTGGGCGGATTCTACAGCGCATTGGATGCTGATTGCAATGGTCAGGAAGGAGAATACTACACCTGGAAAAAGGACGAGGTTGAAAAAGAGTTGGGATACGATTCGGAAATTTTCTGTGCAGCGTTTGGCATTACACCTGCTGGTAATTGGGAAAACACCAATGTATTAATGCGATGTAGCACAGATGAACAACTTGAGAGCATTTTCAATATTCCCGCTAAAGAAATTGAGTACAGGTTAAATAGAAGTTTAGAGAAACTTTATAATATCAGAAATCATAGAGTTCCACCTCTAGTTGACGATAAAATTATAACATCGTGGAATGGGCTTATGATTTCCGCCTTGGTTCAGGCCTATATTAGTTTTGGAGATAGAAATTACCTTGACCTTGCCTTACTGGCAAACAGGTATATTGAGGATACCCATTTTGTAAATGGAAAACTGAATAGAATTTCTTGCAAAGGAAAGGTTTATACCGAACCCCTTTTGGACGATTACGCCAACTATATCCGAGCACTAATAATGCTTTACAATGCTACTTTTGATAAGAGTTGGATTGACAAGGCTAACCAACTGCTAGAAAGTACAATTATCAATTTTTATGATGATAATTCAGGGATGTTTTTCTACACCCCAACCAGCAATAGGCTAATTGCCCGTAAAATGGAACTCATGGATGGTGTTTTGCCTTCGGCAAATGCAGTAATGGCTTTTAACCTATTTCTTTTGGCAGAAATTATTCCGAACGAATCCTACAAAAAGATGGCATTGCAAATGCTTGCTAACATCGAGGAGATAACAAAAAGCGGAGGAGTATTTGTTTATGCTTGGACAGAACTGTTTCTGGCACAATCGCTAGGGGTTGTTCATATTGGAAAAGTTGGTAAAAGCATGGGTGACTTAATTGAAATTCAAAAAGGGGTAATTCATCCTTATGTTATTTATAAACATATTGATGACGAAAAGAAATCGGAAATTCAAATCTGTTATGGCAATTCCTGCTTAAAACCCGAAAAAGAAATAGGGGCTATAGTAAATCAAATAAACCAAATTGCAATTTAAACCCAGACACTTAATCCTTACTATTAACAGGGGCTCATAGATAATTAAGATTTGCCTTTATTGATGGACTATGGACAATAGAATATGGACTATAAAATAAAACCATTACCTTTGCAAAAATTTATTTTATATGCTCCAGTTACAACCCAATTGGCCCGATTACGAATTAATTGACTCTGGTAATTTCGAAAAACTTGAACGTTTCGGAAATCAAGTAGTTGCACGCCCCGAACCCCAAGCAATTTGGGATAAGGCACTACCCCAAAAGGAGTGGCAAAAACTTGCCAACTCAACGTTCATATACAAACAGGGCAATTATGTGGCCGAAGCAGAGCGAGGCGATTGGGAAAGCAAGCCCAACGCTCTAAAGCAATGGTACGTGGAGTATAACTACAAGGAAATGAAGTTGAAGTTCCGACTTGGTCTAACCGCATTTAAGCACGTTGGAATTTTTCCGGAACAGGCATCGAACTGGAATTTTATTTACGACCGAGTTAAAAGTTTTAACTTACAAAAGCCAACCGTACTGAACCTATTTGCCTATACTGGAGGAGCATCGCTTGCGGCTTGCGCTGCAGGTGCCGATGTAACCCACGTTGATTCAGTTAAGCCAACAGTTACCTGGGCCAATGAGAATATGAATCTATCGGGTCTCTCAAACATCCGCTGGGTTATTGAGGATGCTCTAAAATACGCAAACCGCGAAGCTAAACGAGGAAAAACCTACAATGGAATAATTCTAGACCCTCCAGCATACGGACGTGGCCCCAGTGGCGAGAAATGGATTCTTGAAAAATCAGTGAATGAGTTACTGAAAGTTTGTTATGAAATTTCAGATAAAAACAATTTCTTCATTGTTTTAAACCTTTACTCAATGGGCTTTTCGTCCAATGTTGCAAAAAGTTTACTCTATACAATTTTTAAGAAGGAAAATATTGAATCAGGGGAACTGGTTGTTCCAGATAATTATGGGAGAATAATGCCGAACGGAGTATTTGCAAGGTTTTAAGACTTGCATTCCAGAATCACCCAATACACTACAAGTCTTACTATAATTTAGTAACATTACCAGAAATTTACCTTGCAAACAAGGTATAGTTAATATTTTTTTGTATTTTTCCCTCCTATAAGGTTGATTTAGTTAATAATCCGATAACCCCTCATAAAATGAAAAAACTGATTAAAAAAGTATCAATCCTTTTGATATTGGTTTTACTTCTCATTGTTTCCCTTTTCTTTGTTTGGAAATTTCAACCTAAGAAAAAACTCAACATTTACATACTCGATAAAACAGTAATCCGTTCAGATAGGCCTGAGCATAAGGCATTTGTTTGGTTGTTAAATCAGAACCGATATGTTGGCCCCGATGGCGAACCATACTCCGTTTCCAGAGACTACTGGGGGTTCTTTCCGATTGATTTAGAAAACGAGATTTTTGATTTTAAGGCTATTCGTATTAATGAGGTTGATGCTTATGCCGCCGCTTACGATGCGGCCTATTATACCGATTGTTATGGTGTTTACTCTTTTGAGTGGTACAAAAATATTACACAGCCTATTCACTCGTCAAAAGTGTACGGCGGATTAAACCAAAACGACTTTTTGCTCCTAAAAAAAATGAAGGAGAGCGGTAAGTTAATAATTGGCGAATACAATATGTTCAGCACCCCCACCAATGCGCTAATCCGAAGTAAAACAGAACAACTATTCAATCTTATGTGGACAGGCTGGTGTGGACGGGTTTTTAACACACTAGACCCTGAAAAACCATACGGGCCTGCAGAATGGATTCCTAAACTATATGAATCGCAACACCTAAAACCTTGGCCAAAGCAGAGTAAAGGAATTATTCTTATTAGCAACGATGGTTTAATTGATGTTTTAGAACTGGAGGAATCGCTAAAAACCTTAACCCCTATTATTGAAGCTACTGCTAGCGGCGAAAAGCAATTTAAACTTCCAAAGAAAACACTATACCCTTGCTGGTTCGAATTTATTGTTCCAAGCGTTACAGCAACTGTTCATGCAAATTTCAATCTCGATTTAACCGAAAAAGGTAAAGAACAACTCAACAAACTTGGTCTTAATGCAAGTTTTCCTGCTATAATTCAAGCATCCGAAAATGAACCAACCTTCTATTTTGCTGGCGATTTTGCCGAGAACCCTGTTAAAACCTCAACATCCAAAATTGCCTATGGCAAATTCTGGAACAAGTTGCTACAGAAGAAAACGGAAAAAACAGAATTCTTCAATACATTCTACACTCCATTAATCGAAAGCATTCTAGACGATTATTATAAGAATAAAATTGTAAAAAAGTAATTGTTCCAAAGGATTAAAATCAATATCAAACTGCAAATGATTACTAAATTTGCACGATTACTTTTTTCAAAAAAATGAGCAAATTGGTTAATTCAAACCCACAATATTTTCTTCACAATGGAAGGTTAAAAACCATTTCGGAATTTAACGATAATATTATAAGTGGAGAGAAGGTAATTTACGAAGTAATTAAAATTAGTGACTCTGCCCCTATTTTTCTGGATGAGCATTTAAGTAGAATGAGGCAATCCATTGAACTCAGCAAATTTAAAACTATCGATTTAAATTCACTCAGAAAATCTATAAAAGAACTTTTACATATAAACCCTGTTGAACAGCAAAACATCAAGTTAATAGCATCCTATAAGGCTGAAAACGCACAGCCAAACATAACGGTATTCTTTATTCCTTCAAAATACCCTAGCACAGACGATAAGATAAATGGTGTTTATGTAAAAACAATTTCGGCAACTAGAAATAACCCTGAGGTTAAAGCCGAAAATAAAACCCTTAGAACCTATGCCGATAAGGTAATTGCAAACAACCTATGCTACGAGGTTTTAATGATAAACGAGACAGGGCAGATAACCGAGGGTAGCCGCTCCAATGTATTTTTTGTTGCTAACAAAAAACTTTACACAGCACCTCTAAATTTGGTGCTAGGAGGAATCACTCGCCTTAAGGTAATAGATATCTGCAAAAAATTAAACATTGATATTGCACAGCAATGCTTGAACGAAAAGCAACTCACTGAAATTGATGGCGCCTTTATAACTGGAACATCGCCAGGAGTACTTGCAATTAATAAAATTGATGACATTGAATTAAACGTCAATATCGATTTAATCAAACAGATTAGCACAGAGTACGATACGCTTGTGCAAAATGAAATAAACCGCTGGAAATTGGTATAAAATTGCAAATAAACTGTAAACAAAATGCGGGTAACTATAATACAATCTGGGCTTGAATGGGAAAATCCAAATGCCAATAAAATCAACTTTGAAAAAAAGATAAAAGAAGTTGCACACAACTCCGATTTAATTCTACTGCCTGAGATGTTTACAACTGGTTTTAGCATGAACCCACAAGGATTTGCCGATTTATACCCTGGCGAAACATCAGCATGGATGAGCAAAATGGCCACTGAGAATAGCATAGCCCTAACGGGAAGCTACATTGCGAAAGAAAACAGTAATTATTTTAACCGAATGATTTTTGCATATCCCAATGGCGATATAGTTTACTACGACAAAAGGCACCTGTTTAGAATGGCCGGCGAAGATAAAAACTACAGCGCTGGAAACAAAAGAGTTGTGGTTAACTATATGGGGTGGAGAATTCTGCTACTCGTATGTTACGATTTACGTTTCCCAGTATGGAGCCGAAATAGAAACGATTACGATTTAATACTCCTTGTTGCAAACTTTCCAGAACGCAGGCGATATGCATGGAACTCATTGCTAGTTGCCCGAGCAATTGAAAATCAGTGCTACGTAGCCGCTTGCAATAGAGTCGGTGACGATGGCAATGGTGTTAAGCATTTTGGCGATTCCCAGATAATTGACCCGCTGGGTCAACCTATTGCAATTGCAAACCCAAATCGGGACGAAATAATAACTGCAACATTATCTCTGGATAATCTTAAAAAAATCCGCGAGAGTTTTCCTGTTCATTTGGATGCGGATAGATTCGAAATTCTATAATATTTTTAATTTCGATACACTATTCTATTCAAATCCAATTCACAAATAAATGCTATATTTATAGAGCTATACAATTTAAATTGATATTGGATGCAAGTTGAAGAAAATCATAATGGTGTATTTGAAAGTATTCCAGATTATGGTATTACTGTAAACGCAAAGGGAATTGTAATCCGTTGTACAAATCAACTTAAAAACATAACCAATAATCAATGTGCGGAAGGGACAAAAATTCGAGGAATTTTTCCAAGCATTAAACGGCGGAGCATTGCCCGATTAAACGATTTTGAATTTACACATCACTCAAACAACCAATCCTTTAGGTTTAAAGTTGTTGTAAAAAATATTGATTCACAAAAAAATGAGAAATACATTGTTTGGTTTAAGGATATAACAACAGAATTCAGGCAGGAACGGATAAATAAACTTCTGCTCAATATCTCTCAATTCGAGTCAGAATCAAAAAATCTCACACACTTTTACAGAACAATTCAGGATGAACTGAACAACCTTTTTGATGCGAATAACCTCTACATCGTTCTTTTTGATAAATTTCGATTAAGTCTAAATCTCGCATATCTTTCAGATTCACACAACATTAAAGAGCTGTACCCTAAAGGAAATACATTTGCACTACTAGTTGCTAAAACAGGGAAAGCAGTTATTCTTAATCAAAAGCAGATAAAGCGAATACAAAAGAAACACAACCTAGAATTTTATGGCCCTGATGCGCTATGCTGGATGGGCGTTCCGCTTAAAATAAAAAATGATATAATTGGCGTTATTGTAGTTCAAAATTATCAGAACATTAATGCTTTCAATCAAGAAGATTTGGATGTTTTAAAATTCATTTCAACTCAAATTGCAACTAGTATTCAAAGAAAGGAAAACGAAGCAGAACTTCTACTTGCAAAAGAAAAAGCTGTTGAATCGGATACCTTAAAATCGGCATTTTTGGCCAATATGAGCCACGAAATCCGAACCCCAATGAACGCAATTCTGGGGTTTTCGGAACTAATATCTCGCAAAAACATTCAAACTGAAAAACGAGAGGTATACACACAGCATATTGTTAATAACGGCAAACTACTCTTAAATTTAGTTGACGATATTATTGATTTAGCGAAGATTGAAGCAGGACAGCTAAAAATGAAGCGAAGCACATCGAATATTGATGAGCTACTAAACGAACTTCAGCACACATGCATATCTGAAAAAAAACGACTCAAGAAAGACGATATTCAAATAGTAAGACAGAGCAACAGGGACGGAAATCCTCAGTGGCTACTTTGCGATAGTTTCCGCTTAAAGCAAGTACTGCTTAACCTTTTGAGCAATGCACTTAAGTTCACATTTGCAGGTAGTATTGAGTTTGGATATGAAATCCCGAACAATGCAACCATTCAGTTTTACGTTAAGGATAGCGGTATAGGAATCTCCCCCGAGCAGCAACAAATAATTTTCGACAGGTTCCGTCAAGCCGACGATTCTGCCACTCGCCAATTTGGGGGCACAGGGCTGGGATTAGCCATAACAAAAAAATTAGTAGAATTAATGGGCGGACGTATTTGGGTTGAATCAACCCCTAATATTGGTTCCAAGTTTATGTTTACACTACCTCTAATTATTCCAGATTTAGGTAACAAACAGCCATTAGAAAAAATAGTTCCAAGTAATTTATCAAAATCATATTTAGGCAAAACCGCATTAATTGTTGAGGATAACGAAGCTAACTTTATTTATTTACAAGAATTGCTAAAACCAACAGGATTAAAGATTATTAGAGCACTTAATGGGAAGGAAGCGGTGGATTGTATTTCACATAAAGCCAATATTGATATAATTCTAATGGACATACAACTCCCAGAGATGGATGGATTTGAGGCCACACAAAGAATAAAAAAGATAAAACCAGCCGTTCCAGTAATTGCTCAAACAGCCTATGCGCTTGCCGACGAAAGGGCTAAAGCCCTTGATGCTGGATGCGATTATTACTTGGCAAAACCAATATCAGCCGATGCTTTATTATATTTGTTAAATCAGGTACTAGTTCAAAGTTAATTTAGTAATATTGTAATTGCTAAATATTTAAAACAATTATTGACCCTTTTACTTGGAGTTGTTATGCAGAATAGAACTATTAAAATCCTATCGTATACTTTTCTATTTGTGGCAATTATTTGTGCTCCAAAATACTTATGGGCAGAAACGTCTAATGTTATAAAATCGTCAGCAAATCAATCCCCTAGTATAAATCAAGACTCCCTTAATAGCATAAATAATAAAATACTTCAACTTGAGGCATCTGGAAATAGGTCGGGTTTAGTAGATGCTCTTACTTTAAAAGCAAGACTTTACTACAACAGTAATGATTTAGAGAACGCACTAATCTATGCCAACCAGGCATTAATGGTTGCGAATGAAGTAGGCAGAGAACAGCAAACCGAGATAGTATACCATTTGCTGAGTGAGATACATTTCGCGAAAGACCTTATTTGGGAATCAACAGAATACCTATATAATGGATATAGACTTAGCGAGGCAATAAAGGATACATCAAAAATTACCTGGTATTTACTTGCAATTGCAAATGCAGAGGAATACTTGGGGCGTTTATCAAATTCAATGGAAATAAACCTTACGGCCATTGAATTTTTTAAAAATACTGGAGACTCGCTTAGTCTGGCTAAAATACATAGAGCGCAAGGGGTTGTTCATACCGAACTTGGAAACTATACTACAGCACAATCGTACATTGAAAAATCAATTGCACTCTTGAGCTCTGCAAACGATTCGCTAAATATAGGTTTGGCTTACTTAAGTCTTGTAACGCTTGAGTTACAGAAGGAAAAGTTATTTGAAGCTCAAAGTCACCTTAAAAGAGCCAGTTTGATACTTCAACCAATTAGTAAAAAATTCCACTTGCGTGCAAAAACATTAAACGGGCAAGTTTTACTAAAAAACAGAAAGTTCACCTCGGCCATTGAAACTTTTAATAGTGTAACCCGAGAGCAAACAAACATTAACGATAAATTCGGGTTAGCCACCACCCTTTTTAACCTTGGCAATGCCTACAAAGAATCTGGAAATAATTTAAAGGCTATTGATTCGTATAACCAATGCGTAAGGATTGCAAGAGAAGGAAATCTCAATAATTTTACACGTCAGGCATATAAAGGATTAGCAAAAATTTACGGTTTAAGTGGTCAACAAAATCAGGCTTATAGCAATTTAAATAGATATGTAAACATAACGGATAGCCTATTTAACTTACAAAAGATAAGCGAAGCAAACCGACTTGAGAACCAAGCCACCATAAGAATCAAGGAAAAAGAAATCTTCAATCAGAATGAACTTCTTATTCGCAACAACGAAAAACTGAAACAGCAAAAATTAAAGGTTCGGTTACTCGTTATAATCCTTGCCCTTTCATTTGGTGTTATTGCATTTGCAATTAGAGAATACAGAATAAAGAAAAAAGCAAATGCCCTACTTACAAACCAAAAAACAGAAATAGAAAAACAAAAAAATCTTCTGGAAAACAGAACCAGAGATATTACAGATAGTTTAAATTACGCCCGCAGAATCCAAAAAGCCATACTACGCTCAGCCCAGCAACCCGAAGATTTTTTCAAGGAATCCTTCCTTATATTCCTACCAAAGGAATTGGTTAGTGGCGACTTTTACTGGCTAAAATCAGTTAATGAACAAATTCTTTTTGCGGTTGCCGATTGTACTGGCCATGGCGCACCAGGTGCTTTTATGAGCATTATTGGTACTTTTGGGTTAAACCAAATTGTAAGTGAAATGGGCGAAACCCATCCGGGTGATGTACTAAACGAACTTAACGAGCTATTCCACAACTCCTTTGAACAACGCGAAGGGGCAGAAATTTTTGATGGAATGGACATAGCATTCTGTAACTACAACCCAAAAACAAAGGAACTAAAATTTTCTGGGGCGAATATCTACTTACATATTTTACGCAAATCATCTGCTCCTGCACCGTCATCAATTATTTTACATAACTCGGATGAGCATACACTTTACCAAATAAAGTGCGATAAGCAATCCATTGGATACGTTCTGGACAGAAGCCCATTCTCAACCCATAGTGTACAACTACTTGAAGGAGATACGATATACATATTTACCGATGGTTACACAGACCAGTTTGGGGGACCAAATGGGAAGAAATTCCGTTACACCGAGCTCAGAACATTGCTTTGCAGTATTGCAAACCAACCAATGTGTAAGCAAAAAGACCAACTAATAGAATCGTTTACTCAGTGGAAAGGAAATAATGTTCAGGTTGATGATGTTACTTTCCTTGGAATAAAAATTTCATAGAAAAAGCCCTGACAGAGCAATTTCTACCAGGGCTAATTTTATTTACAATATCGGACTACTTACAGTATAAATCTATCACCTGATTCAACCCGCGTTCACAAACTCTGCAGAATCGCAACGATTTTGAGAACATGATACAATCCACCTCGGAGCGGTACATTCCATTGCTAAGGTAATTAGCCCCTTCAAATGCTCCAACTTTTCCTGCATAAGGGTCATTTTCTAGCACTTTTGTTTTGTTTGAATCCTTTTTCTCATACTCTGCCTTATTCCAAGGTGTTGGAATTGGAATACCAAATGTAACAATATCTTTCCACTTTAAATTTTCTGGATTTAGCAATGCGGTAACATTAAACTCCCATGGCTCCACACTTGTATTTGCTGGGTCGTACGCCACGTGGCTTTGATAGTATTCATCGGCTAAGCCGGCAATGTGGTGGCCCATTTCGTGAACAAAAACGTAGTCGTTAAAATCGGAACGCGCAGCGGCTGTGATGTAAAGATTATAAATTCCACCACCACCGTACTTATTGGAATTCAGAAGAATCACTATAAAATCGTATGGGGCTGCGCCAGCATAATCCCTAACTGTCCAATCATTATTAGAAAGCACATACCTATCAACTCCAAAGGTATTGTAAGTTGTTTCCAATGGATTTTTTGGAAAGAAATTCTTGTTGGGATTTGCTATTCCACTTTCAGGAGAAACGACCTCAACAGACCAAACATTAAAGTCATTTTTTCGTGCTTTGTAGGGGTCAACCGCAAAGAAATACTCCACAAATTTATTGGCATCCTCGCGGAAAATGCTCATCTCGTCGGCAGCATAACCATCACCCAGAATAACAATATCAACTTTTGATTTTACATCGCCACTATTCACCAACTGATTTACTTTTAAAGCAGAAAGTTTCTGCTCTGCATTAAAGCCAGTTGGGTCTACTTCGAAATTCCATATTGGTTGAAGAATGTTCTTGGCATCGCGTTTTTTCATCACAATATTCACCTTTGCTTTTGGCCAAGGTATGCGAATTGACTCCTTGAACGGAAGGGTTTTCTCCTTAGCCTCAGCGGTTGTTTGCCACTCGCCAAAAACACTGCAAAAACCCTGTGAGAATATTAGTTTATTTGTTGCAGCATCGTAAACCTCATAGAAATAAAGCCCTAACTGGTAAGGGTCTGTTAAATGGTAGGTTTTGCCAGCCCAAACGCCCTCGGGCTTCGCGCTAACCAGTTCAAACTTCTCGCTTGAAACATCACCTCTGTGGATATAGTCCAAACGCATTGTTTTATCGACAAAATACGATTCAAAATCAACCTTATCGGTAACTTGAGCAAAGGAAGAATTGATTAATACAACCAATCCTATTGTTAAAATAAACAATGATACTTTTTTCATTTTTACTGTAATTAGTTATGATTTAAATCAAAACGTGTGCTGTCTCATTGTTTGGATTGTAGAGCCATCGTTTAGTTTAATCTCGCCCATCAAATCAACAGTAAGGCAGCTGTGAATGGGGAGTATGGCCACTAAATCGCCTACTTTGAATGGAAACTCATTGGGAAATGAAATAAGTCCGTGCTCCTGACTTAACGATTTAACGTACAAACCCTCAAGTGGCTCGCCCCAAGCATTTCCATCAAAACCACAAACCACGCCGAATGAAGTTTCTTCATTCGGTAGTTTGATATTATCCTTTGATAGATGAACCGCTCCGCAATGTATTACAGCCTCTCGCCTACTCTGGTTGATATCAACCACCGGACAAATCATTGCTACAGCAATATCACTTATGGTACACGAACCTATTTGACTCTGCATAACATCATAAAAAACGAAGTTCCCAGGACGAATCTCGTCAACTCCCCAAAATTCATCGGCAATGGAACACGAAGGGGTATCGCCGTACGATACAACAATATCGGGATGCGATTCCTTCCAAAATGCCTTTAGCTTGGTTAACTTGCTCAACGAATCGCGATGAATTTTTAGAACCTCATCGGTTGACGTTGCCTTGTAGGTATGGCCTGCGTGACTTAGGAATCCTTTAAACTTCAAACTTGAATTTCCCTCAATCTGGTTAACCATCAGAGCAATTTCGCGAGTATTATCAGGACTGAGCCCAGAACGGTTATGCCCAACATCTATCTCAATAAAAACCCCAATATTTTCCTTTAACTGGTTAATGGATTTCAGCAGATTGGATGCCGATGAAAAAATCACATTTAAACTTACCTTTTTAGCCAAGCTATTTATGGCGTCAACCTCGAAAGGATTAACTGGGAATGAAATTGTAATATCTGTCCATCCGGCATTGGCAAAGTACTCGGCCATTTTTACCGATGAAACAGTGCAACTGTTTACGCCAAAATTGCGAAACCATTCGGCAATTTGAGCACTTTGATGAGTTTTAAAATGTGGACGTAATACCAATTTATGCAGAATGGCCTTGGAGGCCATTCTATCAATATTTCTTTTACAAGTATCGGTATCTAAAAGAAGAAATGGAAGTCTATGCATTGTGTTGGTCTGGATTAATTTCGAAACGTTTACCCATTTGAATTTGAGGAATCAAAACTAACGATAATCGCTTGAGCATATAAACTTTTGCCTCGGTAGAAGTTATCTCAATATAAGGCTTATCGAAGTTAAGGCTTAAAAAACGAGGTAATAATCGTGCCCGCTCAAATACAACTTTACCATCGGCCTGTTTAACAGCCTTGTAATCCTCCTTAAAGAAAAACTCTTTCAACTTTTCTTGGTTAAGATTTGCTAACGGCGAAATGGTTAAGATAACCTTTTTATATGAAAATGCAGTTGTAACTGCAATAATTAAAGGAAGAATGACCGTTATTGGAATCAATATAATATAGTATTTTGAATAATTATCCCAAGTTAATGCACCTCCAATCAATTGAATAATTAGTAGGAGTATTGCCATCATTACTAGTGCAAAAAAGAAATGAAGGAAAAAAATTTCAATTTGTCCTTTACTTTTTGCATCCTGACTGTGAACGGATAGTGCCATGGCTATTTATTTGGTTTAATGGTTTGTAGTTCGTTATTCTATACAGCAAATTATCAATCAAAATTACGGCTATTTCTTATTATAACAAGGAAATATAGTTAATGTTATAAGTTACTTAAAAATTTCCACACCCTTTTCTCCCGTCGATTTTTCGTAAGCCCTAAACATTCCGGTAGTATTCATATCAATACAAACATTTCCATCCTTATCCACCGCAATTACACCTCCACGGCCATCAACTTTTTCAAGTTTACCGTTGATTACCAGATTAACAGCATCGACCAAACTCATACCTTTATACTCCATTAGTGCAGAAATATCGTGTGCAACAGTGTAACGGATAAAGAACTCGCCATGACCAGTTGCTGAAACTGCACAGGTTGCATTATTAGCATAGGTTCCAGCTCCAATTACTGGAGCATCACCAACTCGATTGTAGCGCTTATTAGTCATTCCACCAGTTGATGTTGCCGCCGCAAGGTTTCCGTGAATATCGAGCGCAACGCAACCAACTGTTCCCATTTTCTCTTTATCAAGATATTTTTGCAAATCGTTCCATCGGGATTGAGTGAAAAAGTAACTACTATCAACCATCTCTGCACCCATACTCCTAGCAAAATCCGATGCTCCCTTACCTACGATCATTACATGGGCTGATTTTTCCATAACCAACCGCGCAGTAGAAATTGGGTTCTTTATATCGCCAACACCTGCTATGGCACCAGCCATAAGATTTCTTCCGTCCATTATGGCTGCATCAAGTTCATTCTTACCATCGTGCGTAAAAACAGCGCCCTTGCCTGCGTTAAACAATGGGCAATCCTCCAAGTATCGGACAACCTGCTCAACAGCATCGAGACTAGTTCCGCCATTGATAAGAATATTTTTTCCAATTTCTAATGCTTTAAGTAGCTCTGCTTGGTAGTTATCTATCTGTTCCTGTGTAAAGTTCTCTTTTTTCATACCACCTGCACCACCATGCAGGACAATACTCCACTTTTGTGCAAGTAATGAGTTGGCTAAAAGAATTATAACAATGAAGGATAGTATTGTTTTAAAAGGTTTCATAGTTATGGGTTAAGGTTTCTCAAAAATAGTAAGGAAGATAATAGGTTGTATGATTTGTTCTGATTTTAACATATTTGGTACATCATAGCTTGGGCAACTAATCTTCTAGATGCTTCCAAGTCCTACAGAATTTGGAAGGTCTAGTGCTTAATGAGACTTGAGATTACATATTGATATCAAAAAATATCCTAAAAAATATTCTAAAATTAATTAGGTTTGCACTCGAAAATCAATTTAAGTAACTCAAAATGAAGAACAGACTCCTTTTTATACTAAAATATTCCATCTTCTGGATGCTTACATTTGCCTTATTTCGCCTAGCATTTATGGTTTACCAGTTAAAACAAACCCTACAGATTACTTTTAATGATTTCGTCAACATTATAGTACGTGGTGCATGGATGGATTTATCGTTAACAGGATATATAACACTTCTAACATCAATATTTATAGGAATCCTACTCCTTGCAAACAAAAAATGGCTAAAGGGTTACCTTGCATTTCAAACTATACTTTTACTTACAATAATATCTCTTATATCGATTTCCGACATTGAACTTTACCGTAACTGGGGCTTTCGGATTGATGCAACTCCCCTGCTCTACCTTAAAACACCCAAAGAAGCAATGGCATCAATGGAAACCTTTATGATTATCATTTTTGTGATAGTTACAATTCTCACTATTATTGGCCTTTATTGGGCTTATAGGAAATGGATTGCTAGCACATTAAATAGGGTTGAAAACGGAAAATGGTGGTACGCTCCTATTTTTATTGTTATTGCAGGAACTATGATTCTACCTATACGCGGAGGCTTGGGAATTGCTCCAATGAATCCAGGAAAGGTTTATTTCAGCTCTAATACATACTGTAATCACGCTGCGTTGAATGCCCCCTGGAATATGATGTATTCCATCTCAAAATCGGGTAAAATGAATAAGCGATATCCCGATTCCATTGGAAAAGAAAAAGCGCAGGCTCTTTTCGCTGAACTAATGCAGAATAATCCCGATTCTACTAAGGTTCTTAGAACGGACAGACCAAACATTGTGTTGATTATGTTAGAGAGTTTCAGCTCTAAGTTAATTGAAACACTTGGTGGGAAAGAGGGTGTTACTCCTAACTTCAATGCGCTAAGTAACGAAGGTCTATTCTTCACCAAAATGATATCGAGTGGCGACCGCAGCGATAAGGGTATTATTGCCATAGTTTCAGGATTTCCTGCACAACCAACACAATCGGTTATAAAATACCCAACAAAGTCCCGAAAACTAGCAACCATTAGCGGGGCACTTGTTGATGCTGGCTATAACGCATCATTCTACTACGGTGGCGACCCCGATTTCGCCAATATCCGTTCGTACCTATACTCAGCAAAGTTTAGCAGAATTATTACTCAGGATGATTTTCCACGTAACTACCGCAATTCCAAGTGGGGCGTTCACGATGAACACGTTTTCAAGTATCTTTTAAACGATATCGATACTGCCAAAGGACCATTCTTCAAGATGTTTTTTACACTGAGCAACCACGAACCTTTCGAAATCCCTACAAAATCAAAATACCCAGGAACAGAGGAGGTTAACCAATTCTTAAGTTCTGCTTTTTACACTGATAGCAGCCTGGGCAACTTCTTTGCCGACGCAAAAAAACGCGATTGGTACAACAACACACTTTTTATACTTATTGCCGACCACGGACACAGACACTTGGGAAAAAGCACAAACTACTCTACCGATAAATTTTCCATTCCTATGCTTTGGCTAGGTGGCGCATTAAATACCGAACCAGCAAGGATTGATAAAGTTTGCTCGCAGATTGACTTAGCCTCAACGCTACTAAATCAATTAAACTTGAACCATTCTAGTTTCGTATTCTCCAAAGACATCCTTAACCAGCACACACAACCATTCGCGTACTATGCATTTAACAACGGTTACGGCTTTGTATCGGCCACCGATACCATTATTTACGACCACGTAAGCCGCCAATACATCATGCAGAATGGAGTTGAAACCGAAAAAACAACCGATAAAGCAAGCGCTTTCTTCTATGTTTATCAAGATGTGTTTTTGGGGTTGTAGTTGGTGACAGGTGACAGGTGACAAGTGACCCAAAAAGTGACATAAAAGGATTGATGGAGATTTGGATGATTGGAGCAAAACTCCAACACTCCATTACTCCATTACTCCATCTCTCCATTCCTCCATTCCTCCAACATTCCACCTCCGTACCATTTCAAATTCTCAAATTCTCCTTATTTTCAAACTAAAATTATCTATCTTAGAGTCACCAAACTCTAACCACTAACCTATGGGCGATTTTAACTCATTTCTCGAATTCCTAAAACTTGTTATTATTACCACATTCAGCCAGTTAACTTGGCTTTTAGGATTACTTTTTATTTTCGGGTTGATACTTTACCTCTTTGCACGCTTTACCCGTGTTACATACGTTAAAACAGCAGGTACAACGCTCGATATTGTTATTACAGGCTGGATTGGCACACCAATCCACGAGCTAGGACACGCAATATTCTGCCTGATTTTCCGCCATAAGATAACCGAAATGAAACTTTACAGCCCCAACTCCACCGATGGAACCATAGGCTACGTTAACCACTCCTACGATACCAAAAGCACCTACCAAAAAATTGGCAATTTCTTTATTGGCGTGGGGCCAATAATTTTTGGTGCGATGGTTCTGTACGCGCTGCTGTACTTTTTAGTACCCAACAACACCGATGTATTCTCGTCCATTGAGGAGCAAAGCAAAAGCCTAGTGCGTGGTGTACGTGGCGAGTGGACTGGAGTGCTTGGCTCGCTATGGGACTCCACGCTGAACACACTTAGCGCGCTGTTCCGCAAAAGCAACTTTGCCGATTATAAGTTCTGGATATTCCTGTACCTCTCAATGTGTATCTCATCGCATATGGAGCTAAGCCCTCCCGATATTAAGGGTGCTTGGCGCGGGTTGCTAACGCTGGTAATTTTCTTCTTGGTGTTTAACATTATTATACTTAGCCTTGAGGCCACAGGCGTAAGCGCACACTTTGGCAGCTGGTGGAGCTACTTTAAGCTGGAAAGTTACGCTACAGGCATAAACAAGTGGGTTGGCACATTTGGGGCTCTGTTTGTATTTGCCTCAATAATCTCGGGGTTAAATTTTGTGGTAACATATATTGGCCTAACCGCATATAACCTAATAAGGAAGAATGGGTTTGTGAATCCGATATGGTAATTCATAAGATTTTTTTTTACCACGAAGGCAACAAAGGTCTCCACAAAGTAGCCCAAAGTAAATGTCAAAAATGAATATTGAGGAAATATTTAAAAAGATTTTGGACTGTTCTTTTCAAGTTCATACCGCACTTGGACCTGGATTACTTGAAAGCGCATACGAAGAATGTCTTTACTATGAATTGAATAAAATCGGTTTAAAAGTTGAAAAACAAAAAGCATTGCCATTAGTATACAAAAAAGTAAAATTAGAAACGGGATACCGAATTGATTTAATTGTTGAGAATAGCATAATCATTGAGATAAAAGCAGTTGATTCATTATCGGATATTCATTTAGCACAAATTTTAACCTACTTAAAATTATCAAACTGCAAATTAGGCTTATTAGTAAACTTCAACGTAAGACACTTAAAAGATGGTATAAAAAGAGTAGTCTTATGATTTTCCTTTGAGTGCCTTTAAGATTTACTTTGAGCGACTTTGTGGTTAAATTATTCATTATTTCTGAGATAAAATAGTCAGCAATCAAAACAAATTAAACAACCATGAAACAATCCCTAAAAGTAAAAATATCGAACCTAACCACTTGGATAATGCTAGGAACCATAGCGCTTATTATTCTTTGGTTTATTGGGTTTATAGTATCTGTAACTTTCGATTTAAACGTGTTTACCAGTCAAACATCGGAGTTTTTCTTTGCAGCCATAGGCTTTGCATTTGTACTTGTGGCCTGTGCTGCAATTCTAAGTATAAGCCTTAATATCAGCCTTATTGCCGACAGCAGAATTCAAGAAATGAAACTGGATGATTCTAAATCAATAATCACCAAAAAGGTAATCTACACAAGTTGCCTAGTAGTTACGCTACTTATTGCATTCCTTTTTGTTGGCGATTACCTATCGCGCCAGAACGAGAAGGCAAAGTTGGTTAACGAGGCCGAGGATTTGATAGCCCGCTACGAGAAATCCATAGAGGAACTAACCCTATCCATACAGGACACCGCCCAACTCGGCAAGATTCCCGAATTTCTTAATGTTCTGTCGAATCAAAAGGAAGAATTTCCAACAATTACCATACTAACATCGGCAAAGTACAAGGATGAAACTGTATTTCTCGAAATTTCGGGTTGGACAACCAAAGAATCGTTAAAAAAACCGTACTTCGACAATTCGTTCTACAAATGCAGTATGAACGATTGTGATTATTTGCTTGAGGTTTTTGAAAAGGGCAAAACCGGGAGTTATTTCTGGACAGAGAAGAATAATTATAAGTATTACTATCCGTTCGAGAAGAATGGGAAAAAGATGTTGTTGCTTTTTTCGAAGTATGAACGTTACGGGAAGTTTGGGTCATAACCATCGTTATCCCAACGCTATCGAGCGCCTCCTGACGCGTGATACTTACCATCCACTTCCTTTGCGATGCAAAAAATCTGTACCATGCCTAGAATGGGCATACCGTGCATCGCAATTCTATGCTGCACATTCTTTAATCCGAGTAAAAACTCGGATAGTATGCCATACAGCAGAACTCGGCCTCTAATCTCAAAAAAATGTTTATTTTGCATCCAAATAAATTGAATTATGAATTACACCGATAAAGACCTCAGAGATGCCTCAATAATTGCGCTTCGCGATTGTATGGGACTTCAAAAAACCGAAACGCTGCTTATTGTTACCGACGAGATAAAACGCGAAATAGGCTTAGCACTTCACGAAGCAGGTAAGGAACTTTGCCAGGAATCCATTCTGGTTGAGATAAAATCGCGCGAAATTAATGGGCAGGAGCCTCCGGCCTCTGTTTCTGCCATGATGAAGGCAGTAGATGTTGTTGTTTGTCCCACCGAAATGTCATTAACTCACACCAATGCTCGTCGCGAGGCGGCTGCTTTGGGCGTTCGTTTTGGCACAATGCCTGGTATCAATATCGATACTATGGTGCGCTGCCTTAATGCGGATTACGAAAAGATTATCGCCTTAACCGATTTTATTGCAGCAAAGCTGGTTGGCGTTAGCACCATCAAGGTTGTCACTGAAAAAGGGACAAATGTAGTAATGCCTGTTAAAGACCGTAAGATTCTTCCTAGCAAGGGCGTTATGCGCAATAAGGGCGAGAGTGGCAACTTACCTTCGGGTGAGGTTTACCTTGCTCCTTGGGAAGACCAAACCAATGGCAAGCTTATAATTGATGGCTCTATGGCCGGAATAGGAATGATTGAAACACCAATCACCATTGAAATTGTTAACGGTTATGCCGAAAGCATTACTGGCGGTAAACAGGCCGAGCAACTTGCCGCTATGGTAGACAAGGTTGGACGCGACGCTAGAGCCGTTGCAGAATTTGGTATTGGCACAAACTACAAGGCTATCCTAACCGGCGAAATCCTTGAGGACGAAAAGGTATTTGGTACAATCCATATTGCCTTCGGCAATAATATCAGCATGGGTGGACGCATTGCTGTGAGCAGCCACCTGGATGGACTTGTTAAAGAGCCTGATGTTTACTTCGACGATGAACTTGTGATGAAAAAAGGCAAGATGATTGGGTTTGAAATTTAATTTTATCAAAAGAAATAGTAAAAGGGCTTTGGCAAACTAATGCTAAAGCCCTTTTTGTTTTAATAAATTTTAATTCAGATAACTAACACATTTTCGCCTCTAAATGCTATTTTTACAAACAATTAGCACCCAATGCAATTCCAGTTTATTCAACCACACGAGGCGCTTAAACCCTACATCAAGCATTACTGGACAATGGAATCGTCCACGTTCGAAAGTGATGTTTGCGAACGTGTTATACCCACTGCGAATGTGCAGCTAATGTTTCACTACCATAAACCATTCGTGGTTAAGAATAACGACTCAACACTTACGCATCAACCCAAATCAATAATTAGCGGCATCAACAACTCCTATTTCGATGTTTCAACCTCTGGTCAGGCAGGAGTTATTGCTGTGGTATTCAACCCAACAGGGGCGTGCCATTTCTTTAGGTTTCCGCTTATGGAGGTCGAAAACCAAAGCGTAAATCTTCGCGATATTTTTAATAAAGAGGTTATGCAGATTGAAGAAAAAATCTGCAACGAAACCCTCATGGGTAGAAGAATTGAGGTGATTGAAGATTTTCTACTAAAAAAACTGCTACCAATCCATAACAGTAATCTTCTACTAATCCAGAATAGTATCAACTTAATAAAACAAAACCGAGGTCAGATAAGTGCACTGGAACTATCCGGTAAACTATCGGTTACAACCAAAAGCCTTGAGCGCAAGTTTTCGGTCCTGCTTGGCAAAACACCCAAGCAATTCATTAAGTTGATTCGTTTTCAGGAGGTGGTTTTGGATATTAGCCGCGATAGAAATATCGATTTAACTGAATACGCGTACCGTAACGGTTATTTCGACCAATCGCATTTTATAAAGGATTTTAAAAACTACACAGGATACACCCCAAAGGAATTCCTATCGCTCTGCTCCTGCGACCACCTTGCAACAGATTTCGGCATTTAATTTTTTGTCTGTTTTTTACTATTTTTAGTCTCGCTCCCACTCTACTTTAGCCTCGTAAATCAAAATAATTATGAGCCGAGATAAAATTATAGTTCAAAACGCCCACACCAATAACCTCAAGAACATTGATGTGGAAATTCCAAAACACAAACTGGTTGTTTTTACTGGTGTATCGGGTTCAGGAAAATCGTCGCTACTATTCGATACCATTTACACCGAGGCGCAACGGCAACTTATCGAAACCTTCAGCACGTTTGCTCGCACCCGAATGCCTAAACTCTCCCGCCCCGATGTGGACGACATCCTCAACCTATCCACAGCAATTGTTATTGACCAAAAGCGAATGGGCAATAACCTGCGCAGCACTGTTGGAACCGCCACCGAAATTAACACATACCTTCGGTTGCTATACTCGCGAGTTGGAAAGCCATTCATAGGTCCATCGTTCTACTTCTCGTTCAACCACCCCGAGGGAATGTGCACACACTGCCACGGTTTGGGCAAGCAAATAAAGATTGATTTAGATTTATTCCTTGATATCGAAAAATCTATTAGAGAAGGAGCAATTACGCACCCACACTATAAGATAGGTGGATTCCTTTGGAAAGAGTTAATAACATTAGGAATAGTTGACCCCGACAAACCTTTGAAGCACTTCACCTACGACGAACTAAATCATCTGTTATACTCAGAGCCATACCAAGTTAAAGACTCCAAGCAAAAACTTGCATACAACCGAACATTCGAGGGTATTGCCCGCAAGTTGGAAAAATCGGTCACAGGTAAAGCCGAGGACGAAGCTTCCGACGATGAGAAAAACGCCTACTCAAAGTATTTCACATACAAAACCTGCGATAAATGCAACGGTACGCGCATTAATGAACGTGCCCGTAGTGTCAAACTAAAAGGTTTATCCATTGATGAGGTATGCAGAATGGAATTGGTTGATGTTCTACCATTCCTATCGGATATTGACGATGAAATATCAAAACCTATTCTGCGTAAAGCCCAATTCCTACTAGAGCAACTAATTGAGATTGGGGTTGGCTACCTCTCGCTTGAGCGTCCTGTAAGTACGCTCTCTGGAGGAGAATCGCAACGGGTAAAAATGTCGAAACAGCTGGATTGCAACCTTACCGATATGCTCTACGTGCTCGATGAACCCTCCATTGGGCTTCACCCTCGCGATACGGAAAAACTGCTTACCATTCTTTTCAGGCTAAAGGATAAGGGCAATAGCGTTTTTGTGGTTGAGCACGACCCCGATATTATTAGGGCTGCGGAATGGATTGTGGATATTGGCACCAAGGCAGGCAAACTGGGCGGAAATGTCGTATACAATGGCGAACCCAACGAATTAGCGCATACCGAAAGCATCACAGGGAAATACCTACACAACACGGAAAAACCAAAATTCAACCGTAAAAAGCCAACTGAATTCTTCGAAATCCGCAATGCTTCAGCAAATAATCTAAAAAATGTTTCGGTTAAAATTCCCAAAGGATTACTCACCTGCGTTACTGGTGTTGCAGGTAGCGGCAAAAGCAGCTTAATTCACGAGTGCTTCGCAAAGCAACATCCCGAGGCCATAGTAATAGACCAATCGCCCATTGGCAAATCGTCGAGGGCAAATGCTGCAACGTTCATTGGCGTGTTCGACTTAATCCGAAAGGAGTTTGCCACAGCCACCAAAGCCGATGCTTCGCTATTTAGCTTCAACTCCAAGGGCGCTTGCCCAAAATGTAACGGACAAGGTGTATTAACTTTCGAACTTCACTTTCTCGATTCGGTTAAAACCATCTGCGACGAGTGCGAGGGTAAACGTTACCACTCCGAGGTGCTGGAACTTAAGTATCAAGATAAGAACATTGCCGAAGTTCTTGATATGACCATAAACCAAGCCTACGAGTTCTTTTCGGTTGCTAAAATCAAAAAACACCTAAAAATACTGCAGGAGGTTGGATTAGGTTACCTAAAACTGGGGCAATCGCTTAGCACACTTTCGGGCGGCGAATCGCAACGGCTAAAAATTGCATCGGAACTAAATAACCAGAGTAATATCTACATTATGGATGAGCCAACCACCGGCCTTCATATGTCCGATATCGACAATTTTTACAGGATAGTTCAAGCACTAGTTGCAAAGAACAACACTGTTGTGATAATTGAGCACAACCTCGATATTATCAAGTACGCCGATTGGATTATTGATATGGGCCCCGAAGGCGGCAAGAAAGGTGGAGAACTTATCTTTCAAGGAATCCCGGAGGAAATTGTGAATTTTAATAATTCATACACAGCAAGATTTTTAAAAGATTTGTTAACAATCCATTAAATACAATAATCTATATATATTAATTATTATATTTGTACTTTATTTCAATAATATATCAAGAAAAAACACTAATATTGAACTACTTGTAACCTAAACCTTTAAAAATGCTTGAAAAAATAATTGACTTCAGCATTAAGAATAAACTCATAGTTATTCTGTTTACACTAACAATAGCCTCATTTGGATTTTACGCAGTTTTTAAAATATCGGTAGGTGCCGTCCCTGATATTACCAATAATCAAGTACAGGTTATAACAACGTCGGGGAATTTGTCGACTCAGGAAATTGAGCAGTACATTACTGCTCCGGTTGAAATGGAAATGGCTAATTTGCCTGGGGTAAAGGAAATCCGTTCTGTATCAAAATTTGGAATATCCTTAGTGACAATAGTTTTTGAGGATGATTTAGGAACGTACCTTCCAAGGCAACTTATCTCCGAGAAAATAAAAAGTGCTACGGCAAAAATTCCGGAGGGTTTTGGAGAACCAGAAATGGGGCCAATTACAACAGGACTTGGGGAGATTTACCAGTATACACTAGACACTAAAGAAGGATACGAAAACAAATACTCCGCCTCCGATTTACGAACCATTCAGGATTGGGTTATAAAACGAAGATTATCTGGAATTAATGGTGTAGTGGAGATTAATAGCTGGGGAGGTTACTTAAAACAATACGAGGTAGCGATTACACCTTCGCAACTGGTTGCTATGAATGTAACTCTAATGGAGGTATTCGACGCACTAGAAGCAAACAACAGCATATCGGGTGGCTCCTATATCGAGAAAACAAACCAAAGTTACTTTATTCGCGGCGATGGACAGGTAAAATCTGTAGAGGATATTGAGAATATTGTTGTTAAAAACACAAACGGAACACCTATTCTCGTCAAAAATATTGCAACTGTTAAGTTTGGACACGCCAATAGGTACGGTGCTATTACAGCAAACGGGAAAGGCGAAACAATACTTGGGCAGGTAATGATGCTCAAAAATGCAAACTCCAAGGAGGTTATTGCTGAAGTAAAAAACCGTGTAGCAGAAATTCAGGAAAACCTACCTGAAGGTGTTTTTATAAATCCTATTGTCGACAGAAGCGAGCTGGTTGCCAAAACAACATTTACCGTTGTGGAGAACCTTATACTGGGTGCAATAATTGTAATGTTCACCGTAATTCTTCTCCTTGGGAATATCCGCTCCGCACTTGTAATAACATCAATGATTCCGCTTGCGCTGCTCTTCACCATTTCGATGATGTACATTTTTGGAATAGATGCTAACCTGATGAGCCTTGGAGCACTCGATTTTGGGATTATAATTGATGGAGCTGTTATTATTGTTGAATTTATTGCATTAAAAATATCGGTAAAAAAGAGTGAAATAGAGGCAACAAGTGGCGATGAGCGTTTGAACATAATGGATGTAATATCGTTTGATGGAGCATCAAAAATGATGAAATCTGCCATATTCGGGCAAATAATCATCCTTATAGTGTTTATTCCAATCCTCTCGTTAACTGGAGTTGAGGGAAAGATGTTTAAGCCCATGGCTTTATCGTTCTGCTTTGCAATTATTGGAGCAATGATAATGGGTTTAACATGGTTACCTGTTGCATCATCGCTATTTCTGAAGCCCTCCAAATCGAATAAGAAAAACATTTCAGATTGGTTCATGAATCTTGCCCACAAGTCCTACTCACCTGTAATTATCTGGTCTTGCTCACATAAAAAAATTGTACTTGGTGCAGCCATGGTTTCGCTGCTTTTCACAGCATTCCTCTTTACAAGAATTGGAGGAGAATTTGTTCCTACGTTAGATGAAGGCGACTTTGTTATTCAACCCGTACTAAAAACGGGCACTTCGCTAACAAAAACCATTGAAACCACAACCAAAATGGAGCAAATTCTGATAAAGAACTTCCCTGAGGTTGATAAAATAGTTAGCCGAATTGGTGCAGCCGAGGTTCCCACCGACCCAATGTCGATGGAGGAAATTGACATGATTATCAAACTAAAACCACGTAAAACATGGACTAGCGCAAAAACCAAAGAGGAATTGGCAGATAAATTCAAAGAAGCACTTTCGGCTATCCCCGGGATTGAATACGAATTTACACAGCCTATAGAGATGCGCTTTAACGAGTTAATCACCGGTGTTCGTTCCGATATTGCCATTAAGATTTTTGGGGATGATTTGGAGTATATCGACAAAAAAGCAATTGAAATTAAAGAATTAATTGAGGGAATTCCTGGAGCTAGTGATGTTATTCTGGAAAAAACTGCCGGACTTCCTCAAATTAAAATTGATTACAATCGGGCAAAAATTGCACACTATGGAGTTGATATCAAAACGCTCAACAGTTACCTAGCCGCAGCATTTGGTGGAGTAGCAACCGGAGTAGTTTTTGAAGGGGAGAAACGTTTCGACCTGGTTGTAAGGTTCAACCAACAAAACAGAACGAACATTGAAGACATTAAGCATCTTAGAGTTCCTATCCCTAACGGCAGTCAGATTCCACTATCGGAGCTGGCCAATATACAGTACGCGGCGGGCCCGGCAAAAATATCGAGGGAGAACACTCATCGGCGGGTGGTAGTAAGCATAAATGTGCGTAACAGGGATTTACAGTCGGTAGTAAAGGATATCCAAGCCACAGTTGATAAGAACATCACATTAAAACCGGGCACCTACATTGCCTACGGCGGACAGTTTGAGAATTTGCAAAATGCTACTAACCGATTACTTGTTGCCGTACCGGTTGCGCTTTTGCTTATATTCATATTCCTGCACTTTGCGTTCCAGTCGTTTAAGGATGCCATAATGATTTTTACAGCAATTCCTTTGGCTACCGTTGGCGGGGTGCTACTCCTCTGGCTACGGGGCATGCCGTTCAGTGTATCGGCAGGCGTAGGATTTATTGCCCTATTTGGAATTGCGGTACTAAACGGAATTGTGCTAATTGAACATCTCAAGGAACTTAAACACAATGGAGCAATGAGTATGCGCGAACTAATTATTCAAGGCACAAAAGATAGGCTACGACCTGTTATGCTAACAGCAGGTGCCGCGGCAATGGGCTTTTTGCCTATGGCAATATCTACAGGTGCTGGTGCCGAGGTACAACGACCGCTGGCTACCGTGGTAATTGGAGGGTTATTTACATCAACAATGCTTACAATGATAGCGCTGCCTTTGATGTTCCATATATTTTACAATGTTATTGGAATAAAGCTATTCCCCTTACGGTTAATAAGAGCAAAGGAAAGCGTTATTATTCTGTTGCTTATACTGCCATCGTTTAGTATTTTCGCTCAGAGTAAAGAATTAAAAATGAATGATGCTGTAAATATTGCATTACAGAATAATAAAGAAATAAAAGCCTACACGCTTAAAGTTGATGAGCAGAAAGCATTGATTCCTTCGGCTATTGCACTGGATAAAACAACCTTTACCTATGGATACGACCAAAATAATATTGCCGAAAATGGCTACCCGCTAAAAGTTTGGGGTGTTTCGCAGAGCATAAACTTTCCCACACTTTACAGCGCAGAGCTGAAAGCCAAAAGAGTTGAGTACAGCATTGCCGAAACCGAGTTGAAAATCAGAACAGAGAGCTTAATCAAGCAAGTATCGCAAAACTATGTTGAAGTACAAGTTATAAGCGAAAAATTGAAAATATACGGAAATATTGATAGCCTTTACCTCAACATTCTAAAAGGAGCAACTATCCGAAATAGTAGGGGCGATATAACCAATCTCGATTTACTAACCATTAAGGCCAAGCAGCAACAGGTAAAAAATCAGCTCAACGAAATAAAATACAACATGGAAAACTCCCTGACAAAGCTTAAAACCTTAATGGGTTACGATAGTTCGTTTGTTGTTTCACCAGAAATTACTGTATTGTCCCTTGCCGAAAAGGCAATTGAATCATCGTCATACTTTTTATGGCTGAAAAATCAGGAAGAGCTAAGCATTGCAAACATCAGCGTTGAAAAGAACAAACTTATGCCCAATATTTCATTTAACTACTTTCTGGGAACTAATTCTTATGAGAATGCACAGAGATATCATGGATTTGAGGCAGGCATTTCAATCCCAATATTTTTCAATGCACAAAAAGCAAAGATAAAAGCGTCGAAATTTGCAATGAATGCTACCAAAAACCTTGCTGAGTTCGAAATTGAACTACTAAAAGTGAAACAAAAAGAGTTATTAAGTTCACACTTAAAGCTAAAAGAACTAATAGACTACTACAACGAAATTGGTGGAAACCTTTACAATGAAATTACTAGAACCGCAAGGCTTAGCTTTGAAAATGGCGAAATTGATTTTCTGAAATTTGCCACAAGCACCGAAACCGCACTCCAAATAAGATTAGATTATTTAAACAATCTGATCAACTATACCAACGTAACACTTGAACTTAACTATATTTCAAAATAGAACCGTATGAAATACCCATGCAATAATTTACTCCAAACGCAATTATTAAAATATAGGTATTCCATGTGTGCGCAATCATTATCAAACATAAAATCAAAAACAAACACCACTGACATTCTGAAACTTAACAAATTCTAAACACATGAAAACTATTAAACACCTCCTATATCTAGCCACTGTAATACTTATAATGTTTTCCTGTGGCAATAAACAAGAAGTTGCAGAACAAGAATCGGATCTTATAGAAATTACAAATCAGCAATTCGAAACAGATTCCATGCAATTTGGCGAAATTGAAACAATGCTTTTTGAAAACATCGTGAAGTGTAATGGAACTATTGTTCCCCTCCCCAATGGCATTGCAAAACTTAATGCTCCTATAAGCGGTATAATCAAAAGTATCAATTGCTCTAACGGAGAATCTGTTGATAAGAATCAGCATCTAATTGAGATAACTGGCAATGAGATAATTGAAATTCAAAAGGAATTTGCAGAGGCATCGGCAAATTACAAACGAATAAAAAGTGAATATGAACGAGTTAAGTCTCTATACAATGAAAAGGTTACTGCAGAGAAAGATTTTATTGTTGCAGAAACAGAATTTAAAGCCTCAATGGCTCAATATTCTGGATTGAAACTGAAAATAGAGTCACTAGGATTAAGCACGTCAAAAATTGAGAATGGGGAGTTTTACTCGTCATACCAATTAAAATCGCCAATTAAGGGCAACATCTCCAACTTCAATGCATCAATTGGGAGTTATATTGACTCACAGGTTGAACTTCTGGAAATTATCAATCCGGATATGCTTCAAGTTAAACTATCAGTATTTGCTAATGAAATTGCAGACCTGAAAAAAGGGCAAACTGTTCGTTTTAAATCGAACAACACGGTGAATTACCAACTCGCTACAATAAATTCTATTGGTGTTTCTATTGATAACGAAACAAAATCAATTGAGTGCTATGCGGCAATAACGGACAAAATAGCAATAAATCCGATAGCCTATGAATTTGTAGAGTCCGAAATTATAACAAGTATAGATACTGTAAAAGCTCTTCCAAGCGATGCAATAATTAAAACCGAAAGTGGTAACGCTGTTCTTGTTCTAGATAAACAAGAGAATAATAATTATTATTTTAGAAAGGTAGATATCGAATCTGGAAGAAAAAACAATAACTTTTCGGAAATATTAAACGAACAACTAAAAGGCAAAATTCTAATTAAAGGTACATACAACATTAATATTTAAAGATAAACAGGGTGCTTTTTAATAAAACACCCTGTTTATCTTTAAATAATCAAATTTACTTCGACAAAGTTACACTACCATACTTTGCTCTTACATAAACTTTTGAATTGGTTGCTTCCGATGCTCCAATAACACCGTTCAACTCTGTGCTTGTATTCTGCTCTATTCTATTAATTTTTGCAGTTGGCGCATCGAACTTAATGTTACCGTACGATACTACCGCATCAATTTTATATGATACATTTGAATTAATTCCAGCTTTTAAGCCTGTATATGCACCGTTGAATACTATACTCTCAAAATTATCGGCAACGTTAGAAATCTTTACATCGCCATATTTTGTTGTAAGATTTAATTTTTTACTTAAATCGTTTATACTGATATTTGTATATCCTGATTCACCAACAATATTAGCTAAAGAACCCAAGGTATAATCATCGTACTTTGAATCAACAACTAAAGAATTAACCTTATCGATATTTACCTTTGAATATTTTGAAAGGATAACAATGGCGCGAGCTTTATCAACTTTAAGGTTTCCATACTTAATTTCAACTTTCAACCAGTTAACATCACCAAGAGTAGCACTTCCGTATCCAACAACAAGGGTGTTAATGTCTTTTGCATCACCACGTTCAAACTTGTTTACACGAATATTTCCATACTTTAAATTAACCAATACTTTCCCAGTAAGCTCATTGATAAAAATATCTCCATACTTATTATTAAGATCAACTTCAACATTCTTAGGCATCTTTATCATATAATCGATGCTCATCTCATCGTTTGAGATTGATGAGAATAATCTTTTGTTCGACTTCATAATATCCTGATTGAACTTTGTAATAGCCGATACTACGTTGTCGGTTTCAGAAAACTCAATATCAATGGCATCGAGCATAATTTTTGCTTTCTCGTCGTTTGGATTGTCAACCTTTACCTCAACGTGAATAGAGATTTGATTTTTATCCCAGTTCTCCACATTTATTTGACCGTACTTGTTCTCAACGTAAAGTTTTGTTGATTCCTTCACAGCAAACTCACGGTCGAACACTTTATTTAATCTACCTTTAGCAGCAAAGGCACACGAAACCATAAGCAGAAAGGCTAAAGTGGCTGATATAACTCTCATCGTTTTCATATGATTGATTTTTATCGTTTACACTATTTGAAAAAATATCTTATTTTTATTGCTTTGTTTCGCTCAATGAATCCTGAATCCGTTGTAATGCTTCCATTCTAACTTGGTAGTTCTGAACGATAGCATCAACTACATACTCTTTTCGTGGATTCTGGTTCAAATCACTCTCTAATTGCTCTTTCTCCAACTCTAGTTCAGCAAGCATCTTTAAGACTTCGGGCTTTACTGAAGGGTCTGCGTTGAACGCAATTTGCTCTATTGCTCTGTATTTCCTAAGGAGTTGACTATTGTAGTAACTATCCATCTCCTTTAAAACGCTCTGCTGGCTTCTCTCCCCAAAAATTGCATTAGCGAACTGAGGTATATACTCCTGATTGTAGAATAATCCTAGAGCCCCTGTAAGCGATAGAATTAAAACCACCGTTGCCGCAGCGGACAGGGCAACCCGGAATATATGAGACCTATTGCGTTGCCTCATTTTTTCCAAAAATCTATCTTGATGACCTTCCAACAAAATCTCATCGTTGAATAG
Organism: Bacteroidota bacterium; assembly: GCA_029560875.1. GTDB lineage: Bacteria > Bacteroidota > Bacteroidia > Bacteroidales > Tenuifilaceae > SB25. Next base: position 24,425 of record JAKQKB010000076.1, on the reverse strand, counting down.
ACTTCTGTTGTTCTTGATATATTCGTTAAACCTTTCCATAATTGAAAGTTTTATTGCTTTGCTTTAGTAACTCTATTAACTTTTGCCTTGCTCTTGTAAACTGCGATCGAACACTCGACTGCGCAATTCCGAGCATCTCTGCAATTTCTTCGTACTCATAACCTTCAACCAAATGAAGGTTTAGCACTATGCGGTATCCCTCGGGGAGTTGAGTCATCGCAACCTTAATATCCTCAACAGAATCTGGCACAAAATCATCAGTCCCATCCTGAACATCCGCAACACCTTTCACATCGTCAATTGAAGTTAATTGCAACTTCTTTTTCTTTAGGTAATCGATGCAGGTATTAACAACAATCCGTTTTAACCAAGCACCAAATGCAACCTCGTTGCGAAAAGTGTGAAGTTTATCAAATGCTTTAAAGAACGCTTCTTGCATGGCATCTTCAGCCTCCATCCTATCGGGTAAAATTCGGCAGCTTACATTGTACATCGCCCTTGAGTATAAGTTATATAACTCGAACTGGGCTTTGCTGTCGCCACGCCGGCATAGCTCAATAAGCTCCGAATGAATATTCATCTCCCGATCAGGTTTTTTCATTGCTTTCTATTTTATAGACTCTTTCGAAAACAAATTTGCTGCATTGACCCTGTAAATTTCTGAAAAAAAGTGGTGGAATCCTAATAATTGGGCAATTGGACAGTGAGGTAATGAGAGAATAAGAGAATAAGAGAATAAGTTATTAAGAGTATTGGAGTGATGGATGATTGGAGCGATACTCCATTACTCCAACAATCCATTAATACTACGCTCCATACAATTCTGCAAGCTGTGTAAATCTGTCAAATTTGTGTTATCTGTGTTCCATCAAAACAAAAAGTGCCCCCAAACAGAGGACACTTCTTATTTCAAACTTCAATATTCCGTTATTTCGATTTATCTGGAGCCTGAGGTATTGCTGGAAGTGGTTTGTATTCCTTCAATTGTTCTTTTATCACCTCAATAGCCTTATTCAATTGATCATCAATGCCAATATACTCCTTGTAAGGGTCGTTATCAAGGTAAATATCGGGATCTACACCATAGCCTTCAATAATCCAATCGCTGGTTTCGCTGCTGAAACTTGCAAATTCGGGTTTGCGAAGATCGCCACCATCTACAAATGGCAATGAGCCCGAAATACCCACAACTCCACCCCACGAGCGAGTTCCAATGGTGGTTCCAATTCCCAAACGCTTAAATCCGTATGGGAATAAATCGCCATCCGATGCTGAGTAACGGTCCAAAAGAAGAACTTTAGGCCCATAATGCGTTTGAGTTGGAATTGGCGATGCATAAGCACTTCCACGTCGCATAGTTTGACGGTATACTTCTCTATTTAATCGCTCCAGTATCATTGGAGATACGTTACCACCACCATTACCACGGTCGTCAATAATCAATCCCTTTTTGGTTAACTGAGGATAGTAATATTTTACAAACTCGTTCAAACCCTCAACGCCCATATCGGGGATATGAATATACCCAACCTCGCCATTGGTAGCCTCTGTCACTTTCTGGATATTCTTTTGAACCCAATCGTAATAGTAAAGACTAGCCTCATCGGCAATTGGAGTTACAAGTACCTTGCGGCTTCCTGCCATATCGGGCTTACTATTTACAACCAACTCAACAGTCTTATTGGCTTTGCCAACCAAGGTAGAGTATATATCGCTAAGATTCTGTAGATTTTGACCATCTACTGCTAAAATAAAGTCGCCTGCTTTAACATTCACACCTACATCCTGTAACGGTGAGCGAGTAGACATATCCCAGTTTTTACCCTCAATAATTCTATCAACTTTAAAATAACCGCTAGCATGTTTGCTGATTTTTGCCCCCAATAAACCAACTTTAATTCTATCTGGTTCTGGTTTCTCGCCACTATTCACATAAGCATGACCAACACTCAACTCGCCAATCATTTCACCAATAATATAGGTTAAATCGTTACGATGATTAACATATGGTAGAAGCGCAGCATACTTATCGTGCATTGCTTTCCAATTAACACCATGCATATTCTCAACGTAGAAGAAATCGCGCATTTGTCGCCAACTTTCATCAAAAATCTGCTTCCACTCCTTACTATAGTCTACCCAAACCTTCATACTACTTAAGTCAACCATTTTTTCCATATTGATTTTTCCGGATGGAAGATCAATAACGCAATAGTCATCATTTTTGGAAACAAGCATTTTTTTACCATTCGATGAAATTGAAAAGCCTATTGACTCACCCAAATCAACTTCTGATTTATTTTTTAAATCGTACATTTTGGCTGCTCCACCCCTACGACCATTAAAACTAAAATAGTTATAGTAAACCTTTCCATCAATACAGTAAAGATTTCCATAGTTTGCCACCTCAATTGGTAAGGCTATAATTCTTGAAATGATATCATCGAAATCAATTTTAACTACCACCGACGAAACCTCCTTCTTTGTATCTTCTTTAGGTTTGTCTGCTTTTTTTGAATCATCTTTCTTTATCTCTTCCGTTTTTTGGCTAATTGCAACCTCGTTATTCTCTAATGCAAATGGGGAGGACGTATCTTTTGAAAGTAATACCATATAAATTTTGCTCATCCCTCTGTAAGCATGGTTCCACTCAGTTTGACTATATATTGGGTTGAAATCCCTGTCGGATACAAAAACTAAGTATTTCCCATCGTTGGAGAAATTTGCCTGCGAAGATGTGTACCAATTGTCGGTAACAGCCTTTTTTACTGAAGTTTCAACATTGTAAATGTAGATTATTCCAAATCTGTTAACATCTTGGGAAGTGTAAGTAATCCATTTGCTATCGGGCGACCAATTGTAACTAAATATCTGCCCATACTCATTCTTATCAACCAAGGTTAATTTTCTAGTATCAATATCGATGTATTGAAGTCGTCCTAACCTATCGTTAAACATTAGTTTCTTACTATCAGGCGACCATTCAAAATCGAAAATATAATTATTAATACCATTTGTTATTTGAATTGCTCCCGTACTTCCATCCTGATTTTGAATATAAATCTCGTATTCGCCTGATTTATCGGAAATATAGGCTATATACTTACCATCGGGTGACCATTTGGCATCTCTGTCGTGAGCATCGGAACTTTGAGTCAAATTACGGGTAATACCCTTTTCGGCGGGAACTGTAAATACATCGCCACGCGCAGAGAACACAACCCTTTCGCCGTTTGGCGATATGTTTGCTGCAAAAATATTCTTGCTTGCATCCTTATACTCTGGACGTGAATACGCAAACTCGTCGAAAATTGTAACAGGTATTTTTGTTGATGTTTTTGAAGTAGCATCGAAACGGTATAAGTATCCTCCATTCTCAAATACTATAGAGTTGCCAGAGTGAGATGGGAACTTAATATCATACTCAGTAAAGTTAGTTACTTTTTGAGTTGTACCTGTCTTAATATTGTAGGAGAATAGGTTCATTGTCCTGTCCCTATCCGATGCAAAGAAAATTTCATCGCCAATCCACATAGGGAATAAATCCTGTGCTATATTGTTGGTGATATTTTTAACCTCCTTGGAATCGAAATCGAAAATGTAAACATCGTCGGCCATACCACCCTTGTAGTATTTCCATGTACGAAATTCACGAAAAACCCTGTTAAAAGCTAACTTTTTGCCATCGGCAGAGAATGAGCAAAAACCTCCACCCGAAAGAGGAACCTCCTCGGACATTCCACCGTCAACAGAAACCTTGAAAAGTGCACCAACAAAATCGTTGAATGTTTGCTTGCGCGAACGGTAAATTATGCTTTTGCCATCGGGGCTCCAGGTCATCACAATATTGTTTGGTCCCATACGGTCCGATACATCATCGCGATTAAGAGTAGCTGTATGTGTAAGACGTTTAGGTATACCGCCTTCGGATGGAATAGAGAAAACCTCAGTATTTCCATCATACTGACCAGTAAAAGCAATAGTTTTGCCATCGGGCGAGAATTTTGCAAACATCTCGTAACCTACATGATTAGTAAGTTTACGAGCCACACCACCCTGTAAAGAAACGGTATAAAGGTCGCCGGCATAGGTAAACACAACCTGATTCCCGGATATTGCAGGGAAGCGCATCAGCCTTGCCTCCTGAGCATTAACGCTTGCCATCCAAAAACAGCAAGCTGTAAAAAATAAAAGGGTTATTTTTCTCATATTGATAAATGTTGGTTAGAAAATATATGAAGTGACTAAAGTTAACCTTTTTTTGATGCATAAAGGGCGAAAAAGTTTAACGAAAAGGCAATTGGAGCAATGGATGATTGGAGTGATACTCCATTACTCCTACGCTCCAAACAGTTCTGCAAACTATGTAAAACGGTCAAATCTGTGTCATCTGCGTTCTATATCAAAAAACAGTCTCCTGAAAAACTCCTCTTTTTTTGATGTTTGTCAACATTCTGTTGGTTAAAACCCTCAAAAATCATAGGTTATGAAATATTTCGGAATTATTTTTGTTAACCAATATTTATTGAAATTTAAGTTTATGAGGAGTTTTAGCGCGTTTTTACTAGTATTTGTGTTGATTACTAATACTTTATTTGCTAGCAAAAGGAACTTTGTTACGGCAAAACAGGATACTCTTACGCAGGCTAACTGGGTGGATTCTGTAATGAAGAAACTTACGCTACGTGAACGTATTGGGCAACTTTTTATGGTTGCGGCCTACTCCAACCGCGACGATAAGCATATTCAAGAAATTGCCGATTTAGTAAGAAATCAAAAAATTGGCGGATTAATATTCTTTCAGGGAGGACCTGTAAGGCAAGCCAATCAAACCAACTATTACCAGTCGCTTGCAAAAGTTCCCTTGATAATATCGATGGATGCAGAGTGGGGTCCAGGAATGCGTTTGGATAGCACATTCTCCTACCCTCGCCAAATGATGCTTGGCGCCACATCGGACTCGTTGTTGGTTTACGAAATGGGAAGCGATATTGCCCGTCAGCTAAAACGCCTTGGAGTTCATATCAACTTTGCACCAGTTGTGGATATTAATAGTAATCCGCAAAACCCTGTTATTAACACTCGCTCCTTTGGCGAGAACAGGGAAAGAGTTGTTAAGTTTGGATTGGCCTATATGGCAGGTTTACAGAATAACGGCATTATTGCCTGCGCTAAGCATTTTCCTGGACATGGCGATACATACGAAGATTCTCACTTAGCATTGCCCACTGTTTCTCATAGCATCGAAAGATTGGACTCCATTGAGAAGTATCCTTTCAAGCAATTAATAAATGGGGGAATTAATAGTATTATGGTTGCGCATCTTAGAGTTCCCAGTTTAGAGCCAGATTCACTCAAACCTGCAAGTATTTCCGCCAATATCATTAAAAATAGTTTGATAAACGACCTTGGATTTAAGGGGCTAATTTTTACCGATGCCCTTAATATGAAAGGCATTGCCGATTATTACACCCCTGTCGATATCAATGTTTTAGCACTTAAAGCTGGTAACGATATACTACTATTCCCCTCCAAAGTAAAGGAATCTATTGATAAAATTGAGGCGCTTGTGAAAAGCGGCGAAATAACCGAAGCCGAAATCAACGAAAAATGCCGAAAAATCTTGGAGGCAAAATACTATGTTGGTCTAAACAAGTACAAGCCTATAGCATTAACAAATCTTTACGAGGATTTAAATAGGGAAACATCAAAAGTTCTACGCAGAAAGATAATCACCAACTCATTAACCGTTGTTTCCAATAAAGATATTTTGCCAATTAAAGGCTTGGACACCCTTAAAATTGCATATATCGAAATTGGAAGCAATAAAGGAGACGCCTTCCGCGAACAATTGGAACTCTACACTTCATTAACAACGTTCAGCATAAATCCAGAATCATCTGTTGCAGAATACGATTCGTTGCTTAACGCACTTGAGGCATACAATCTGGTTATTGCAGGATACCATGCGGCCGATATTCGGTTCAGCAAAAACTACGGAATAACCAACCAAGCAGCAAATTTCCTTTTCGACTTAGCATTTCGGAAAAAAGTGGTTTTAACCTACTTCGGGTCTCCTTACTCACTTTCAAAATTCTTCAACCCATATTCTTTTGCTTCCATAGTAATAACTTACGATAACTCCACCGATAGCCAAAACTTAGCAGCGCAGCTTATTTTTGGAGGAATTGGCGCAAAGGGTAAACTTCCTGTTTCCATATTTAACTCGTATGTTGCAGGACTAGGTAATGAAACTCAGGGTAAAGCAAGGCTTTCGTACTCGCTTCCGGAGGAAATTGGGGTTGATTCCAAATTCTTACAAAAAGTTGACTCTATTGCCCTCGATGCTATTCAGCAAGGAGTAACACCCGGAATGCAAATTTTAGCCGCCAAAAACGGTGTAGTATTTTACCACAAAAGTTTTGGAAAACCCACGTACGACTCTCAGGAAAATGTGGATGTGCGAATGCTCTACGACATTGCATCTATCACAAAAATATCGACAACCGTTCCGCTCGTTATGCGATTATTCGACAATCAAAGAATTACACTTAACGCCCCAATTGGCAATTTCATCAATCTAATTAACAATAAGGATAAAGCATCAATTAAAGTTGGCGATATTTTACTCCATCAATCGGGACTTCAACCCTGGATTCCATTCTACCTTAAAACACTTTCAACACTTGTGCCCAACACACCAGTTTCAATGGAAACAATTAGTGCCGAATATCCTTTTAAGGTTTCGGAACGCACATTCCTGCACAAGTACGTGGGCGCAAACCCAACTTTTTATAGTCTGAAAAAGACCGATAAATTCCCATTTCGCTGTACAGAGAATCTGTTCGCCTGCGAAGGAATAAAAGACACCATTTTCAATAGTATAAACAGAAGTTCGCTTCAAGAAGTTGGAAAATATAAGTATAGCGACCTTGGTTTTCTTTATCTACAACGAATTATCGAGAATGTTGAGAATAAGGGGCTCGATGAACTTTCCGAAAACTATTTCTACAAGAAAATTGGAATGAACTACACCCAATTTCAGCCCTACCGTAAATTCGATAAAGAAAGAATTGTCCCAACCGAGTACGACTTAACATTCCGCAAACAGCTAATTTGGGGCGATGTACACGACCCTGCCGCTGCCATGATGGGTGGAGTTGCAGGTCACGCAGGTGTTTTTTCCAACGCCAACGATATGGCCAAACTTATGCAGATGTTCCTAAACGGAGGAACTTATGGAGGAGAAAGATTCTTTAGCCAAGAAACAGTTAATACATTCATAAATACGCCTAATGGTAATAATGGCAACCGCAGAGCTTTAGGGTTCGATAAACCATCACCCAAAGGACAACCTTCGCCTGCTGGCGAATTGGCTTCGCCGCTTAGCTTCGGACATACAGGATTCACTGGTACTGTGGTTTGGGCTGACCCAGAAAATGGACTTATTTATGTTTTCCTATCGAACCGTGTTTACCCCGATGCCAACAACACTAAACTGGCCAACATGAATATCCGCACACAAATTCACGATTTGTTCTATAGAGCGATTGGAGAATGAGACAATGAGGCAATAAGTTAATTAAGAAATTAATTATTGGATGAATGGAGTGTTGGAGTATTGAATATGCCTACAAACATCCATTACTCAAATACTCCATCACTCCAAAGCTCCATCTCAAAAAACATAACTCTTCCAGAAGTTACTCTTGCATCTCTCCAACTTTTTCATTAATTTACGTTGATACAATTTCTGCCTTTCCATTTACACCAAAACATGTTGTTTAGCAATGTTGAAGAACAACTAAATAGATGACTTTTTTTCTGGTTTAACTTATCATTTGAAAGTAACTTTGCGGCACTTAATTACGAACTTAAACTATATTAATTATGAGCATCTCGCATATCGAACACATTGGCATTGCTGTTAAAAATTTACAGGATGCAATTCCATTCTACGAGAATATTCTAGGTTTAAAATGCTACAACATTGAGGAGGTTAAAGACCAAAAAGTAAAAACAGCATTCTTTATGGTTGGCCAAACCAAAATTGAACTTCTTGAGTCGACCGACCCCGAAGGCCCAATTGGAAAATTCATCGAGAAAAAAGGCGAAGGAATTCATCACATTGCATTTGCCGTTAAAGGTATTGAGGAGCAACTTAAGAATATGGAAGAAAAGGGCGTAACTCTTATCGACAAAGCTCCCCGTAAAGGTGCAGAAGGATTGGATATTGCATTCCTTCATCCAAAATCAACAATTGGAGTTTTAACCGAACTCTGCGAAGACAAAAACAAATAATTTCCCATACCCAAACACATATTTAATATGAGCACTCAAGGACAAAAAATTAAAGAGTTAATCGAATTACGTGAAAGAGCCAAACTGGGAGGCGGCGAGAAACGCATCGAATCTCAGCACAAAAAAGGTAAATTCACTGCTCGCGAGCGTATTGAAATGCTTCTCGACGAAGGTAGTTTCGAGGAGTTTGATATGTTTGTATCGCACCGTTGTATCGACTTTGGATTGGACAAGGAAACATACCTATCCGATGGTGTTGTTACTGGTTACGGTACAATCGATGGTCGCTTAGTTTACATTTTCTCTCAGGATTTTACCGTTTTCGGTGGTTCATTATCCGAAATGTTTGCAGCAAAAATCTGCAAAGTAATGGATATGGCCATGAAAGTTGGTGCGCCAGTAATTGGTATCAACGATAGCGGTGGAGCACGTATTCAGGAAGGTGTTAAGAGTTTGGGTGGTTATGCCGAGATTTTCGAGCGTAACATTCTTGCATCGGGTGTTATTCCACAGATTTCTGCAATTTTTGGTCCTTGCGCTGGTGGTGCAGTTTACTCTCCTGCCCTAACTGACTTTATCATTATGTCCCGCAACACCAGCTACATGTTTGTAACTGGCCCTAAAGTTGTTAAAACTGTAACTGGCGAAACTGTAACCTCCGAGGAACTTGGTGGTGCAAGCGTTCATTCTGCAAAATCGGGTGTAGCTCACTTTGTTTCCGATAGCGAGGAAGAGGGCATTATGCTTATCCGCAAGCTATTAAGCTACCTACCACAAAACAACCTTGAGGAAACTCCACTTCAACCTACCAACGACCCAATTGACAGACTTGAAGATGCTCTAAACGAAATTATTCCAGATAGCGCTAACAAACCTTACGATATCAAGGATGTTATTGCTGCTGTTGTTGATAATGGTGAGTATTTAGAGTTACAACGCGATTTTGCTGCAAACATCGTTACTTGCTTTGCACGCTTCAACGGTCAATCTGTAGGTATTGTGGCAAACCAACCAAAATATCTAGCAGGGGTACTTGACATTAACGCTTCGCGTAAAGCGGCTCGCTTTGTTCGTTTCTGCGACGCATTCAATATTCCAATTGTTACTTTAGTTGACGTTCCTGGTTTCTTACCTGGTACAGGTCAGGAGTACAATGGTATTATTATTCACGGAGCAAAACTCCTATTCGCTTACGGCGAGGCAACTGTACCAAAGGTAACTGTTGTACTTCGTAAAGCTTACGGTGGAGCATACGATGTGATGAGTTCTAAGCACCTACGTGGCGATATCAACTACGCATGGCCAAGTGCTGAGATTGCAGTTATGGGTCCTAAAGGTGCAATTGAAGTGTTACTAAGCCGTGAGTTGGATAGCATTGAGGACGAAAAAGCAAAAGTTGAATTCCTACTACGCAAAGAGCAGGAATATAAAGAGAAATTTGCTAATCCATACGTTGCTGCTAAATTCGGTTATATCGACGATGTAATTGAACCACGTAATACCCGTTTCCGTATTATCCGTGCGCTTCAATCACTAGCAACCAAAAAGGATACAAATCCTGCTAAGAAACACTCTAACTTACCATTATAATCCAATAAACTTATAATGATGAGAAAGTTAAAATATATTGTAGTTCTGGCTCTTGGAGTATTCATCTCTGTAAGTAAAAGTAATGCACAAAGCATTTACGATTTACGCATTAACGAGGTGATGCTTTTCAACAGCAACAACTACACCGACAATTTCGGACAACGTGGTCCTTGGATTGAGATAATGAACTTAGGTTACAACTCCGTTAACATAGCGACCTGCTATCTAACCAACGATTTGAATGAGCCTAAAAAGTACAAGATTCCTTCTGGTGACCCAATCTCTAGAATTTCTTTACGTCAGTTTGTAGTTTTCTTTGCCGATGATAAAACAGAGCACGGTACGTTACACCTTAACTTCACACTGGACAGCACACATCGATTTATAGCCTTAGTTAGCCCCGATGGAACTACTGTTATTGATAGCGTAACTTTACCAATGCTAGGAATCGACCAGGTTTATAGCAGAATACCCGATGGTAGTTCAAATTGGGAGATTAGCGAGTTTACCACTCCAAACGCAACCAACGAAGGTAGAATTGAGAAAGCATCTGCAGGAGAAAAATTCCTAAAATTTGACCCTTCTGGCATTATTATGGCTATCATTGCCATGACAGTTGTATTCTTAGCGTTGATGGTTCTTTATAGAATTTTTAGAACAATAGGAACTGCCAACCAAAAAGCGGTTATACGTAAATCTGCTAAATCGGAAAAAGAAAGTAACGTATCCGAGGTTCAAGAGGAGGTTTCAGGTGAAGTTTTTGCTGCAATTTCAACAGCATTGCATTTATACGAAACCGATAAGCACGACCAAGAATCTGCGATAATTACCATCAACAGGGTATCAAAAATGTATTCTCCTTGGAGTTCCAAAATTTATGGATTACGCCAAGTACCCAACAGAGTGGTTTCAAATCAAGCCAAAAAGTAAACCTGATTGGTGATTAAAATTTAAAGAATTAATAAATACTAAACGAATGAAAGATTTTAAGTTCAAAATAAATGGCAATGAATACTCTGTACACATTGCCAACGTGGAAGGAAATATTGCTGAGGTTGAAGTTAACGGTACACCATACAAGGTTGAAATTGACAAAGAACTAAAGCAAACCAAAACGCCAAAACTGGTTAGAGCAGAAGCTATCCCAACAACAGATTCTCATCCATCTGTTGCAAAAACAGCAAGCCCAGGAAGCGCAACATCTGGCTCTATCAAATCGCCACTTCCAGGAGTTATCCTTGAGGTACACGTAAAACCTGGCGATATGGTTAAAGTTGGCCAACGTATTCTTGTACTTGAGGCAATGAAGATGGAGAACAACATCGACTCTGACAAAGAAGGTAAAGTTATCGATGTAAAAGTCCACAAAGGCGATTCTGTTCTTGAAGGTGACGTACTATTAATTATCGGATAACATTATGGAACAATCAGGCGGATTTTTCTCGTTCCTAATAGAGAATCTTACACAATTCCTATCCTATACAGGTTTTGCCAATATGACCTGGGGACACGGAGTTATGATTCTCATAGGCTTAATATTCATATACCTTGCTATTAAAAAGGAATATGAACCTCTACTACTCGTTCCAATTGGGTTTGGGATTATTGTAGGTAATATTCCCTTCACACCAGGATTCCAAACTGGTATATATGAAAGCGGAAGCGTGCTTAACTACCTCTATTTTGGTGTAATACAGGGTGTTTACCCTCCACTTATCTTCTTGGGAATTGGTGCTATGACCGACTTCAGTGCCTTAATATCTAATCCAAAATTACTTCTTATTGGTGCTGCTGCGCAGCTAGGTATTTTCGGTGCATATATGGCCGCACTATTTCTTGGATTCGCCCCAGAGGAAGCCGGTGCTATCGGTATTATAGGTGGTGCCGATGGTCCTACTGCTATTTTCCTTTCATCGCGCTTGGCTCCTGAGTTAATGGGTGCAATTGCTATATCGGCATACTCATACATGGCATTGGTGCCTGTAATTCAGCCTCCAGTTATGAGACTCTTAACTACTAAGAAGGAAAGAGTTATTCGTATGAAACCTCCACGTCAGGTAACAAAACTGGAAAAGATACTTTTCCCAATCGTAGGTATGCTTTTAACTACTTTTATTGTTCCATCGGGTTTACCATTGCTAGGTATGCTTTTCTTTGGAAACTTATTGAAGGAAAGCACCGTTACTAAGCGTTTGGCCGATACAGCTAAAGGTCCTATGATTGACATCGTAACAATCCTAATTGGATTAACTGTGGGTGCATCAACTCAAGCAACAACCTTCTTAACAGCAAAATCTGTAGGAATTTTTGCTCTTGGTGCAGTTTCATTTGTTATTGCAACATTTGGCGGTGTTATGTTTGTGAAAATATTCAACCTATTCCTAAAAGAAGGCAACAAAATGAACCCTCTTATTGGAAACGCTGGGGTTTCTGCAGTGCCGGATAGTGCACGCGTATCGCAGTTTGTTGGATTGGAATACGATAAAACCAACCACCTACTAATGCACGCTATGGGTCCAAACGTAGCCGGAGTTATTGGTAGTGCTGTTGCTGCGGGTATTCTACTCAGTTTCTTATCGTAACAATTAGATATTTTACACATTTAAAGGGTGTCTCTATTATTGAGACACCTTTTTTTTGCCAATATTTAAACCAATATCAGGAACTTTATTCCAAACAATTTGTTGATTTTAGATATTTATAATTTAAATCTAACTTTGCAGTTCATTTTAATAATATCCCGATTTACCATGAGGTCAATTAAACTATCAATCCTGTCAACAGTTTTATTGCTACTGACAATATCTGCATTCGCACAAAAAAGCGTAACCATAAAAGTTTTGCAGACCAGCGATGTTCACGGAGCTGTTTTTCCATACGATTTTATTAGAAATCAACCTATGGATGCGGGTTTGGCCAACGTTTATACCTATGTTAAGCAGGAACGGGCTAATGCAAATCAGCAAGTTATTCTAGTTGATAATGGCGATATACTTCAGGGGCAGCCTCCCGTATATTTCTCTAATTTCATAGACGAAACCAAGCCTAACCTGATTTCTAGGATATTCAACTATATGCAATACGATGCAGCAACAATTGGAAACCACGATATTGAAACAGGCCCAAAAGTTTATCGCACAATAGAAAAAGAACTTAAAATGCCATGGTTGGCAGCAAATGCAATAAACTCCAAAACAGGAAAGCCTGCCTTTAAACCTTACACCGTTATCAAAAAAGATGGTGTTAAGGTTGCCGTTCTTGGGTTAACAACTCCTGGCATCCCTTATTGGTTACCTAAAATCCTCTGGCCCGATATGCACTTCGAGGATATGATTGTTACTGCTAATTATTGGGTTAAACATATTCAGAAAAAAGAGAAACCTCATATCATAATTGGACTATTCCATTCTGGCCACGATGCAACCTATGGAGGAGGTTCTGCCACTGAACCTAAAAATGAAAACGCTTCGCTACTTGTTGCACAACAAGTTCCAGGATTCGATGTAATCCTAATTGGACACGACCACGATAAGCTATGCAAAAAATTTGCAAACATAAATGGCGACTCAGTGCTTGTTATGGACCCAACCTCAGGTGCAAGGTTAATATCTGAGGCTACAATAGTGGTAAACCTCGATAAGAAAGGAAAACTTCAGAGCAAATCTATTAAAGGCGAATTAATCGATACAAAGAAATTCAAATCCGATGCCGATTTTATGGCAACCTTTGCCAACGACTACAAGAAAGTTGAGGATTTTGTTAAGCGCCCAATTGGCGAGTTTACCCAAACAATGACTAGCGCCAACGCCTACTTTGGCCCAACTGAATTTATCGATTTTATTCACTCTGCACAATTGAACTTAACAAAGGCCGATGTTTCGTTTGTTGCACCCCTTTCTTTTGTATCGACAATAAAAAAGGGACAAGTAACTGTAAGCGATATGTTTAAACTATACCGATTCGAGAACTTCCTCTACACCATGTCGTTAACAGGTAAAGAGATTGATGGTTTCCTTGAGCATTCGGCTTCGGTGTGGTTCAATACTATGAAAAGTGCCGACGACAATTTGATTAAATTCAAAACCAATGCCGATGGCTCTATTCAAAGAAATCAACAAGGGAAAGTTCAACTATTCGCTAACTTTTACAACTTCGACTCCGCTGCAGGAATTATCTACACTGTAGATGTTTCAAAACCCGATGGAGATAAAGTGACTATCCACTCAATGGCAAATGGAACACCATTTGACGAAAACAAAACATACTCCGTTGCAATTAACTCCTACCGTGGAAATGGCGGTGGTGGACATCTCACAAAAGGTAGTGGCATTGCTCCTGAGGAATTGGCAAACCGAGTAAAAACATCAACCGAAAAGGATTTAAGGTACTATATAATGAAATATATTGAGGAAAAAAAGGTTATTACCCCAACCAGTTTCAACACCTGGAAAATTGTTCCAGAGGAATGGGTTAACCAAGCAATTGAACGCGATAAAAAATTGCTTTTCTCATCAAACAACGAATAATGGCAATGAACTTTAACGATTCAATAAAGCAATTCGATTCAGGTAAAATTCTTCCTTTAGTGGAAGAATTTTACACTTTACAGGGCGAAGGTTTCCAAACAGGTCGTGCCGCATACTTTATCCGCATTGGTGGATGTGATGTGGGCTGCTCCTGGTGCGATTCTCGTTTATCGTGGAATCCAGATGTATTTCCACCTGTAAATGTTGATGAGATTGTAGAGCGAGCAGCATCGTTCCCAGCAAAAGCTGTTGTGGTTACTGGAGGAGAACCTAGCCTCTACCCTCTCGATTATTTATGCTCTACGTTAAAAGCGAAAGGAATTCAAACATTCATTGAAACATCGGGTGCGTACCCTTTATCGGGTCAATGGGACTGGATTTGCTTATCGCCAAAACGCCAGCAACCACCTGTGGACTCCATCCACATGAAGGCCGATGAGTTAAAGGTGATAATAACAAGTCCAGAGGATTTGGTTTGGGCCGAGGAAAATGCTAAATTGGTGAAATCGAGCTGTATGCTATTCCTTCAGCCCGAATGGAGCGTTTACGAAAAAATTGTTCCTATCATTGTTGATTTCATTATGCAAAACCCAAAATGGCGAATATCGCTACAGGCTCATAAATTTATGCATATACCGTAAAGAATTATCAATCAGAACCCTCGAAATAATAGTATATTTGTAAAAAAGAGCACAATGCATACCATAAGAATTAGAGTTAACGATAAGGTTTACGATAAACTTATGTGGCTTCTGAGAAAATTCAGTCCTGACGAGCTTGAAATTATTGCCGAGGACAAAGAATACTCACAGAATCAAAAGTATTTGACCAATGAACTAAAGGATATTATTGAAGACAATGCCACTTTTATTGATTATGACGAAGCAGAAAAACGGCTTGAGAACATAATTAAGAAAAATGAAAATAGTATTTAAAGATACTTTCTTAACTCGCCTTGAGAATCATCTTGAATTTATAAGCCTCAATAGCCCTAAACGAGCACGAAAATTCAAAAACGATATACTTATTAGAATCAAAGCAATACCAACAAATCCCTATCAATACAGAAAATCAATTTATTTTGACGACAACTCAATTAGAGATATAATCTACAAAGGCTATACAATAGTCTTTAGGATTACTTTGGAACAAATTGAAATATTTGGATTTGTTAAACAACAAAAAAGTCCGACAGACTAAGAATGGCACTATGGTTGTTTATTAAAAAGAAGTTATCTTGTGCTAACAATTGGACGATGCGATGAAAAAATTAATCATTTATACACTTGTAATTCTATTTCCATTATTTGCTGTAGCGCAAACAAAAAAAGAGTTAAGCGTAAATAACCGACGTGCCATTGAGAATTATAACCTAGCCCTTAAGTCCTACGATAGATACGATTACATTGAAGCACAGCGATTATTAAGGGAAAGCATCAGAATTGAGCCAAAATTCATTGAAGCGCACCTTGTTCTCTCGCAAACATATTATATGATGGGAAATATCCCCAGCGCAATTGAATACCTAGAGAAGGCCATAGCTATTAATCCAAAATTTTACCCTAGAGCATACTATACTTTAGGTCGATTTTTGCTTCAAATTGGAGAATATCGGCAAGCAAAAGAGAAACTAGAGTATTTTCTAACCCTCAAGGATAAATCAAAGGAAATTGAAAAATCGACACACGAAGCCATTGAGCGTTGTAGGTTTGCCCTAAATGCTATTGCAAATCCAGTACCTTATAACCCAATAAATATAGGCTCAAACGTAAATACCGATTTGGACGAATACTGGCCAAGCCTCTCTGTTGATGAAAAAACACTGGTTTACACTGTTCGTCTGCCTAAATCAGTCAATACAGGCATAAGAAACACTAAATGGCAGGAAGATTTTTTTGTTAGTACCAAGTACAATTCATCAGACTGGGATAAGGGAACACCCATTGGCGAGCCAATAAACACAGAAATCAATGAAGGGGCTCAGGCGCTTTCTGCCGATGGAAAAACAATGTATTACACCATATGTAGCGGTGTATGCAATCTTTACACATCTGTTATGCAAAGTGATGGAACTTGGGCTGCTCCAGTAAAACTCCCACCACAAATAAATGCAAGTAAATATTCTGAGAAACAACCATCAATTTCGCCCGACGGAAGAACCATATATTTTGTAAGTAACAGACCAGGAGGATTAGGCGGATTCGATATTTGGAAATCGGACAGGAACCCTGATGGAACTTGGGGTAATGCTGTGAACATTGGAGAACCAATCAATTCATCGGGCGATGAGCAATCGCCATTTATCCATTTCGATAACCAAACGCTATACTTCTCCTCCAACGGACATTTAGGAATGGGAAGCATGGATATCTACGTTTCAAGACTCGACTCCGCCGGAAAATGGACTAAACCATTAAACTTTGGCTATCCAATAAATACCTACAAAAGCGAGGAAGGGCTTATTGTTAATGCAAAAGGAACTGTTGCATACTACTCCACCGATATTATTCCGGAACATGGACGCGACATTTTTACATTTAATCTTTACCCCAAAATTCAACCTATACCTACATCATATCTTACAGGAATTGTTAAGGATAGTAAGACCTTGGAATCACTAGAAGCGCAAATAACCCTTGTAGATTTATCGTCCAAGAAAGAGATAATGAACACAACCACTCCAACGAATGGAAAGTTCCTTGTTTGCTTGCCTACCAATAAATCTTATGGCTTGTTTGCATCGGCACCAAACTACCTATTCCACTCGGAACATTTCGACTTAAAAGGAATTTTCTCCTTCGATAAACCCTACTACTTGGAGATTCTCCTTAATCCAATTGTAAAGGATGAGATTCTTGTTTTGCGCAATATCTTCTTCGCGCTCGACTCATACGAACTAAAGCCAGAATCGACCATTGAACTTGATAAACTAGTTGCAATTCTAAAACAGAACCCAACTATAAAAATTGAGGTTGGTGGACATACCGACGACCAAGGAAGCGATGAGTACAACCAAAAACTCTCCGAAAACAGAGCCAAATCGGTGGCAGAATACCTTATTGCTAATAAAGTAGAAGCAAGCAGAGTTAAATGGGCTGGATATGGAGAAACAAAACCAGTTGAAAGCAACACTACCCCTGAAGGAAGAGCCCAAAACAGAAGAACGGAAGTTAAAATACTTTAATTTTTCAGTAATTGCTGTTTAGTTTGGGAAATTTTTGAGAATAACTGTTGTATTATAACTAATTAGGGCTTAATTTCGCAAGTCAATATCATTTGATATAAATTACTGAATTTTAACAACTTAAAAAGCGTAAATCCTGATAAAAGAATGAGAAAATGGCGCATTGAGGATTCAGCCGAGATGTATAACATCAACGGCTGGGGAGTAAAGTACTTCTCCATTAATAAAGATGGAAATGTAGTGGTTACTCCAAAAAACAACGGTGTTGAAATTGACCTCCGTGAACTTGTTGATGAATTACAAATTCGCGATGTATCTGCGCCAATGTTAATTAGGTTTACGGATATTCTCGATAACAGAATCGAGGATATGTCGCGCTCATTCAAAGTTGCTGCAGAGGAGTACGGTTATCAAGGCCAGAACTTTATAATCTATCCTATCAAGGTAAACCAAATGCGCCCTGTGGTTGAGGAAATTATAAACCACGGTAAAAAGTTCAATATCGGCCTTGAGGCTGGTTCTAAGCCTGAGTTACATGCTGTAATAGCAATTAACCCTAGTAGCGACTCTCTTATTGTTTGCAATGGCTACAAGGATGAGGATTATATTGAACTAGCACTACTTGCCCAGAAGATGGGTAAGAAAATATACATTGTTGTGGAAAAACTGAATGAGCTTAAGCTTATTGCAAAAGTATCGCAACGATTGAAAATTAAACCAAACTTGGGTATTCGGGTTAAATTGGCTAGCTCCGGAAGCGGTAAGTGGGAAGACTCTGGTGGCGATGTTAGCAAATTCGGCTTAACATCCAGCGAACTTTTGCAAGCTCTCGATTACCTAGAAAACAATGAACTTAAAGAATCGTTAAAACTTGTTCACTTCCATATTGGTAGTCAGGTTACCAAAATTCGTCGTATTAAAATCGCTCTTCGCGAAGCATCACAATTTTATGTTCAGCTTTACCAAATGGGCTTTAAAATTGAGTTTGTTGATATTGGCGGTGGCCTTGGCGTTGATTACGACGGTACACGCTCGTCGAGCAGCGAGAGTAGCATTAATTACAGCTTGCAGGAATACGTAAACGACTCCGTTTCAACCCTAGTTGATGCGAGCGATAAAAACGATATTCCACATCCAAACATCATAACCGAATCCGGACGTTCATTAACGGCTCACCACTCTGTGCTTATTTTTGAGGTTTTGGAAACTTCATCGCTACCCACTTGGGCGGAAGATGATGAAATCACCGAGAACGACCACGAACTAGTACAGGAACTTTACGAGCTTTGGGATAAACTCAATCAGCCCCGAATGCTTGAGAGTTGGCACGATGCGCAACAAATCCGAGAAGAAGCGTTAGACCTTTTCAGCCTTGGATTGCTTGATTTAAAAACACGCGCACAGATTGAACGATTATTCTGGTCTATTGCCAAAGATATTCATCAAATTACAACGGCTGTTAAGCATGTTCCCGATGAGTTTAGGGTGCTACCCAAACTCCTTGCCGATAAGTATTTCTGTAACTTCTCGCTATTCCAGTCGTTGCCCGATACTTGGGCTATCGACCAGATTTTCCCAATAATGCCTATCCAACGCCTTAACGAGAAGCCAGACAGAGCTGCAACCCTACAGGATATTACTTGCGATTCCGATGGTAAAATTGACAACTTTATATCAACCAAGAATATCTCTTACTACCTGCCTGTACACTCAGTAAAACAGAATGATTCGTACTACATTGGCGTTTTCCTTGTTGGTGCTTACCAAGAGATTTTAGGCGATTTGCACAACCTGTTTGGCGATACCAATGCTGTTCACGTTTCGGTTACCGACAAAGGCTACGAAATTGACCAAATTATTGACGGCGAAACTGTTGCCGAGGTTCTTGAGTACGTTCAGTACAACCCTAAAAAATTGGTTCGTACCCTGGAGACTTGGGTAACATCGTCGGTTAAAGCGGGTGTTATTTCATCCAAAGAGGGTAAGGAATTCCTATCCAACTATCGTTCTGGATTGTACGGATATACCTACCTTGAGTAGAAGTAAGATTTCTCAATTTTTCAAAGCATATTATTGTCACCCCGAACTTGTTTCGGGGTCTTTTTTTTGACTAACGATGCCAGCGGCATCAGATGTCAATAGAAATGATTGCTAATAAGGATTATTCGACTCCGGCTGGAGTCGAATCGCTAAATATGCTTTTGGCTATAAATATTCAAACCCTCTGGGTTTGTTGAATTACTCTCCTCTCACGTTATAGCAACTTCTTCAACTTTAACCTCAACTGCTCCGCAGAAGATGGTCGCGAAACAATCTTCAAATTCTTATCCACCAGGAACATCTTTGGAGTTTCGTCAACGTTATACTTAATAATGATTGGGTTATCGTAATCGGCGTTAATCTGCATATTTATCCAAGGGAACTGCTTATCGGCAACAAACTTTTTCCATTGGTCAACCTCCTCATCTATGGAGATAGCAACTATTTCAAATCCATTCGCCTTGTAGTCGTTGTAAATGCTAATCATGCTTGGCATCATCTCAACGCAATGCGGACACCAAATGGACCAGAATACTACTAGTTTATACTTAGATTTATCGGCCGATAATTTAAATTGCTTACCACTTATTGGTTTTACCTTAAAATCGTAAGATTTATTCCCAACTGCAAGATTTTTTTCAAGGACAAAACGAGCCATAAACTCATTGTCGCTCCTTAAAATTGATGCTGCTTCGCCCCCATTATTCAGCAAGTAGTTTAGCACTCCAAAATAATCGGTATCGATAAATCCGCGGCACAAGGAACCAACAATCTGTGAACGGATACGCTCACTCATTTGCATTTTCAGTAGATAATCAATCTGCAAAGCAAAAATGGAGTCCTGCTGCTCCTTGTCGTAAATATCATCGCAAATTGAATTTTCGAGGTAATCCCAAACATTCTTGATAAGTAAAGGCGTATTGAGTAATCTATCATCGTTTAAATTCACCCCATTCCACCAATCCTTTGCCATTAAAGCTTTGTAAGAGCACTCGCTGGTTGCACCTACAACAAAAGGTCTAGTATCCAAGTTTATGTAGTTCAATACAAATAGCGAAGTATCAATCCTAGATAATTCCTGCGATTTCTGCGAAAACTCAAACTCAACCCGCTGTTTTTCGTTCCTAAGTTGCTCTGCAAAGGGTTGCTCGGGAGTGTAATAATTCTGCAACGAGCCAAGCATCCACAAATGCTGCTCCGATGAACGTTTCAACTTTGAGTACTCAACAAATACCTTATTCTCCTTCGATACTAGAACCTTCAAACTATCCTCTACAGCAAAAACAACGGTCTCGAATTTGATTTCTGGCTCATTAGCTACAATAAAATCGAACGAACTCTGTTTTCCCACAACCATTCTGTATAAACCCTGATTTGCATTTTTGGTTAATGTGAACTTGTAAACACCATCCTCGTTTGAACGACAAGAGTCAACAACTTCAATTTCCTTACCTACAAAACGCGAAAGTTTTGCCTTAGAACCAATGGATTGCTTTACCTTGAGTTCAATTGTGGTTTGTGCAAAAACACCAAATGATGAGAAAAGCAAGGCAATTAATGCAATGTTTGTTTTAGAAATCATTTTAATAATAGATTTACTATTGCTTAACGATATACTTCAAAATCTTCTGTTTTAAATCCGCAGGATTAAAAGGTTTCAGCACAAAATCGTTCATACCTAAACTAAATATCTTGCGCTTCACATCCTGCATTGCCGATGCGCTAAGCGCAATAATCGGAACAGCCTTTTTTGTTGAGTCATCAAGTTTTCGAATAGCCTTTGCAGCCTCGTAACCATTCATCTCTGGCATCTCCAAATCCATAAGAACCAAATCGTAATCGGTTTTTTGAACCATCTCCAACGCCACTAAACCATTCTCGGCATGCTCGTGATTGATACCCCAGTTAGAAAGGAAACGTTGTACAATAAGCGTGTTTAAATCATTATCCTCAACAATAAGCACATTGTACTTATGGCCCTTTTGAAGCTCCGCTTCAAGGTTTATTTGCGGCGTTTGAACCTTATCCTGTGGAATAATATCGAACTTTAAATCGAAATAAAAGACGGAACCCTGACCAAGAGTACTCTGCAACTTAATCTCGCCGCCCATTATGCCAACAAGTTTCTTTGATATTGCCAACCCAAGTCCAGTGCCGCCAAAACGGCTCATTTGTCCATGAACCTGTGTAAACTCCTGAAAAATTAAATCCTGCAACTCTTTTTCAATGCCTATCCCTGTATCGGAAACAATAAAGCGAATTGTGGCAGTTTTACTAGTTTTCTTATTTAGATTGAAGTTGATAGATACATTGCCCTTGCTGGTAAATTTTATGGCATTCCCCACCAAATTTGTGAACACCTGATTAAGTCGTAACCTATCGCCCGAAAGATATTGAGGAATATCTTTATCGATGTGGCCCAATAACTCTAAACCTTTTTCTTTGGCCATCTGAGAGAATGAACTGATAAGTCCTGCGTGCATCTGATGTAAATCTATTTCAGATTTAATCAAATCCAAACGGCCTGCTTCAATCTTACTAAAATCAAGAATATCGTTTAGAAGAGCAAGCAAGTTCTCTGCTGAATATTTTAAAGCTTTTAGATGCGAAAGTTGCTCAGGCTTTGGCTTCTCCTGCAACAACAAATTGGTCATTCCAATTACCGCGTTCATAGGGGTACGAATCTCGTGGCTCATTGTAGAAAGGAAACGCTCCTTGGCCCTACTGGCCTCCTCGGCCATCTCCTTGGCAATAAGCAGCTCCTGCTCCTGCTTTTTGCGCATACTAATATCGTTCATGGCCACCAACAAGCACTTGCTATCCTGAATATCAACAACCTCGGCCGACAACAACATTGTTAACTCTTCCTTTTTAGTATTTAAAATCTTAATTTCCAGATTGCTAACCCGTCCATTCTCTTTTATGTGTTTTATCAACTCAGACCTACGGTCAATATCAACGTAAATATCTAACTCCTTGGAATCCTTTCCTATAACATCATCCTTGTTTAATCCGGTTTTTTGAAGGAATGCCTCATTAACATCAAGATAAACTCCATCTTCCAGGGTGCTAATAGTCATCATTACCGCGGCCGTGTTGAATGCCTTGGAGAATTTTTCCTCCGAGGCTTTTACAACCTTCTCGGCCTCCAACCTAGGACTAATATCCTGTGCTATAGCAAAAATAACATCTCGCCTACTCCAAACTCCTTTAATCATCCTCACCTCAACGGGAATATACTTACCATTTCGGGTTCTCATTTCCGCTGTGTATGCCCCTCTGGCACCACTAAAAACTTCGCTTAATGTAGATGAAACTATTTCCTGATTCTTTTGATGAAGTTTACAAAACGATTCCAATAGCAGTTCATGCTCCTTGTATCCAAGCTTATTTAAAACCGCTTGGTTAACCTGTACTATATTCCCGTTATGGTTAACGATAAATACAAAATCGCCAAATGCATTAACTAACAAGCGAAAATTCTGCTCCTCCTCTACCAGGTTATTTTCTGCCTCCTTTTGCTGGGTGATATCGTAACTAGAGCAAAGTAGTGCAGGACGACCTTCCCAATCGATAATTGAAACGTTGGATTTAATCCACTTTAAATCGTTGAGTTTGGTAAGTATCCTTAGGGTAAAACTGTTAGATTTACGAGCCTTTATCTCGTTAAAATCGTTCTGGAAAAGCAGTTTGATTAACTTTCTATCCTTTGGATGCACAATATCCAAGAATAAAATCTCCTTAACCTCAAGCTCATTATAGCCAGTTAAAAGATTAAAACTGGGGTTACAGAAAACAACCCTGTGGCTTTGTATCACATAAATACTACTCTCGTTCTGAAACAACAAACTCCTAAAAAGTTCATTCTCAGACTTAAGTTTAGCATTTACGCCGGTTGAATTCTCGTTGGTTTTCAAGAAAATTGCGGTTAAAAAAGATTGCAAAAGTTATAAAAAATGTGGATAAGTTGTGCCTAATTCTGAAAGGAATTGAATATTTGGGGGAATATAGAGAAATAATATGAAGTTAGAGGAATTCTTTATGGTTCTTTTTGATAATTCAAACCAACACATTGTCATTTTGACATCAACAAAATACAAAGTATGTCATTTTTTCAGAAAAACCTCATTGGCATACTCATTGAAAATAGGTTAGTACAACAATAAATTGAATGTCTAACTAAATATGGAGGAGAAAGTTATGATACCCATGTTAAGACGCAGAAACACTCTGCCCAGTTTCGTTGATGAGTTCTTCGGTGACGACCTATTCAACCGATTTTTCAACGAAAACGAGAATGTAACTGTTCCTTCGGTGAATATCAAAGAAGGAAAAGAAGATTTCTCGATAGAGGTTGCCGCTCCCGGTTTCGACAAGAAGGATTTCAAGGTTGATTTGAACAACAACGTACTTGAAATCTCCAGCGAAAAGGAATTAAAGGAGGAAAGCAATGACGAAAAAGTTATGAGACGCGAGTTCCGCTACTCATCGTTCAAGCGCACCTTCACCCTTCCGGACACTGCCGATACCGATAAGATTAAAGCCTCATACAAGGACGGAATCCTAAGCATTAACATTCCTAAAAAGGATGAGGCTAAGGTTAAACCAGTAAAACAAATCGCGATTTCATAAGAAAAGCCCAGTTTTGAACTGCACCCCAAAAGTTAGACATAACATTTGGGGTGTTTTTTATGAAAAAGAAAACAAGAAACAAATTTTCAATTAAAGAAAAAGAACGCATAGTTCTTTCGTTTTTAGAGGAAGGTTCTGATTCGTACCACTCA
>JAKQKB010000075.1 GCA_029560875.1 Bacteroidota bacterium | reverse complement strand
CGAGCAGCTCACGAAGGAAACCCTTCGGTGGGTACACATAACCATCAGCAATGCGAAGCGCAACTTATTGGGCAACTACCATAAAATCAAAGGAAAATACCTACAGCTGTACCTCAATGAGTTTATTTACAAGCTAAACAGGAGGTATTTTGGCGAAAGAATCTTTGATAGGCTTGTTATTGCTAACATTACAGGGTTATGATTGATTGCGGATATTCAATTATTAAATTTATATTTTTCTGATTTCTATTGTTGTTGTGGCTTTTTTATTTTAATTTTAAAAGTTTTTTATGGTATAATGATTTATATATTTAGTAAAAGAGAATTCACTACAATGTTGATTTTTTATTTTTTGCAAATATGAATAAAATTGTATACTTACTTTTAAATGTGTATTTGTGTTTAATTACTTTAAATTCAAATGCTAGTGGAAAAATTTTTCCACCAATTGATAAAAGTGCTTCCAAGTCAATTGATCAAACACTACTTGAGAATAAGGTTAAAACCTTAAATCTACACCCTCGTTGGATGAATACTCCATCGACACCTTTTACTTTTATGATTCAGGTACTAACAGCTTCAGAATATCAGGCTCAGAAGCCTACTGATGCATTCCCTTTCGATGCTGGTTTTGTGAGCACTGGTGGGGTAATCAAAGTTAGCGAGCCAACCACGCCTGAGCAGAAAGCGGTTTTTAAAGATATTAACCAAGTAGCTTTGTTCTATCTATGTAAAG
Source organism: Bacteroidota bacterium (assembly GCA_029560875.1). GTDB lineage: Bacteria > Bacteroidota > Bacteroidia > Bacteroidales > Tenuifilaceae > SB25. The sequence goes on along the minus strand of JAKQKB010000075.1, from coordinate 86,488 downwards.
CGTATATCAGTTATTACTATAACTACAGCCCTATGCCCATTTGGTTTAGCAACGGTTTTGCTGCCTACGAAGCGCATCTCGATATAACAGATGCAACCATTAAAGCGGCTTTGAATAGTTATGGTGGAACTATCAGCTCTTTTAGCATTCTTAACGACCGAAATAACTTTGCCTCAAAGAATGGCCTTGCTGTTTCGTACATGTTCGGTGAGTTTATGAGTGCATTTCATGTTTGGCACTACTACTACATTGCTAGCACAACCGAACAAACCATTGAGGTATTATCATGGTGGTGGTCATCAGAGACCGTCGATAAGCTTTTAGCAAAATGGAATAGATACCTTACTCATCGAATCCTCGAACCCAATGAAAACCTAAGAGGGAAAAAGCAGTTGGAAACGGCCCATTTCATTTTCTACTATAGAGATGCAGATGCTTTTAATTTTCCATTTTATTCAAATACTGTGGAGGAAGCTTATAATGAATATACCGCTAAACTTGGGGCTACAGCTTTAGAAAAGATTACTTTTTATACCATTCCCGAGTGTTTGTCCGCAGAAATAAATGGTTCTCAGTGTTTAAACAGACAAACCAGTGGGACTGCTTGGTCGTCAGGGGTTGGCTTATCATGCCCAAGTAGCATTCAGGAACTCAATGACTATAATACGAATAGGCGATTTAAGCACCTAGTTAGGCACGAGTTCGCCCACACCATGCAAGGACTTATTGGGCAAGGGAATGTCACTTCGTGGATGAATGAAGGCTTCCCGGAGTTCTACTGCAATGGTGGTTTGATATCCGATGAGGTGTTGGGTGGCCACAGAGATATGCTAAAATCTGCAATGGCAGGCGCAGTTACCAAGTATGGCCATCGACCAACCTACGATGAGACAAGAGAGTATTCAACATACGACTATTACCTTATTGGCCGATATTATGTGGACTTTATCTATCGCCGAGGTGTTGGAGATGCCACTATTAAGGATGTTTTTCGTAATGATGTGCAAGGTTATAAGAATTTGGGATACAATACGCCAGATGAGTTCCATAATGCCTTTTACTTCGACTGGGATATTCGTGTTGAACAGAAAAAAATTGCAACCCTTACCTATCCTATTTTGAATGAATCTGTTAATGAGCAAACCGTTAATTTATATTGGATTCCACTTGATCCCGCTGTTAAACTGGATGTATTCGTTTCAACCGATAATAAGGTAACGTGGACTAAAATAGCTAGTGCTACAACTGCAGCAACGGCTTCTTGGACAGCCCCGAGTGGATTTTTAGGTCAATTCCACATAAAGATTCGTCATTCTGATTATGAGATTGGGACTATTTATGGTCCTTTTACAAAGGGTGATGCAAACAGCCTATCGTTACAATACCCCAAGGGAGGCGAAAACCTTTTTGCCGGCGATTTAGTTTCAATTAAATGGGCAAGCACAAGTATTCCTTCAATTAAAATCGATTTCAGCTCCGATAATGGCTCAACTTGGAACGAAGTGAAAAACAATGTTTCCACCAATACACGTTCCTTCCAATGGCAGGTTCCATCGACCCTTTCGAATAGTTGTAAGATAAGGTTGACTGATATGGCCAATAGCGCTACAACCTGCGAAAGCCAAAGTGTTTTTAGTATTATTGAAAACAACACTATTGGCGGGCCATATAAAGTTGATGCAAACACGGTGTTGCTTATGCACTTTGATGGTGATTTAACTAACCAGTCGTCACTCTCGGGGAATGGGGTAGGAGATGCAAACGCAATAACTTACTCAACTAGTCAGTCCGATAAACTTGGGCAAAGCCTGAAAACAATATCACCTGTTACTGTTGCTCATTGTAGTAGTCTTAGCTTAACTGGCGACTGGACTATTGAAGCTTGGGTAAAAACAGAGGCGTTTATTGACAATAATTATCAGGCGATTATTACAAAACCTGGCGATAACAATTCTTATGAGGCAAACTATTCTTTGCTTATTAATCCATGGTGGGATAATACCTTTAACCATCTTTTCTTTAAAAAAGCTAATGATAGGATTTTTGTTAAAGCGCCTAAGCCTACTCTCAACGAATGGTACCACATTATATGTACTAGAGACACTAAAAGTTCTGAAATAAGAATTGACGTTAGAGATAAAAATCTTAATGTTATTTCTTCAGTAAGCCAGACTTATACAGGGAGTGAGATGTTTACTAATTTAAAAGATTTGATTATTGCACAAGATTTCCATGGATGTATAGATGAGCTAAGGATAAGTAATGTAGTGAGGAAATTTGATAAGCCTACCATGCCATCGTCACCAACTCCACAAATGAATGCTGCTGGAATAAACTCTGCTTCTCCGATCTCGTTGAGTTGGACAAATGGCGAGGGAACAAAAAATATCGATTTATATATAGATAAAGTAAATCCCCCAGCCAAAAAGGTGCTTGATAATGTTGTGTCAATTGGTACTTATTCGTTTAATAATCCAGAATCTTCTACAAAATACTATTGGAAGGTTGTTTGTAAAAATTCCTATGGTATTACTGATGGGCCTGTATGGTCATTTACTACGGCGCCATTAACTGGGATTTCTGAAGATGAGCAAAGTAGTAAATCTTTCTCTGTTTATCCCAATCCGTCTAAAGGTGTTTTCTGGTTGTATTTTAACTGGGATTTGTCAAAGAATGCAACTCTGAACATTTATAGTTCTATGGGTCGATTAGTTTATCGTATGCCATTAAATTCTAGTTTGGAGAATAAGGTTGTTAGTGATATCGGCAGAGGTGTCTTTTTAGTACAAATTATTGATAATGGCTTTACATTATTCAGGAAAATAATTGTTGAATAAAGACTTAATTAGAAGTAAAGTTGGAGCATTGCTACTCCAACTTTCCAAACCATAAACATAAACTATGACTGGGTAGTCATATTATCGTAAATATTCTATTTGCAGTTTTCCTGCATAAATGGATACTTGTAATCGGTTGGTGGAACAAGTGTTTCCTTGATAGTACGAGCGCTAGTCCAACGGATAAGGTTTAAGTGGCTACCAGCCTTGTCGTTTGTACCCGATGCACGAGCACCACCAAATGGTTGTTGACCTACTACTGCTCCTGTTGGTTTATCGTTTACATAGAAGTTACCTGCAGCGTAGCGTAGTTTTTCCATGGCTAAATCTATAGCAGCACGGTCACTTGCAAATATTGCTCCTGTTAGCGCATATGGCGATGTTTGGTCGCAAAGTTCAAGTGTTTTCTCGTACTCGTTATCGTTGTATGTATAGATTGTTAGAACTGGCCCAAATATTTCCTCCTCCATGGTTATGAAGTGTGGATTTGAGGTAAGTATAACGGTTGGCTCAATAAAGTATCCAACGCTTTTGTCGCCGTTACCTCCAAAAACAATCTCAGCATCGCTAGCCTCTTTTGCTTTTTGGATATAGCCCATAATATTGTCGAACGATGCTTGGTCAATAACAGCGTTTATGAAGTTGGTGAAATCTGTTGGGTCGCCCATTTTAATTTCGCTCAGCATTTTACCCATGGCATCTTTCAATGCTGGCCACATCGATTTTGGAACGTATGCGCGCGATGCAGCAGAGCACTTTTGACCTTGGTACTCAAAAGAACCACGCACCATTGCAACAGCAACCTCATCGAGTTGTGCACTTGGATGAACCACAATAAAGTCCTTGCCGCCAGTTTCGCCAACTAGTTTTGGATATGAGCGGTACTTGTCAAGATTCTCGGCAATTTGACGCCAGAAATGGTTGAAAGTTCCTGTTGAACCGGTAAAGTGAATACCCGCAAGCATTGGGTGTTTAAATATTTCCTTGCCAATTACCGAGCCTTTACTTGGAACAAAGTTGATAACACCATCGGGAACGCCGGCTTCCTTAAAAATCTTCATCAAAATATAGTTAGATAGAAGCGAGGTGGTTGCTGGTTTCCAAACAACTGTGTTCCCCATTAGTACAGGCGATAAGTTAAGGTTCGATGCAATTGCAGTGAAGTTGAAAGGCGATACTGTGAAAACAAATCCTTCCAAAGGACGGTACTCAGTTCTGTTTAAGTGAGAATTCTCTGAAATTGGTTGCTCGTTGTATATTTGACTCACAAAGTATGCGTTAAATCGTAAGAAGTCAATAACCTCGCAGGCTGAATCAATCTCTGCTTGGTAAGCATTTTTGCTTTGACCAAGCATTGTAGCTGCATTTATTAATGGACGGTATTTTGTTGCTATTAACTCAGCAATCTTTAGAGTAACAGAAACCCTGTCAATCCACGATGTTTGTTCCCACTGGTGACGAGCAGCAAGCGCAGCATCAATAGCCATGTTTACTTCCTTTTCGCCAGCTAAATGGAATTTTGCTAGGATGTGAGAATGGTTGTGTGGCATTCTCACGGTTTCTGTCACGCCTGTTCTGATTTCCTTGCCACCAATAATTAGGGGAATTTCAGTCACGGTGTTCGCTAAGTTCTCTAACTCTTTTTCAAGTTTAATTCTTTCGGGTGAGCACGATTTATAGCTCAGAATTGGCTCATTCTTTGGTCGTTCAAAGCTGAAAATTGCGTTATTCATATATTTAATAGTTTAATTATTTCAATCTAAATTTTCGATATGCAAAAAAATGCATAACGAAATACTTTTGCAATGATTTTTATCAGAAATAACTATTTTAGAATTATTCTAAATAATAAAACAGTAACGCAAACAGTTTGAATTTGTTTAGTTGTTAGTTTGTTCTGATATTAGATGTTTAATAAATTTTGATATTGGGTTGATTTTACTCTCGTTAAACCAAAGTTTTCTGACTAAAATCATTTGTGCAAATGGCTATAAAACCTAACTTTGGGTGATAAATAATTCAAACTAAATGGCAGGTCCAAAAGGTTCGAAATATTACAATATCTACCTCGATTTTTCAATATACCTGAAACATCGCGAGGATGGTAATCCTGTGCTTACCGAGGAGCACTTTGAGTTGCTTTTGAATATTGGTGAATTAGGCTCTTTAGCAGCAACTGCTGAGCGTATGCAGATTAGTTACCGTAAGGCTTGGGGCTTGCTCCGCCAATCGGAGCAAACATTAGGATTTCCATTGTTGGAGAAGCACCGTGGAGGTCGCGATGGTGGCAATACTTTACTTACCGAGGAGGGGAAGAATTTAGTTGAGTCCTACAAGGCTTTAAGGGTTGAGTTTGACTCGTCGGTAAAGGTTTTTGTGAAGAATTTTTTCCATAGAATTAACGAACAGTAGTTTTTTTGATGCGATATTTTGTTGGAATAGACGATACGGATAACTTAGAGAGTAGGGGCACAGGCTATGTTGGACGAACGATGGCGGAGTTGATTGTTGCCAATGGTTTAGGTACAACAGGGGCAATATCGCGTCACCAGTTGCTTTTCGACCCACGTGTGCCTTACACATCGCATAACTCATCGCTTTGCATTGAGGTTGAAACCTCAAAACCCGATGAGTTGTTGGATTTTATGATATCGTATCTACTGAAAGCCTGTGCTGTTGGTTCCGATTGCGGTTTGTGTGTGGTCGATGCTGATAATGTTCCCGAATCGGTTATTGAATGGGGAAAAACTGCGAAGCTGGACTTGGTGAAACAGATTGATGGTTTGAATTTGGCAAAGCGTGAGGGTATCATTCTGATTGGTCTTACAGGCAATCACGATGGTGTAATTGGCTCAATGGCTGCTGTAGGGCTTAGAGCATCGGGAAACGATGGTCGTTTTGTGGCATTGAAAGGTACTGAGGTTAGAACAATAACAGGCATCAAAACTTCAGCGGAGCTGAAAAAACTTGTTGAGGTTCACCAAATAGTAACTCCAAGTGGTGATGTAATTGACGATTCTTCGTCGATATTACTGGAAGGCTGGTTACGACCAGTTCACCGTAATGGATTAATAACGTTGATAGTAAATAAAATAGATAATTGTAACGAATATGGCTACAAACTCGCAGACAAGGACTTTATCAAGAGTATTTCCAATTAGTTTTTCAACCACAGCACAAATTGTGCTTTTGCTTTTAGTTGGTTTTGCTGCAACTTGGCTACATTATAAGTTTAGAATTCCATTGCGGATGCCCGGTAGGCATGGTTTGGAGTTTATGTTACTTGTAATGGGAGCAAGGTACTTGTCCAATTTGCGTTTGGCAACATCTGTAACAGTAACAGGTTCAATACTAACCACACTTATACCAGGTTTTGGCTTTACCGACCCAATGTTACCATACATCTATGTTGGCATGGGTATTTTTGTTGATTTTGTTTGGTACCGTTGGCCTAAACAATTAGTGTGGATTCCTGTTATTGCATTGTTAGGTGGATTAACTTATACTTTGATTCCGCTTACCAGAATAGTTTTCTCGTCTATTACTGGGTTTTACTATGGTAGTTTGGCTACTGGGTTTATGTTTCCAGTATTAACGCACTTTGCATTTGGGTTTATTGGAACATTGGCAGGTGTTGGCGCTGCATCAGGATTAAGGAAGTTAAAGAAGTAGAATAATTAAGGCTGTTTAATGTATTGTCATTCCTGCGTATGCAGGAATCTCATAGTTTAGATTGAGATTCCGTGACTTCGACAAACCAGCCTTTTCAAATAATATCGATATGAAAAACATTACTATTCGTATTGGTTTGATGTTGATGCTTGCGGTAGCATTATCGGCATCGTGCAAGGAGACAGAAAAGAATACTGCGGCTCCTGTAATTGAACTTATTAGTGGTGAAGGTTTAATTACCGATGATACTTCGGCATCGGTTGCCGAGATTCTTAAGTTCAAAATACATTGCCAGTGGAATGGCGATAATACTCTAACTAATCTCATTGTTGCTAGTAACAATAATCGTGTGGTTGATGAGGGTATGAATATCAAGGAATTTGAGCGCGAAGTTACCTTTGCTAAAGGAACCGACGATGTTGAGTTGATTGTTTTTACTATTCGCGATATTAAGGGACAATCGTCGAGCGTATCGTTAACAGTTACAAAGGACGATGGCTCAGTGGGAGGTGAGTTGGTTCGTTACAATAATCTCGAACTGAATGCTCAAGGCGTAGCGAATGGTAAAGGATTCCTGTCGTTAACAAATGGCGTAGCCTATTCAATGCAGGATGCCAGTGCTATTCAGGGTGATATTCATATGCTCTATTTTTACGATGCCAATTCAGGCGATTTAAATACAATTGCATCGCCAGGTGCTAATTTGACTGGTATTTTTGATTTGTCGAGTTGGACTACACGTAATACTGCTCGTTTTTATCAAGTTACAATGACACAGGAACAATTTGATGCAGTGTCAGACCCAGCTTACGTGGTGAGTTTATACTCTGAGGCCGACGGTAAACGTAAGGCCAAAAATTTAAAGGCAGGCGATACCTACTCGTTCAAACTCGAGAGCAATGGTAAGTATGGAATATTAAAAGTTACAGAGGTGACAGGACAGTCCGATGGGAAAGTTGTGTTTTCTGTTGTAATGCAGAAATAATTGCTTTCAATGAGATTATCTTTTTATAAATCGATACTTACTTTTATTTTTCTAACTCTGCTTTCGGGGTTTGGATATGCTCAGCATTGTGTAAAGGGTAAGGTTGTCGATTCTGAGTCGCAGAATGCTTTACAGGGTGTTGCTGTGATAGTTAAAGGAACTACTCGCGGCGTTATTACTGATTCTACTGGGACTTTTAGTATTTGCAACCAAAGCAGGATTGATGCATTAATTATAAGTCATTTGGGCTATTTTCCTGTTGAGGCAAAAGTTGTTGGTGGTAATGATGTTTTAATGGTAACACTTAAGCCCACAGTAATTTCAATTGAACAGGTTGTTGTAACTGCTACACTTAATCCTCAATCTACATGGGAAGTGCCTGCAATGGTAACTGCCATCGATAGTGTGAACGTTAAAGGCTCGCCGAATACCAATGTCGATAATTTCTTGAAGACTATTCCCGGACTTTTTGTCGACCGTTCAAACGGTGTTTACTCCAAGAATGCATCGGTTACAATGCGTGGTTTGGATGGTTCCAATCGTGTATTAATTCTCTACGATGGTGCGCCACTCAATAAAACATCCTACGGTTTTATAAATTGGAGTTTGATTTCGCCCGATTTGGTCGACCAAATAGAGGTGGTTCATGGGCCGTCATCGGCATTGTTTGGGAATAATGCGATGGCTGGAGTTATCAATATTCGAACTAAAAACCCTATAGACTCGCCATTCTATGGTACAGTTACTGCTGAGGCTGGAGGTTTTGGTTTGCTTGGCGCAAGGGCAACTTTAGGCGGAAAAATACCAGTGCTAAAAAAAGGAGTCAACTTAATGACTTACGGTTTCTGGCGTGAGGGTGATGGTTACATTGCAGAGCCATTGGCTATTCGGGATTCTACCAATGTGCCATTGTACCTAAAGGAGAAAGGGGCGACATTTAAAATGTTTATTCCAGTTACGGATAGTTCGTCGTTTTTTGTGGGTGGTAATATTTATACCGATAAGCGTGGTGCAGGACGAACTGTGTATATGAGCGATGGCAGCTACGATGCTTACACCACGCAACGTATTCGTTTTGGTTACAACGGAAAGGTTGAAGAGTATCTTCTCGATATTTATGGATTTGCACAGCACGAGGTTTATAAAAGGCAAAACGAAAATTTAAATACAAGTGCAGAGTATAAACTGTTTCATACCATTCAGGTTTCAGGTGATGTTGGTTTATGGGCAAATGCCTCGCGCCAATTAATTTTTAGCAATAACATTACTTTTGGTATCGACCTAAAGCACGGCTGGATGGATGCCGAGGATATCTACCGTACATCCACCGATTATGTTGAGCGCGATGGCAAGGTAACTTTTGCCGCTGCATTTGTTCAGGATGAGCAGAATCTGTTCAACGGTAAGTTGAAAATATTGGCTGGTTTACGTTTCGATTATGCAACCTTTTTTGATGGCTACCTTAATGTGGTTGACCCAACTAAGAATACTGGATTTGCTAACGATACTGTAGCGTATTTCCCCGAAAATTCGTGGCAATCAATCAATCCAAAATTGGGTGTGCGCTTTATGCCTTATGACTGGATGAGCGTTTACGGTTCTGTATCATCGGGATTTATGCCAGCAAAGCTAGACGATTTATGCTCGTCACGAAAAATTACAAAAGGCTTTAAGTTGGCTAATCCTAGCCTTAAACCTGAGCACCTAATAACCTACGAACTTGGAGGCGGAGTTAAATTCAACAATATGATTAGGCTCGATATTGCTGCTTTTTACTCCAATGGCTCCGATTTTCAGTATTTTGTTTCCACTGGCGATTCAATAGATACCGGAGGTTCTGAAATTAAGCCAATTGTTAAAAGGGAGAACATTACAAGCGTTAGGGTTTATGGTGGCGAAATTTCATTAAAAGTAGTTCCTGTTAAATGGATGCTACTTCGAGGTAATTATTCGTTTAATCGTTCTAAAATTACCGACTTTGAAGCAAACCCATTGGTAAATATCGATTTAACTAACAAAGCATTGGCCGAAGTGCCCATTGAGCAAGCATCCATTGAGGCATTTGTTGTGAGCAAGTACGTTAATGTGGGTTTAATTTGGACGTTTATTGGTGAGCAGTGGGGCGATGAGGTTAACAGCTACAAAAACGATTCCTGGAATACATTCGATTTAAGGATTTGGAAAGAGTACAAGGACTTTAAGTTGACCTTGGATGTGTTTGATTTACTGGATAAGCCCTATGCCGATAAAAAGGGGCTGATGTCGCCAGGTCGTTTTTTTCAGATGAGTTTATCGTATAGTTTTAAATAATAAAAGTATTCGTATGAGAGCCATTAAATGCACATTTCTATTTATTGCTTCCTTTTTCCTTTTTTCTTGTGGAGCTAAAGAATATAAGCGATTTAACTCTGGCGAGTTAATCGTTTTTCATGCAGGAAGCCTTTCGATGCCAATGAAGGCTGCCGTTGATAGTTTTACCAAGGTAAACCCAAAGGTTAAGGTTTACCTTGAGGCAGCAGGAAGCGTGGAGTGTGCACGTAAAATATCTGAATTGGGTAAACCTTGCGATTTGTTCGCATCGGCCGATTATAAGGTGATAGATAAGTTGCTTATTCCTGATTTTGCATCGTGGAATATTCCCTTTGCAGGGAATGAAATGGCAATAGTGTACCACGATAAGTCGCGTTATGCTAATGAGATAAATTTGAGCAACTGGCTCGATATACTGTTGAAAGATGACGTTGCTTTTGGTCGTAGCGACCCAAATTCCGACCCCTGTGGTTATAGAACCGTTATGACTCTTAAACTTTCCGAGATATACTACCAGAATGCAGGAATCGCTGAAAAGGTTCTGCAAAAAGACAATAAGTTTATTCGCCCCAAGGAGGTCGATTTGATTGCTTTGTTGGAAGCAGGTGCTATCGACTATATTTTTCTTTACAAATCGGTTGCAGTTCAGCACAATCTGAAGTATTTGAGCCTTCCGCTAGAGGTAAACCTTTCATCTCCTTCGTATGAGTCAACATATAGGCAGGTTGATGTTGAAGTGCTTGGCAAAACCCCTAATTCAACAGTAAAGATGGTTGGAGAACCAATGGTTTATGGCTTAACCATTCCAAAAAGTAGTAAAAACCCTGAGTTGGCTGTAGCCTTTGCCAAGTTCTTTTTGAGCCAAAATGGTGGATTAGCAATACTAAAACAAATGGGACAAACCCCAGTTGTGCCAAGTCCCACTACATCTTTTGATAGTATTCCAGAACCGTTGAAAGTATTCGCTTTAAAATAATTTAATTGTGACATGTGACAAATGACGAGTGACAGGGAAATGTTTTTTTTATTGCTTTATTTGTCACATATCACTTGTCGCCCGTCACCTAAGAAAGATAATGATTAGCAAAGTATTCAAACATACAAATTTCTCTTGGTTTAGGCTGATTGCAGCCTTACTGGGTGGTCTTGTATTGCTTTTTATTATATCGCCGTTACTAGGGATGGTAATATCAACACCTGTTAAAACTTTAGTTGATACAGCAGCAGAGCAGGAAGTGATAGATAGCATCTGGCTTACAATTTGGGTGTCGATGGCTGCAACAATTGTTTTTTCGGTATTGGCAATACCTTTGGCTTACTTGCTTGCACGTTACGATTTTCCATTGAAACGGCTTGTTCTAGGAATTATCGATTTACCTGTTGTTGTTCCGCATTCTGCGGCAGGTATCGCAATTCTGGGTTTTATTGCTCGCGATAGTTTTATGGGCAAAACTTCATCGGCAGTTGGGCTGGAGTTGATTGGAGCGCCCGCTGGAATTGCTTTGGCTATGGCTTTTGTTAGTATTCCATTTCTGATTAATGCAGCACGCGAGGGTTTTGCGCTTGTTCCGGAGCGTTTGGAGAAAGCCGCGCTTAATTTGGGCGCATCGCCGGCAACGGTATTCTTCACTATATCGCTTCCGTTGGCTTGGCGAAGCATTGTGTCGGGTTTGGTAATGATGTTTGCCCGTGGAATGAGCGAGTTTGGTGCAGTTGTTATTATCGCTTATCACCCTATGATTGCTCCTGTTCTGATATTTGAAAGGTTTGGAGCTTTTGGTTTAAAATATGCGCGTCCAGCGGCCGTGCTATTTATTGGTGTTAGCCTTATTGTATTTGTAATTATTCGTTTATTATCCAGAAAAAATAAACCCAATGCTTAAGGTAGAAGGACTATCGAAGAATTTGGGAGCGTTTGCCCTGAAGGATGTTTCGTTCACAGTGAACGAGGGCGACTACTTTATGCTTTTAGGGCCATCTGGTGCAGGAAAATCGGTTATTCTCGAAACCATTGCTGGTTTGGTAAGGCCCGAATCTGGATTTATTTACCTCAATAACGAGGATATCACCCAAAAACCTATTACAAACCGTGGTGTTGGTTTGGTATTTCAGGATTATGCGGCTTTCCCGCATATGTCAGTTTATAGCAATATTGCTTACCCATTGCGAAGAAAGGGTGTAAAGGGTAGGGCATTGCACCGCAGGGTTATTGAACTGGCGGAGAAACTATCCATAAATCATCTGCTCGATAGAAATCCACAAACCCTTTCGGGTGGGGAGTTGCAGCGTATGGTGTTGGCTCGCACATTGGCACTTGAGCCAAAGGTTTTGCTGCTCGATGAGCCTTTATCGTCGCTTGATGTTCAGCTGAGGGCTGGTTTGCGTTCTGCTCTAAGAGCAATAAATAGGGAGGGTACAACCATAATACACGTTACCCACGATTACGAGGAGGCCATATCGCTAGCCAATAGGGTTGCTGTGGTGAATAAAGGAATAATTGAGCAGTGCGATACTGCCGAGGAGATATTCCAGAACCCAAAATCGATGTTTGTTGCCAAATTTACAGGAGTGCGAAATTTCTATCACGCTCAAATTATTGACACAACCGAGCACGAACTAAGGATAATCCAACTGCAAAGCGGACATAAGATTTGTGGTTACACCGACGAAAGCATTGGCGATGGTTTTGTGTGTTTTCCTGAAAGTGCTGTGAGCGTTTCCAGAACAAGCCCCAATCAGAGCGCATTAAATGTTTTCCAAGGAAAAGTTGTTGATATATTCCCCCAACGATTTGGATATGAGGTTACAGTTGATGTTGGTTTTAAAGTGATGGCGCTAGTAACTTGGGAATCCATAAACCGACTAGAACTTCAGCACGGCTCCGATGTTTGGGTATCGTTCAAAGCAAACTCGTTAAGGTTTATACCTAGGGTTTGATGTTTGAGTGGGAAGTAGGAAGCAGGAAGTAGGAAGCAGGAAGCAGGAAGAGCCTAATTACCTAATAACTTAATATCTCAATAACTACTTAGGCCTTTGATACAGCCTAGTACGCTTACTATTCTGGTAAACCATAGATATGTACTGGCTTCCGAAGAATATCAATAGGAAGATAATTGCAAAGTAGTAGAGCGATATGGTTAGGTAGAACGAAACTGCAAAGATGTAAACTCCCAGCAACAAGTCGATAAGGGTTAGGAGCATACCCCAAGCAACACCGCTCTTGAAAATTGAGCCGAGTAAATCGAGCGATATTCCAATTAGAAGTATTAGTAACTGAATCCAAAGTACCCAGCTTATAATATCAAGATTTTCGGGTACAAGCGAGAATCCTTTGTGAAGACTTTCTAGCAGTTGGTCCTTCCAGTTGATGTAAAGAACACCGCACATAATTGCATTTACAAAGAAAACTACTGGTGTAATTAAGAGTCCTTTAACTGAAATTTCGTGCTTATTTTTGAGTTTTTCCTTGAATTTGATAGTCATCTCATCAATAAATACCCATAAAAGTGTAATTGCCAAAGCAATAACCCAGAAATACCATGATTTCCAGTTGGCTATTCCCTCAACTTTTTCAAGAATTATTGGGGTTTTGGGTGGTTCAATCTTTTTTAAGTAATCTGTAGAGACAAATCCGGTTTTACTACCTCGCTTAACCATTACCCAGTACTTATCCGATGCAAGTGCAACAATGGTATCGCCTTGTTTGTAGCTGGAGATAATCTCAGAGATAGGCGAAGGGGCGCTACGAATAAATAGGCTCTTAGAATCTACAACATACCTTTCGCGGGTTTGGTAGTGACCCGGCTCAACACACGATGCTGTTATGTATAAAAATACTGCTACTAGAAGAATTCGAATAACGATACGAATCATTTGCCATTTAATCTGAATCCGGAGCAAAGGTATATATTAGAATGGAATAAAGTTTTTTTGGTATGGAAAAATTTTGAAAAGATTTATCCTAACGAAAGGCATTGAGGGTTAGATTAAAGAACAACCCCCTCAAGGGTTCAAAACCCTTGAGGGGGTAAGATTATTGGACTAAATTAGTTCTCCCTTAAAACAAACTCATCGTACTCCAACTCGAATCGCAACTTGTGGCGCGATTCTTCCTGTGCAAGCGAAAGGAAAAGGTTTTTGTACTCGGTATCTTTAACCCTTTCGGAGAGTGTTAAGTATAAGCGAAATGCGGCTTTCTCGCGTTTCATTGCAAGAACCAATGCCTGCTCGTAGTTTAGTTCGCCACGATGCTCGTCGCGCACAATGTAGTCGGCAATTTTTAGGTCTTGAACCTTCTCATTTTTGAGGGCGTTAATACCTTCTACTTTTATCTTCAAAAGCTTTGCCTTATGTCCCATTTCCTCCTGAGCAAATTGCTCAAAAGTAGCCTTCATATCGGCATTGCGGGCTCCTGCAGCCATTTTATTGTAGAAGTTTACAGCGTCCTGCTCGCGTTCGATTGCAAAATCGAGTATATCGTCGATATTCCTAAACTCGTTCATATTGGTTGGTTTTAGAATGTTCTAGCTTGGTTTCGAATTCCCTATCGAATTGCATCATTATGTGGTTGCAACCACTTACAAAGTTCATATAGCCCGAATCGGAACTGGTTAATACGAACGAATACTTTGCTTGACCGTCGGTTTGGGGTAGTAGCGATAGTATTTCTGTTTGTACATCGTAAACATCCTTGCAGCCGTTGATGTTGAATTGCTTAAGTAAGGCAAGCAATTGGTCTACAGTTGTGTGTTCAACCTTTGGTTTTAATCCCTCGCTGAACGTTTGAACCATATGGTTGCTATTGGTGAACGAGCCACCAGTCTCGAACCAGAAACTTGCTGGTAATACAAGATTAGCCATTTCGGCTGTTTCACTCATAAAACTATCCTGTACCACAATGAATTCTGCCTTCTTCAAGTTCTCCTTAACATTATGCTTGTGAGTTGCAGTGCCAACAGGGTCTTCACCAAAGATAATGATGTTCTTAAAATCGCCATTGCTGAATGCCTGCTCAACATTCAAGGTGTTTGCAGGGATTTCGTCAACCTTCCACTTGGTTCTCAATTTCGATACCAATTCAGGATTGGTTATGCTTTGCATTCCAATACTTGTTTCGGGTCTAACGCCCATATCGATTAATCCGTGAGAGTTATTCTTCTGCTTAAGAGCAATTAGGCCTCCATTTGTTTTCCCTAACTTACCTGTAATAAGCATTAGGTTGAAAATCTCCTGCGCCGTGGCATTGGAAACTTCGTTCTCGGCAAATACTAGCAACGCGCCAAAGTCGTTGTTGAATTCATTGGCAAAGCGCTCAACCTCGGTTTGGCTAGTGCCTGCGGTTTTGCATAAATCGGCAAAATTGGCAAGTAGCAATTCTGAGTCGTATTTCCCAAAATTATCACAGTGGTCGCCAATGAAAATCATATTTTGCTTGTCGTGAGTAAGCAAGTAGTGGTTTACAGCCTTTACAAAGTGATAGTAGGATTGGATTTGTATAAACTCATTTGCCCTATCGGCAAGGTTGCTCTCTTTTGTGGAAATTACTGTGATTGGCTTTTTAGCAGCATTGAGCATATACCCCAATACTGGATTGTTCCTGTTAATTTGGCTTGCAAGTAGGTAGACGTGATTTGTGTTTTTTATAGAATCGAAGTTGAAATTTGCCAAAGAGTCAATTGCAAAAGCGCTATCGCCGTTCATATAGTGGAAACTTCCAATATTGTTGTTTTTTGCAGCGGCACGTGCAAACTTCTGAACAAGGTATTGCTCCTCGTTGGTTAGCGATGCTCCTGCAAAGAATGCGTTTTGCTCAGGTTTTACCTTTTTAATTTGGTCTGATATCATTCGGTATGCCTCATCGAAGCTGATTTCTACAAACTTATCGTTGACCTTTTTCAAAGGTTTGGTGAGTCTGCTTGTGCTGTTGAACTTGCGATAACCGAACTTGCCATACATACAGAGGTTTCCATCGGTATTAACCATTCCATTTGCGCCAGTCACCTTCATGATGTAACCTCCACGGTGGTGGAAAGTTAGTGTGCACCCCACGGAGCAGAATCCGCATATAGTTTCGAATGTTTCGGTTTTTATAGGGCCTGGTTTGAATGGAACATTCTCGGTGATAGCACCAGTTGGACAGGCCGAAATACACATACCGCACGATTCGCAGGTTGTGTTAGCCAAATTTTCGCCCAATGCAGGTGCAACGTAGGTTTCGAAGCCACGTTTTACAAGCGTTAGTGCATTTGCACCTACAACATCTTTGCAGATTCTAACGCAGCGCGAGCAGAGGATGCACTTGTTGTTATCAATTTCGATGTATGGATGTGAGAAGTTCACATTGAACTCCTTATGCTCACCCATAAATCGCATTTGATCGGCTTGGTATGTGTCGGCGTGCTGCTTTAGTTGACAATCGAAATACTCAGTACAGCCGCATTCCAAGCAACGTCCAACCTCGTGATGCGCCTGTTCGTGGGTGTAGCCCAGTTCAACTTCGTTGAAATTTTTGCGGCCATCGGCTTCCAGAACTGGCATCTCCTCACGTATCTGATGCTGGTATCTATTTACAAATTCATCCTTGCTAAGTTGATGAAAGTTATCCTTTTTGCTTAGAAATTCCTTTTTAGGTGCCGCAACGTCTTGCCCAGTTAAGTAAAGGTGACAGCTGTGTGAGGCCAATTTAGCTTGTGCAACAGCTTCAATAATGGTTGCGGGGCCTGTAACGCCATCGCCAGCAGCGAAAACTGATGGAATGCCAGTTTGCAGGGTTGCCTTGTTGGCGTCAATATCGCCCCATTTATTGGCTTTTAGCTCGCCATTCTTTGCGTGTTTGTTAACATCGTCAAGAAAGTTGATGTCGGTTTTCTGACCAATTGCAGCAAGTATGTAGTCGAACTCCATATCGTACTCCGAGCCCTCAATAGGTACAGGCCTTCTACGACCCGATGCGTCGGGTTCGCCCAATCCCATTTTGATTAGGGTCATCGATTTTACTTTTCCGTTAGCATCCTTGTTCACTCTAACCGGAGCAGTTAGGAATTGGTATTCAACACCCTCAAGTTTTGATTCGTGAATTTCGATAGGGTTTGCAGGCATTTCGGCCTCAGTACGGCGGTATATCACCTTAACATCAGTGCTTCCGCAGCGGATTGATGTGCGGCAGCAGTCCATAGCGGTATTTCCACCGCCCACTACGGCAATGCGCTTGCCTTTGAAATCGTATCGTTGACCTGTAACCTCCATATTCCGAAGGAAATCGATGCCGGAGAAAACTCCATCGGCATCCTCGCCATCGGCACCCAAAAGCGCTCCGCGCTGCGAGCCAATGGTAAGAATCATAGCATCGTACTCCTCGCTAATCTTCTTGTAGCTTAGGTTATCGCCAAGTTTTTGGTTGTAGAATATGTTTGCACCAAGTTCGGTGATTGTTGATACTTCTTTATCGAGCAAATCGTTTGGTAGGCGATACTCTGGAATTCCGTAACGTAACCAGCCCCCAGCATGGGCTTGTGCCTCAAAAATATCGCACTGATGACCTTTTTGTTGAAGGAAGTAAGCGGCAGAAAGTCCACCAGGGCCAGCACCAATAATTGCCACCTTTTTACCTGTTGATGGTGCAATGGTGGGTTTATAGTGATGGGTTGATTCCAAATCGCGGTCGGCGGCGAAACGTTTTAGATAATCGATGCCAACTCCTGTTCCCTCGTCCATATTGTTTCGGCGACAGGCTGCCTCGCAAGGACGAACGCAAACCCTACCACAAATTGCAGGTAGCGGATTGGTTTGTTTTATCAGTCCAATTGCTTCGCTATAAAGTCCTTTTTCAATTAGCGAGATATAGCCCTGAACATCAACGCCAGCAGGGCAACGCTCGCGACAAGGTGCCGCACAATCGGCGTAGTGGTTGCTCATTATCAAGTCCAGCGCAGTTTTGCGAGCCTTGTGTACACGGCTATTGTCGGTGTTAATTTTCATTCCCTCCGCAACGCGGGTTGAGCAGGATGGTTGGAGGTTTCGCTGACCTTCAATTTCCACCACACAAACGTAGCACGATGAGTATGGCTCTAACCTTGGGTCGTGACAAAGGGTTGGAATGTCTATTCCGTGTCTGCGGGCAACATCAAGTATATACTCGCCTTTGTGGGCTGTTGTGTTAATTCCGTTTAGAACTATATTTACCTGTTCGCTCATTTGGAGTTGGTTGTTTGGCTGTTTGACTGTTTGACTGTTTGGTTTAAAGACTATAGGATTTTAGGCTGTTGGTTCGAAATCTAAATTCTCATTACTAATTCTTTTAACCTTTAACTTTTATCTCTTAACTTTTTGTAATTGCATCAAATCGGCAATTTGAGTAGCAGTCGCCGCACTTAATGCAGATATCCTGGTTTATATGATGAACCTTTTTGCGTTCCCCGTCAATTGCCTTAACAGGGCATTTCACTGCACAAACTGTACATCCAGTACACTTATCGGCAACAATCTCGTAGGTGAGAAGTTTCTTGCAGCTATGTGCAGGGCACTTTTTGTCGCGGATGTGAGCCTCATACTCGTGACGGAAATACTTAATTGTGGTGAGCACTGGGTTTGGCGCGGTTTGGCCAAGTCCGCATAGAGAACTATCCCTAACTTGCAGAGCCAGTTCCTCAAGTTTTTCGATATCGCCCTCTTGGCCTTCGCCTACAGTAATTCTGGAAAGAATCTCAAGCATTCGCTTAGTTCCAATTCGGCAGAATGTGCATTTTCCACACGATTCCTTTTGTGTGAAATCGAGGAAGAACCGGGCAACATCAACCATACAGGTTGTTTCGTCCATTACAACCATCCCTCCCGAGCCCATAATTGCGCCAGTGGCGTTAACTTGGTCGTAATCGACTAGGATATCTATTAGATGCTCGGGAATACAACCGCCCGAAGGACCTCCCAACTGAACGGCTTTGAACTTTTTGTTGTTTTGAATTCCGCCACCAAGTTTAAAGATGATATCGCGAAGGCTCATTCCCATTGGAACTTCTACAAGACCTCCGTGCTTAATTTTGCCTGTTAGCGCAAAAACCTTGGTTCCTTTACTTTTTTCGGTTCCGTACTTGTTAAACGAGCCAGCACCGTGACTTACAATATACGATACGTTGGCAAATGTTTCAACGTTGTTGATGTTCGATGGCTTACGCCATAGTCCCGATTCGGCTGGGAACGGTGGACGTTTCGATGGCATACCGCGCTTTCCCTCTATCGATGCCATTAGCGCAGTTTCCTCTCCGCAAACAAAGGCGCCAGCGCCTTCCTTAATATGAATATCGAGGTTGAATCCTTCAATTCCTTGAATGTTATTTCCCAAATAGCCACGTTCATGTGCTTGTGCAAGCGCTATGTTTAGGCGTTTGATAGCCAGAGGATACTCGGCACGGCAGTATATAACACCATCGGTTGCGCCAATGGCGTATGCGCCAATTATCATCCCTTCAATAACTGCGTGTGGGTCGCCTTCGAGCAATGAACGGTCCATAAATGCTCCGGGGTCGCCCTCGTCTGCGTTACAAATAATGTACTTTTCGGCTGATTGGCTTGCACGGGCAAATCGCCATTTCATTCCGGTTGGAAAACCACCACCGCCACGGCCACGAAGTCCGGAGTCGATAATGGTTTGTATAACAACATCGGGTGCAATTTTGTCCTTTGCAATTAGTTTCAAGGCAGAGTAACCACCCCTATCTTCATATTCCTGAATATTCTCTGGGTCGATATATCCACAATTCCGAAGGGCAATTTTAATTTGTCCATCGAAGTAAACACTATCGGGAGTGGTGAATAAATCGGTTTTTACAACGTAATCCTTAATTGGGTTCAGCCCAATAACGTGTTGCTGAATAATCTCTATGGCCTTGTCCTCATCAACATCTCCATAAATCATAGAGCCATTATCGTCAATCACTTCAACAAGTGGTTCGCGGAAGCACATTCCAATACAGCTCGTTTTAGCAAGTTCAAAGTTGAGTTTTTCTGCTTCCTGAAGGGCTTTTATTTTGTTGTAAACCTTGTTGGCTCCGGCTGCAATCCCGCAACTGCCAAGTCCAACAATTACCTTTGTTTGTGTCATAATTATGTGATGAGTTAAAGGTTAAAAGTTAAGGGTTTGGGCACATCAACTTTCAACGAACAACTATAAACTATTTATTTTGGCTTTCCCTAATTCGGATTTCCTTGATTATTTTCACGGCAGAACTTCCTGTAAGTTTGCCGAAGGTCTCCTCTCCAATCATCATAACTGGGGCAAGAGAGCAACAACCTAAACATGCTACTGTTTCCAGCGTGAAAAGTCTGTCGGGTGTTGTGCCGCCATCTTCAACGCCCAATGCATCCTTTATTGCGGTGGATATTGCATCGGCACCTTGAACGTGGCAGGCTGTTCCGTGACAAACTTTCACTACAATTTTGCCTACAGGCTTTAATCTAAATTGAGCATAGAAAGTAGCGACACCGTACATATCGCTTAGGGTAAGTTCTGTTTCCTTTGCTAAAAGTTCAAAGGCGCTTTTAGGTATATACCCATAAACTGTTTGAACACCCTGAAGTAACGGTATAAGACTACCTTTTTTGCCACGATACTTGTTGATTAACGGCATTATTAGCGATAGGTCGACTTCACCGTCAATTTCAACAGTATCTACATTGTTGCTAATTCTCTGTATGCGCATCGCAGAGGTTAATTATTTGATTAATAAGAAGGTTGTTTGCTTGCAGAAATTTGTCTAAACATTTACAAAAAAAGCATTTTTTGATGATATTTCAATATATATGTTATGTGATATGCAAAAAAATACATATCCAATTAAGTGATGATAAAACATGAAGTTTATGTGCAATTTAATTAATTTTGACTACAAATTACTAGTATTTAGTGCTTAGTTACCTTTGCAGAATGCAAAAACAAAAATCCATTCTCACAGCCGATGGCTCGCATACCCTTTTCTCCAAAATTCACGGAGCCTACTACCATTCTATGAATGGAGCGTTAACAGAGTCGCAGCATATCTTTATCAATTCGGGCTTTAAGCATCTATCGGGTGCGTTAAAGCAGATTTCAATCTTAGAAATTGGACTAGGAACTGGGCTGAATGCTGCGCTAACAGCTAGCGAATCATTAATTAGTGGCGTTGAAACACTCTATACCGGACTTGAACTATATCCAATTACGGAAAAGCAAATCAAGGATTTGAATTACAGCCAGATATTAAACCCCGAAGTTGCTGAGTGTTGGAGTAGGATTATGCTTGCAGAGTGGAATTCATCTATTGAAATAAATCAAACCTTTAGGATTTGTAAGGTTAATGAGGATTTTACCAAGTGGATTCCTGTAGAAAATTTCAGCCTAATTTACTTTGATGCCTTTGCTCCCGACGACCAACCTGAGATGTGGAGTGTTGAGATGTTCCAGAAACTCTTCAGTTCCCTTTCTGTTGGTGGCGTTTTGGTAACATACTCGTCAAAGGGAATTGTGAAACAAGCCCTTCGGGCTGCTGGGTTCAGGGTCGAGCGACTAGCAGGACCTCCTGGCAAAAGGCATATCTTAAGGGCTGTGAAATAATTGTATTGTTCACTTTCAAACTTCAACTCAAAACTGTCAGCAAAAACAACTATCTTTATTGATTGTGAAAATCATTCCAATAAATGAGCAAACTAGTTGTATATAAAGCCTCTGCTGGTTCAGGTAAGACCTTTAGGTTGGCCGCTGAGTATATAAAAATGGTGGTGGTTGACCCATTATCATACAAAAAAATATTGGCGGTTACATTTACTAACAAGGCTACAGCTGAGATGAAGGAGCGAATTCTATTCAAACTCTACGGCTTAGCCAATGGCAATGAGCCCGGAATGCTCGAGGTGATTATTGCAGAAACAGGACTTACAAAGGAAACTATCCAGTTTAAGGCTAAAGAGGCTCTATCCAACATCCTTCACGATTACTCAATGTTTAGCGTTAGCACAATCGATAGTTTTGTGCAGCGGGTTATTCAGAATTTGCTCTGGGAGATTGGTTTTCATGGTAACAACGATTTACGCTTGGAGTACGAGTCCATTGTAGAAAAGGCTGTTGACCGTTTACTCGACAGCAGCTCCGAGGATGTGGCGCTATTTGAGCGTTTCCAAGGTATGATTTACGAGCAACTGGAGGAAGACAAAAGTCCCGATATCCGAAAAATGCTAATTGGTCTGGGGATGAATCTTTACTCAGAGCCGTTCCGCTTGCTTAGCAAGGAGCAACTGGAGTTAATGGGTAGCAAGGAGCTTATTACGGCCATTGCCGATTACTCCAAGGCTAAAATTGATGAAATTGCCAACGAGATAGGTTCCAGAGGAAAGGCTTTAGTAGAAGATATTGCCAAGAATGGTTTCTCTATTGATGATTTTTCGAACAAGAACTCTGGTGTTTACGGTTTTATTTCAAAGTGCGCAAAATTTAAGCCATATAATGAGATTTTTGAGGTTGGAAAGCGTACCCTTGATGCTCTTGAAACACCAGATGGCGATAATTGGGTTAGCAAAGATTTTGTGAAGAAGAATCTGGGACGAGCAGGGTTACTTTTGGAGAATATTGCCAAAAGTTATCATTCTCAACTTTTGGCGGTTGTTCAGTATATGGAGAATAACAAAACCGAGTACTACACAGCGTTATCGGTAAGCAAAAATTTGGACACATTAACTGTTTTCAACGATATCCGCGATAAGGTTAAGGAGATTTTGGCAGAGGAGAATGCAATGATTCTGGCCGATAGTGGCCCATTGCTTCGCGAATTTATAAAAGGAAACGATGCTCCCTTTGTGTACGAGAAGATAGGTACACGCTACGATTGCTTTATGCTCGATGAGTTTCAGGATACATCGGTAATTCAGTGGCACAACTTTAAACCGCTTATTGGGAATAGTCTGGCGCAGAACGAGTTCAGTATGGTGGTGGGCGATGTTAAGCAGGCCATTTACCGTTGGCGAAATAGTGATTGGCGTATTCTTGCCAACCAAATTGAGAACGATTTCTCGGTTGATGCCCGGAACCTCACAAAGAATCACCGAAGCCTATACCAAATTGTTGAGTTCAACAATAATTTCTTTACGAAAACTTCACAATTCCTGATTGATTGGACCAAGAATCTTTGTGGCGATGATATATCGGACGAGTTGCTTGCGCTAGTGTCGAAAGCGTACGAGAATCCTACGCAGGAATGCAAGTATTCCGATAAAACTTCAGGTTTTGTTGAAATTACGCACTATTCAACCAATAAGGATGATGTTGAGGACGAGCTTTTGCTTCAAAAGTTCGAGAAGTTGATTCCCGATTTGGTTAATCGGGGTTACAGTATTGGCGATATTGCAATTCTAGTTCGCAAAAAGAGCGAGGGAAAGCGGATTGCCGATATTCTTCTATCGCTTAAACATAAATATCCCGAAAAGGCTCACCTTTTCAACGTGGTAAGCCAGGATGCATTGCAGTTAAGTGCCTCGCACGCAGTGCAACTTTGCGTTGCTGCAATGAGGCTGATTCTTAATTCAACCGATACACTTTCGGCTGCAATACTATCAAAGGAGGTAATGGTAATTGCAGAGCAAGGCATCGATTGGGAGTACACATTCTTAAATTTTGATGTTGATGCTGAGAAGCAATGGTTAAGTGGTTTGCGAAATTTGCCATTAGTTTCGATGTTCGAGTCAATTCTTCAGCGTTATAACCTGCAAGGCATAACAAAGGAACTACCGTACCTGGCAGTGTTACACGAACAGATTATTGAGATATCGAGGATTGGAGCAGCATCATTGCCATACTTTGTGGAATGGTGGGAGGAAAAAAAGGGAAGCCTTGCACTTACAATGCCCGAGAGTGGCGATGCAATCAATATTATGACAATTCACAAATCGAAAGGATTGCAGTTTCCGATAGTTATTGTTCCTTATGCTAGTATCGATATCTTTAAGTTGGATTCGAAGAAATTGTTATGGTTAAATGCAGAAAAAGAGCCCTACTCCAAATATCCTTTATACCCAATTTCCTACGTAAAGCATCTTGGCGAGAGCGATTTTAAGGGAGTTTTCCTTGAGGAAAAGGTGCAAACAATGGTTGATAGCATAAATATGCTATACGTTGCATTTACTCGCCCTGAGGACGAACTCTACGTGTTTGTTAGCACCCTTAAAGTAAATGATGATGCAAAAAACACCTCCGATATCATCCTGTCACCGCTTGCACATCTTAATGCTAAAGAGGTAGAGAGTGAAATTGAAGATTATGAAAACCCAATTGCTGTAAAGGAGTACTCATTTGGAACACCTCAAACCAAAGCAGAAAAGAAGAAAAAAGATGACGATGAGGAGGTTTGGATTCTGGAAAGCTATTCGGTTAGCACAAAACCGCTGAAAATTGCTCAGCAGTTAGAAGCATCGGAGTTTTTCAAGGAGGAGGAATCAAAAATTGTAGCAGGCATTGAGCATGGAAAACTGATGCATAGACTCTTCTCAATGATTATCACTACAGATGATGTTGAGAATGCGCTTTACTCGATTAAAAACGAGGGTGTTATAACGGAATCGCAGGTTGAGCTGTTGCGGCAAAACGTGAGCAAAGTTCTGGAAAACCAACCCTTTTCGGATTGGTTTTCGGGCAGTTGGACAGTGAAAACTGAAAGCGAAATCCTAACCAAAGGTGCTGCAATTTATCGACCCGACAGAATAATGATACGCGATAACCAAGCAATTGTGGTTGATTACAAATTTGGAGAGCAGCTACCCAAGCATCAAAAGCAGGTTCAGAACTATATGCAGCTAATCAAAGGAATGAATTATGCTGATGTGAAAGGATATATCTGGTATGTTGATAATGGAGCGCTGGTTGAGGTTGAATAGTTTTTGAATTGGTGAAGATTTAAACTAGTTGTACTATATTTTTTTATTTTCTTAGCAAAAAATTATATTTTTGAGGCCAATTGAATATTGTGTAACTATTAATTCGAAAAAATATGGGAGCATTTCACGCGTACGAC
Source organism: Bacteroidota bacterium (assembly GCA_029560875.1). Lineage (GTDB taxonomy): Bacteria > Bacteroidota > Bacteroidia > Bacteroidales > Tenuifilaceae > SB25. The sequence goes on along the minus strand of JAKQKB010000075.1, from coordinate 61,658 downwards.
ATTCGGGGGATTTACAATAAGGACTTTAACAAGGACGATGCTTATAAAATTGGTTTCTTTTTGGTTGAATTACTTAAAACCGATAAGGTTTTAGTTGGTAGAGATGCACGTGAATCGTCCGATGAGATTTACGAGAACTTAACCCGTGGTATTACCGATGCTGGCGCCGATGTGTATAACCTTGGTTTATCAACCACTCCAATGGTTTACTACGCAACAGCAAAAGGAAATTTCAACGCTTCGGTTCAAATTACTGCTTCGCACAATCCTCGTGAATACAATGGAATGAAGGTGTCGCGCGAGAATGCTGAGCCTGTTGGTTACGATACCGGCCTTAAGTTTATTGAGGAGAAGGTTAAAACCACACCCGTTGTTCCTGTTGCTAAGAAAGGGAAAATTGTTGAGCACAATATAAAGCAGGAGTACATTGCCTTCCTTAATGGATTCAAGCGCGATTACTCCAATTTGTCAGTTGGTATAGACTGTTCTAATGGTATGGCTGCGCTAATTATCAAAGATATTCTTGGTCATACTCCCGTTTACCTATACGATGAGTTGGATGGTACATTCCCAAATCATGAGGCAAATCCATTAGTTCCAGAAAACGTTGTTGATTTGCAGAATCTTGTTCGCAAGCATAAGTGCGATTTGGGTATCATTTTCGATGGCGATGGCGACCGTGTTATGTTTGTGGATGAGAATGCCCGCTTTATATCTCCCGACCTTATGATTGGTCTTTTGGGTCATTACTTCCTTGAGGAAAAAGGATTGAAAGGTAATGTATTACAGGATATTAGAACATCAAAGGCTGTTGGCGAGTATCTAACACCAATGGGTGCAAATATGCATACTTGGAGAGTGGGACGTGCTTTTGCAGCCAAGAAACTTCGCGAGATTGATGGAATTTACGGTGGTGAACTTGCTGGTCACTACTATTTCCGCGATTTCTTCTATTCTGATTCTGGTATGTTGGCCTGTATTCTTATCCTGAATGTGGTGAGCAAGATGAAGGCTCAAGGAAAATCGCTATCGCAAATTATCGATAAGATTGAGACCTACGCCAATTCTGGTGAAATCAACTTCAAGATTGAGAAGAAACGTGAGGCTATGGATGCCGTTCGCGATTTCTTTATCAATAGCGAAAAGCCAACCGCTTCGTACGATTTTGATGGTTACCGTGTTGAGTTCCCCGATTGGTGGTTCAACATTCGCCCTTCGAACACAGAACCCTACCTGCGTTTTATTGCCGAGGCAAAAACAACTGCAATGTTGGACGAGAAGGTAAGCAAGGCTAAGGAGATTATTAATAGTATTAAGTAGTAAGTTGGAAGTAGAAAGTTGGAAGCAGGAAGACTTCAAATAAATAGTTAAAGTTGCCCCGTTCGTTAGAGCGGGGTAACTTTTTTTAAGAGTCTTTAATATACTTCAATGTTTGAGCGATATTAAAAATATTATCTTTGATTACATAAATTGAAATCTTTAAAAATGATTATTAAAAAACGTCTATGTATCAATTATTAATTCATTTTTGGAAGGAGAAATTACGGTCTCCCTTTTGGCAAAAAAGCATTTTTATCAATATTCTTTTAGGCTTTATTGGTATTTACCTTGCGTTAAATATTCTGATGCTTGGCTTTTTTGCCGATAAAATTGTTGCTGAGCTATTCCCAAATCAGGATGTATTGGCGGCATTTAACCGTTTGTTGTTCTACTACTTCGGGTTCGATATTGTAATTCGTTTCTTTTTGCAGCAATTACCCGTAATGTCAATTCAGCCCTATTTAGCACTGCCAGTAAAGAAGAGTACTTTGTTGCATTTCCCTTTGGTGCGGAGTGTGTTTAACTTTCTCAACCTCTTTGCGCTGCTTTTAATTTTACCTTTTTTCTTTAAGGTTGTTTTAAGCACGCAAACGCCTTTATACAGTGTTTCGTGGATTGTGTCGGTAATATCGTTTATTGCTTTTAATAACTTCTTAAATTTTACCGCGAAGAAGTATTTTGTAAAGAAGCCACTGTTGGTTATACTGTGGATAGTTGCCCTGTCAATATTTATCTACCTCGATATTGCAAAAATCATCTCTGTATCATCATTGTATAGCAATGCGCTTGGCTTGCTGAGCCAAACCGCTCTATTTGCTTTACTCCCTGTTGTGTTGGCAATAGCGTCGTATTTTTTTGCTTACGAGTTGCTAAGAAGGAATGCATACATTGAGGGGGTTGAGAAGCAGAACAATGCAAAATCGACCTCATTCCAGTTTTTGTCAAACTACGGGTTGATTGGAACGCTAATTGGCTCAGAGTTGAAGTTGATATTCAGGAATAAACGCCCAAAATCTGTTTTTTATCTCAGTATTTTTTTCTTGCTGTATGGATTTATCTTTTACAACGACCAATATTTGAATAGCCCGTATATGTTGACGTTTGTAGGGATATTCCTTACCTCCAACCTTGCAATGTTTTTCTATCAGTATGCGTTTTCGTGGGAAAGTTCATTTTATGATATGTTCTTAGTTCATAGGATATCCACCTTCAACTTTGTTTTGGCAAAGTATTACCTATTTGCAATAATGTGTGTGGCGAGTTATTTGGTAACGCTCCCTTACGCATTTATAGATTCAAAAATTGCGCTCATAAACACTGCAATTGTGCTCTATAATGTTGGAATAACCTCCATATTAGTATTCTTCTCTGGTACATTTAGCAGTTCAAGCATCGATTTAGGCCGAAGCCAATTTATGAATTACCAAGGTACAGGGGCACATCATTTTCTTATGATGATTCCATTGTTTGGTATCCCAATGATTATTTATTTAATTTTCAGTTTGATTGGAATGGAAGAGTTTGGCTTTTTCGGAGTAGGTCTTATTGGTGCAATTGCAATTCTGCTTCATAGGCAACTTGTCGGATTTATCAGCAATAGACTAGTTAAAAGAAAGTATATTATGTCAAGTGGTTTCAGAAAATAATAATTACAGCTATGATAGAGATTTTAAAGCTTCAAAAAGTATATAGTCAGAGTTTTGCACTTACTATTGAAAATCTAAAAATTAATAAAGGCGAACTTATTGGCCTGGTTGGTAATAATGGTGCGGGGAAAACAACGTTATTGAGTTTGATACTCGATTTAATTAAGGCTACCGACGGACATGTGAAATCCAAAGATTTGCAGGTTGATAAAACCGACGATTGGAAAAACTATACTGGCTCTTATCTTAACGAGCGTTTCTTAATTCCTTATCTTACTCCATTGGAGTTTTTTGAGTTTGTTGGAAATCTGTACGGTAAGAACAAATCAGACATTTCAATCTTTATGAAGGAAAATGAAGATTTTTTCTCAATTGAAGATAAAGATTTGTATATCCGTGAACTTTCTGCAGGTAATAAAAACAAGGTTGGTATATTGGCAACAATGATATCAAATCCAGAAATAATTATTCTCGACGAACCTTTTGCAAACCTAGACCCCAGCTCTCAGCTTTGGTTAAAATCTAAATTGAAGGATTTGAACGCTAAGGGTACAACCATAATTATATCGAGTCACGATTTGATGCACGTTACGGAGATTTGCTCCCGAATTTTGATTCTCGAGAATGGTAAAATTGTAAACGATAGCAAAACGCACAGTAACAGCTTGCAGGAGTTGGAGAGTTACTTTAAACTGAATTAATGCCTAAGGATTTTGAGGATATTCTATTGATTGGTCCGCACGATAAGTACGTGCTGACTCTTTCTAATCCTAAGAATATTCTAAAGGCCAACGGAGAAATTTGTTGCACTTTCATTGGAACTCGCCAAAGAAATGGACAAAAAGTAATTGTTAAGCGTTTCCATAGGTATTTAAACAATAATCCACGTTATTGTTTTCGTGCTGAACGAGAATATGAGGGTTTATCCAAGTGCACACGGCAAAACCCTGAGTTAATTATTCAGGATGACACTAAATACCTGGTTCGTGATTTTACCGAAGGTATCGACTTGCAGAAAATCATAACTGGGAAATACAAAGCAAAGATTACAGTTCAACAAAAAATCCTGATTGTAATTGAAGCGCTAAAAGCGCTAAAACGTATACACGATGCAGGCTTTGTTCATTGCGATATAAAACCTGGCAATATTATAGTTAGAAAGGTTGATGATGTTATCAACTTTGATAATCCACAGGTAGATATTATTGATTTTGGATTGATTCGTAAACCTTCGGAACCTTTGTGCAATAAGGGCGATAAGTTGCCTTTTTCGTTGATTTACTCCTCGCCTGAACAGATTCTAAATCTTTGGGAGTTAATACAGCCTCAAACCGATATTTACGCAATGGGGGTAACGCTTTGGCAATTGCTAACATGCAAAAATCCATGGGAAAGCAGCAATCCTTTAATGCGAATTCAACTACAGTTGGTGGTTCCTTTACCTCAGCATAAGAGTATTTCTGATTTTGTTTTTGAGGTTGTTGCAAAAGCAACATCAAAAGCAAGGCTCCCAAAGCCACCTCGATTTTATAGCCATAACCAACTTCTCGAATTTGAGCAAGAGGCGATTGTGAACAGGTATACGTCTGCCGATGAGATGATTAATGCGCTTGAGAATTTGGACTTATCAATGTTGCAAAAGAAAAAATCGTTTTGGAGGATGTTTTCTTGAACCCCCTAAAGGGTTCAAAACTCTTTAGGGGGTATTTCGTACTAGTAGATTTGTTAACGCATCTTCTATATCAGCAAACCTCCATTCAAATCCCAATTCTTCAAGTTTTTTGGGTTTTACAGTTTGGCTTGCAAGAAGTGTTTCCTTGGCCATATTGCCTAAAGCAAGTCTTAGTAATGATGCTGGAATTCTAAGGAATATAGGCCTGTTTACTATTTTACCAACAGTTTTTGTTATTTTACTTAATGAAGTCGGATTTGGATCAACAAGGTTGAATGCTCCTGTTGCACTTTCAGTTTTAGCTAGGTGAACAATTGCCGATATATGGTCGTGTATGTGTATCCAGGGTATAATCTGTTTTCCTGAACCCAGAATTGTTCCTGCAAAATACTTGATTGGACTTAGAATTTTTGGCAAAAATCCACCTTTGTTTGAAAGTACTATGCCTGTTCTGATTAAAACAACCCTAGTTTTTGATTCGCATTTCAGTGCTTGTTGTTCCCACTCATCGGTTAGGTTTGATAGGAATCCAGCGCCTTTCGATGAATTCTCCGTTAGTTGTTCCCACGAGTTGTGGCTGTAGTAACCCACTGCCGATGCCTGAATAAGCACTTTTGGCGGTGTATTGCAGCTGTTAATGGCATTTGCAATAATTTCGGTGGTGTTAATCCTGCTATTCCAGATTTTATTCTTATTCGATTTGGTCCAAGGAATCGCAATTGTATGCCCAGCAAGATTTACAATTAAATTGCAGCTGTTAATAATTGGAACAAGTTCATCGTGATTTTTGCCATTCCACTCCACAGGGGTAACTTTTCCTCCAAAAATCTCATCTACCTTTGATTTACTACGCGATAGGAGTTTAACCTCAAAGCCATCTTTAAGTAAGGTTTTGATTAACTCTTGGCCAATTAATCCTGTTCCTCCTATTATTACTGCAGTTGGCATAGCCTGTGTGTATATTCCTTTAAGGGTTTTAACCCCTTAAGGGCCTTATGTTCTATTTATTCAATTTCAACCCAAATATCGCTTGCAATATTTAGCGCTGATGTTAAGGTACTAATATCTGTGAATAGCTCTCCGCTGGCTCCTGAGTAATGACTGTGACCAATTGGCTTAAGGAAGAACTTTCCGCCTTTTGCATCGATATGAATATCGGCAGAGTAAACCAATGCGGGCTGTGCCGAAGTTGCGTAATTCTCATCACCAGGGTAACGATTATTATGCCAGTAGTTGTTCCAATCCCAAGGCTGGTTAATCTCCATAAGTAGTTTGAATTGTTTTAAATTGCTGGGAACAGCAAATTTAACCGTAAAACTTCCCTGTGGAGTAGCTCCAGTGTAGGCATCGGGAAGTGGATTTTCGGGACTAGGAAGGAAATAACCGTCGTTAGTCATTTTACCAAGTTTATGTAACCAGTAAGGTAACGATGCGGGGCGACGTCTTTCGCCTGGCTGCCATTTGCCTTTTTCATATACACCATACTTGAATACACCGGTTGTTATTGATTTTGATGCATATACCGTTTGTATGAAATTGCCATTAATATCTTCAATCCAAAATGCAATCAGTGGATGATTGAACGATTTTCCAGGTGTAAAATTGATATTAATACCAACGCCACTATCGAATGGTTTTGTAACAACAACCTCTGGTGTTTCGGAAGTTTTTACTGTTTGGGATGTACTGCACGATACTGCTAATATCGTTGCTAGTGAGATGTATAATAGTTTTTTCATTTCATTTGTTTTAAAACTCTACAATAATACCAATTGTTGGCAATATAGTTCCAGAACCATCATTTTTCAACTTTTTGAGCAAATATCTTGTTGGGTCATCTGGATTTACTGTTGGATTTCCATTAATATCAACCTCTGTAACATAATTGTCGGCCTCTTCACCTTTAAAGTTGTAGATATTTTGAACATCAACATAGAGGTTTAGGGTCCAATTGTTGAAGTAGTACATTTTGTCAACCCTTACATCAAGTTGATGAAATCCATTTAGTCGCAATGTGTTGAATTTTCCATAATCCAAGACGGCCTGATTGCGTGTATTCCATACATCAATCAATGCAGATGTTTGAAGGTCGTAAGGAGTGTAAGGCGCGCCACCTACAAATCGCCACTTAAATCCAACATCCCAGCCGCGTTTAAATGTGCGAGTTGCCGTAATTGATATTAAATGTTCATTATCCCATGATGTTGGAATAAAGCCAGAGGTAGGATTTAGATTTTCGTCCATCTTTGCACTTTCACTCCTTACCAAGGTGTAAGAAATAAGGGTATTAAATCCAAGTAAATTTTTATTTCGATAAAGGAATTCGGCTCCATATGCGCGACCTTTACCAACCGATTTTACAGGTTCATCGCCGAATGTGCCGTAACCAGCACCTTTACTTGCTATTGATACAGAGTCGATTAACGAAACAGGGTAGTTGTTGTAAAGTTTCAAGAATCCTTCAACCGATAATCGGCTAGATTCATTGGGTAGCCATTCTGCGCCAAATACAAAATGGTCGCTTCGGATATACTTTAATCCGTTGGATTTATTCACTAAATCGCCAGCAGCATTGCTAAACCCGAGTGTAGTGTACGATGGCTGTTGGTAGAATCGTCCAACATTGAAGTTTAGGTAATATTCTGGGGTAATCTCGTACGATGCAGAGATACGTGGACTAATTTGTTTGAAAAGATTACTCATATTAGTTGAATAGTTATTAGCATCGGCACGCAATCCGAGTGATAATGTTAGCTTCTGAAAGTAAGTGTGATTTATTTGCCCAAACAAACTCCACTTAAACATATCCATGTTGGTTTCGTAGTTGTCGGGTTGGTAGGTTTCTCCAACATATTTTGCGCGAAAAGTGCTGTTAAAGTAGCGCGCATACTCCATTCCTCCACCAAAGTTTAGGTCGTAATTGCTCCAAACTTTGAGTTGACGCTCATACCTAAATTTATTCTCCGCTTCCCACGATTTATAATCCAATAGTTTTGGCTGTGATTCATCGTTGCTTTGGTACTTGTACTGTCGGTTATTAAGCATGTTTCTACTTATAACGTAAGTTTCAAAACCATTCTTTTTGAAGTGTTTGTATGATGCTCCTATGGTATAATTCCATTGGGTGTTTACAGGTAAATAACCTAAGATGTAACGTTGAGACTCATCAGGATTTTTCAGTCCTGTATTGAGTTCGAAATCATCAATGGCTCCTAGCCCTATTATAGTTAACTCATTTTTACTGTCGAACTTAGTTTTGGTTTTGAACTGAAAGTCATTGTATGTTGGAAGGAATGGCAATCCAAGTGCATTAAAAAGGAATTGAAGGTATGAGCGACGAGCTGAGAATATAAAAGATGTATTGTTGCTTATAGGCCCATCTAGCGTAAGCGCTAAGTCCGAAGCTCCAATGGCTGCTTTAACTTTGAGTTTATCTTTATTCCCATCAATTTGCCTGAAATCTAAAATAGAACTCATAGCATTGCCGAAGTTGGCAGGGAATGCACCAGAGTAAAAGTTTACTTCACGAACAAAATCAACGTTGATAATTCCAACGGGTCCCCCCGATGCCCCTTGCGTAGCAAAGTGGTTGAGGTTTGGAATCTCAATTCCATCGAGGTAAAACCTGTTCTCGTTCGGACCTCCACCTCGAACAATAACGTCGTTACGGTAAGAGACCGACGATGCTACTCCAGGTAGCGATTGTATTACTTTACTAATATCGCGATTACCCCCTGGATTCTTCTCAATTTCATCAATTCCAATTCTACGGAGCGATACAGGCGCATCGTCGCTCCTACGGAATGTTGATGCTTTAACCACAACACCTTCAAGTTCCACAGGTGCTTGTTCAATAGGTAAATCAACAAAAACTGTTTTTGCATTTGTAACCAGAATGGCTTCGGATATGTATGGTTTGAATCCAATTGCTGAAGCTTGAATTTCGATATAACCTGGCTTTAATCCTGTAAACAAATAATTACCTTCAAAATCAGAAGTTGTACCTATTGTAGTGCCAAAAATAATGATGTTCGCAAAGGGAACTGGCTCGTTACTCTGTTTATCGAAAACTTTACCTTTTATTATCCCTGTTTCCTGTGAGAGCAATGCAAAAGGCATCAAAAGTGACAGTAGAAAAATGCTGTATATTGTTTTCATATCTATTAAAGGTTTCCACAGTAAACATGAAAAAAGTAAAATTGTTTATTAAAATCAGTCAAAAGTTATACGATTTCATTTTTTCTCACCCCCCCCTTTTTGTTTTGTTAGCAAGATCGTTCATGATGAATAGGTTCATTGATGCAACGTACGCCTTTGATTTTAACATTAAATCTTGTAAATGTTTATCAGGATTTTCATTTGATGGCTCTAGTTGATTTCCTGTTTCATTCCATCTAAAGAAAAGCGGAGTACTGGTTGTAAAATCGACACATCCAATGCTGTCCATAGCAATTCTATGGCAGTGTATCCCAAAACTGTTTTTTAACTCGGGAGAAAATAGGTTGTTTCCAGTTTTAAGGTAAGATGCCTCGGAGAGGGACGTGTTAAAGATTGTGGGAAAAATATCCTTATGCGATGCGAAAACTCTAGTGTTAACATCAGTTTTAGGTTTATAACTGTCGGGTACGTACATAATAAGCGGCACCGAGTATTTCATTAGCAAGTCTTTATCGGAGAAATCGAATAACTGAAGTAAGTTGTGGTCGCCAGTTGCAACAATAATAGTATTTTTTCCTAATGGAGAATTCTTTACCCTTTCAATAAAACTTCCTAGGCAATTATTGGCATACTGGTAAGCCTTAAAGCATCGAAGAGCAACCTCCTCGGGAGTTTTGATTTTCTTTTTAATCTCATCCGATAAGTTAATTGGAAGGTTCGCGTAGTCTTTGGGAATATCATAGGGACTGTGGTGCGAAATGGTCATGGCAAAAATAAATTGGGGTTTTCCGTTTGAGTTTTCTAGGATTGAGAGCATTCTATCAAATAGATGTTCGTCATGAACACCCCATTCGCCTGTTTTTGCGTTGGGATACTCCTTTAACAAGTTGGGTTCTGCTTCAACTTTATCAATATATTGTTTGCCAATAAACTTATCCATACTTCTCCAACCCATTTTTCCACCTGTAATAAAAGTTGTGCCATAGCCCTTCTGCTTGAATGGCTTTGCCACAGACGATTCGAGTGGGAAAGTTTGAAATTTCGATTGGGAAAGCGGGCTTTGTGGAGTTCCAACGAGTAAATTTTCCAGTGAGTATATTGTTCCGCTATATGATGGGAGGAAATTCCTGTAAACATAGCAGTCGTTAAGTTGCGACTCCAATGAGCCCAAAAGATTATTTTCTGCAGAATGAAGATTTATGTAATAGTTGCTAAGTCCTTCCATCATAATAAATACTACTGACGGAGGGTTTTCTTCTATGAATGTATTTTTGGGGGTAGTTGCAATTAAATCGGTTATATTTAAAGAATCGTTTCTGCTTTTCCCTAAGTGAATTGCAATTGCATCATTTGCGTTGGAAAAGTTAAAGTTCCTTAGCATTGATTCATAATCTATGCTGATGCTGATATCTTTTTTGTCGGAGTATGCTGTTTTAAGAGAGAAAACAGCATTGTTACAAAGAGCATTTACAAAAGAGTTGTCGGAAATGGTTGCATGTCTGCCATCAAGCGGTATAATTGCAACAGTTCCTCGCAATCCTAAAAAGTAGAATCCAATAACAAGTATTATGGTAATTATTTGAAATAAAATTTTACCACTCAAGAAATTGAAATTTTCTCGTTCTTTTACTATCCATAGGCTTGCTTTTACTAACAGGAATATTGCTACAGTTAGCCCCAATAGTATTGGAATTAAAGGAAAATCAGTCCAAAGAGTTTTTATTACGGCAAGTGTATCATCCTCAAAAAAACCAAATATTATGATGCTTATGCGGGTATTGTAGAAACTGTAGAAGTAATAGTCAATAACCATAAGCAAAGCAAAAACACAGATTACAATAATCCCGTAAATTTTTATTATCTGTTTAAATGTCTTGAATAGTTTGTTGCCGAGAAAAATAGTTGCGATTGGAATTAGCATTACTGGTAAAAATGCAAAGGTTAGGACTTTCACATCGAATCGGATTCCTACCCAAAAAGCTCTAACTAAATCAATTTTGAAATTGCTTAGTTCCTTAAAATCGCCATAGGTAAAGAGGTATGCTAATCGTGAAATAAAGAATAGAAGTATACCAAACATTATAAATCCAAAAATCCAAATGGTCGATTTAACAAAGTACTTATAGTTATTCATATTATAAATGGCTATTTGATATTTTTCTGAAGATTAAATGCAAAGTTAACCAATTGCTTTATATCGGGAGTGTTTGATGCCGATTTCGTGAAAAGTGCAAGGTATTCAATATTTTTATCCTTACTGTAAATTGGTGCATTGCCTATATTATTTATGTGATAGCCTTGCTCGTTGAACGATTTAATTACCTTTTCAATTACAATTACGTGCGCTTTGGGATTTCGAACAATACCATTCTTGCTAATAAACTCTTTCCCTGCCTCAAACTGGGGCTTTATTAGAAGCACCATTGCTCCATCATTTGTAAGGAATTTCGGTAGGTGAGGTGTAATCAGAGTTAAGGAGATAAAAGATAAATCACCAACAATCAAATCAACCTTTTTAGGAATGGCGCTTTCAGAAAGAGTCCTAATATCACATTCTTCCATTGAACAAACCTTAGGATTACTCCGTAATTCTTCTTCCAGTTGATTTTTCCCGACATCTACAGCCCAAACAAACTCTGCACCGTGCTGCAAGGCACAATGCGTGAATCCTCCTGTTGATGCTCCAACGTCTAGAACATATTTGCCATTAAAATCTATATGAAAATCCTTAATTGCTTTTTCTAACTTTAGTCCACCTTTTCCAACAAAAGGCATAGCCTCGGCTGAGTTGAACTCTACCTTTGCGTCATTGCTTACCACGAACGATGCTTTGGATATAACTATTCCATTGACCTTTACGAGGCCTTTCTGAACGCTATCCTTGGCTTTTTCGCGAGATTTTATAAAACCATTTTCGACCAAATAGGTGTCAAGACGCTTCATAGGAGTGTAGTTTTTCGATTATTTTTTTCGATTTCGATGCTATGCCTGGCGTTGCATCAATCATAATGAGCCTAATGATGTGTGGTAATTCCTCGCGTACCCACTCGTTATTTGGGGCAAAGTACATAAGAATATCCATGCAATGTGCTTTTATAGCAATTTGTGTTTTCTCGTTGAGGAGCCATTCAAAACATACCTCAATTAACGACTCAATATTTTTTTGATGTTTTTTCAATTTTAAAATATCCTTTGCAGCACCAAATTCCAACGTGCATTTTACAATTTTGGCGTAATGACGCTGAACCGACATGTTTTTGGTATTAGGCATAGTTTCAACTATTGGGATAAACCATTTTTGCAATTGTTGAGGGCTGTCTATAAGGATGTGCTCTAGCACCCAAGCAGAATGAAATGCCAAGACTTTATCGGAATTCGAAGTTAATTCAAGTAGTTGTGCTATTCCGTTGGGCTGTTTGGAAAATATTTCCGCCAAATTAAGCACATCATTCTTCCGAAGTGAATATCTTAGTCGCTCAAATATTTTGTTATTGTCCATTATCCGAGTAAATTCTCATCAAAAATAGAAAGATGCATAGTAATTCCGATATTCTTGTAAATCTTTTTGATAAAGTAAAGGTTAGCAGTGTTTTAGAGAGTGTTAAGTTGATTTACGGTGTCAAGTATGTGGCTGCAATTACCGAAAATGGGAATATTGGTGTTACTGCAACTTTGGGTGTTGAGGTTGATTCTGTAAATATTAAGAATTTAAATTTTGATAAAGTTAACGATAGAATTGTTGCCAATGCTCTTGTAAACGCTCTTGTAAATTACAGTTCAATGTTTGAAGGTAATGGAGATATTTTTGAGGTAATAAATTTCGAAAAGTACAGGAGCATTGTAATGATTGGTTATTTTGGTTCGCTAGTAAAAAAGTTTGAAAATAAGAATATTACCATATATGCCTTTGATTTGGACCAACTCGAGATGCCCGTTTTACCCATGGAGCAACAAACTGAGTATTTAAAAAAATCTGATTGCGTTATAGTTACTTCAACAAGTATAGCCAACGGCACGCTTTCCAGTATCATTAAAAATACTCCCCTTAATTCTGATGTTTACATGCTTGGACCATCAACACCTATGGATAATTCCTTTTTTGAGTATCCGCAAGTGAAGGGTCTTTTTGGTTCGGTATTTAGACCGAATGATAATGATACTTTGAGTACTATTTACAGTGGGGGAGGTACACGGCAGTTTATTCAATTTATGCAGAAAGTTTATATGGTAAGAGGGAATTAGGTTATTGAGTTACTAGAAATAAGAAGAGCGAAACTTTATGTTTCGCTCTTCCTGTATGGTTTAGTTTAATCCACGGTTCTTTAGTAGTGGTTCAATGCTAGGCTCTTTGCCTCTGAAATCTTTGTAAAGTTCCATCGCATCCTTTGAGCCTCCTTTTTCAAGTACACAGGTGCGGAATTTTGCAGCAATTTCTTTGTTAAAGATATCTCCGCTTTCTTTGAATGCTTCAAAAGCATCGCTGTCGAGTACCTCTGCCCAAATGTAAGCGTAGTAACCGCTTGAGTAGCCCATGACATCGCCAAAAATATGGTTGAAGTAAGTGCTACGGTAGCGTGGCCAAATTTCAGGAATTAAGCCAATCTTATCCATCGATTCTTTTTCAAACGTAACAACATCGGCAATTTTTGCTTTGTCTGCTGTCAAAGTATGAAAATCCATATCAAGGATAGATGCTGCAAGAAATTCGGTTGTTGTAAAGCCTTGGTTGAAATGTCCGCTAGCATCCATTTTTGCAATTAAAGCATCTGGCATAGGTTCGCCTGTTTGGTAATGCTTAGCGTACTCTTTTAAGTATAGAGGGTTGCTTGCCCAATGCTCCATAATTTGACTTGGTAACTCAACAAAGTCGCGGGGAACATTGCGTAGACCAGGATACTGAACGTTAGAGAATAGTCCGTGTAATGCATGGCCAAACTCGTGGAAGAATGTTTCAGCCTCATCAAAACTTAATAAAGATGGTGTGTCGCCAGTTGGTTTGGAGAAGTTGCAAACAATAGATACAACTGGAGAGATAAATTTACCATCGGGCATTATTTTCTGCTCGCGGAAACCTGTACACCAAGCACCAACTGTTTTACTTTCGCGAGGGAAGAAATCAAGGTAAAGCACACCAAGGTGTTTTCCATCGGCCTCTAATACTTCGTAAACTTCAGCATCAGGGTGATAGGTTGGAACTTCGTTTAGTTTTTTGTACTTCAAGCCGTAAAGTTTCTCGGTTAAGTTGAAGATACCTTGCTTAACACCTTCTAGCGACAGGTAAGGGCGTAACATCTCCTCGTCGAGGTCAAATTTTGCTTTGCGAACCTTTTCGGAGTAGGACCACCAATCAGTAGCGCTCAACTTAAACTTACCGCCTTCGGAATCAATCATTTTTTGCATTTCATCGCGCTCAGCTTTAGCTACTTTAAGTGCAGGGGTCCAAAGTTTATTGAGTAGTCCGTAAACATTCTCTGGAACTTTTGCCATATTAACATCAAGTACGAAATGAGCGTGAGTTGGATAACCCAGTATTTCTGCTTTTTGTTGACGAAGGTCAACAATCTTCTTGATAGTTTCTTTGTTGTCGTTAGCGTTTCCATTGTTACCGCGCATATAGTATCCGTAGTAAAGTTTTTCACGTAAATCGCGGTTTTGAGAGTAGGTTAGGAAAGGAAGCATACTAGGTTTCTGGATTGTGTAAATCCATTTGCCTTCCATACCCATTGCTTTGGCATCATCGGCACCCATAGCAATAACCGATTCGGGTAAGCCAACTAAATCATCCTTGTTATCAATAATAATCTTATAGTTGTTATTCTCGGCAAGTAGGTTTTCTCCAAACTGAATCGCTGCCATAGCCAATTCTTGGTTAATTTGGCGAAGTTTTTCTTGTTGCTCTGCATCAAGATTTGCACCACCGCGAACAAAACCTTTGTATTTATTCTCAATTAGAAGTTTTTGTTCTGGAGAGTAGTTGCCAGCTGCAACTCCCTCATAAACGACCTTAACCCTTTCGAAAAGTTTAGCGTTCATGCTTATATCATCGTTGTGTTTCGAAAGAATTGGCGAAGTTTTTTTGATGACCTCTTGTAGTTCTGGTGTTTTGTAAGCCTCTCCCATGTTGAGCATAACAAGCAATACATTTTCCAATAGTTGTCCGCTGTAATCCAAAGGAACTATTGTGTTCTCAAAGGTAGGTGCCTCAGCGTTTGAGGTTATTGCATCAATTTCAGCAGTGTGTTGTTTAATTCCTTCAAGAATTGCTGGTTCGTAGTGCTCTACCTTGATTTTATCGAATGGAGGCACATCAAACGGAGTATTGTAAGGCATTAAGAACGGATTCTCAGCCTTCTTCTCACAAGAAACCATAAGGCTCATTGTAATTAAGGTTAGTAAAAATAAACTGTATTTTCTCATTTTCTTATAATTTGAGTGATTTGATTTAAGTTAGCTTGCTGTTTGAATTGAAAATCAACTAAAAAGTTTAAAAATTAAACCGATGCAAGTTACAAAATGAAAATAGAATTCAGAAAAAAAGAATACAGAATTAAGAATATCAAGTATATTCGTGCTTCGAACATCATAAACTTTACTTCCGTGACAAAAGAAAATCCAATGGTAATTTCCTACCTAGGCTTACGAAAGGCTGTGGGAATTCTGGGAATTGTTTTTCCTGTAATACTTGTTTTAGGTGTGTTTATTATTGGTAAAGATGATGCGTTTCAGAAATCTATAAGTATGTATTACCATACCCATATGCGCGATGCATTTGTGGGGATACTAAGTGCCGTAGCACTTTTTCTTTTTTCATATACAGGATACAGTTGGGTGGATAATTTGTGCGGTAATTTGGCAGCCATATTTGCATTGGGAGTGGCGTTTTGCCCATGCCCAAATCCTCAATTTACCATTGTTGGGGTAATTCATCTTATATCTGCATTACTGTTTTTCTTGACATTAACTTATTTCTCGTTGTTCCTTTTTACCAAAAGCAAACCTAATCCAACTGCCCGTAAGAAACAGCGGAATATTGTTTATAGAATCTGCGGTTTTGTTATGCTGGGGTGTATCGTTGCAATCATTATTTTCTTTCTTCTTCCTTCGGATTTGAAAGTGAAATTAGAAGCGTTACATTATGTGTTTTGGTTCGAAACAATTGCCTTGTGGTCATTTGGAGTTTCGTGGCTAGTAAAAGGGGAACTTATTATTAAAGATGATATAGTTGATTGAAATAAAAAAGAAAACCCTATTCAATAGGGTTTTCTTAATTAAGTGAGGGTTACTTTTTTTGCAGATAACCATTTACTTTATTAGCCCATTTTTCGGCCAACTTTAGTTCGTCAGTTATAATAGAACTATCGTTAACGTTATAGAAGTTGATTGTTTTGTCGGTTAAACTGGAGTTTTTAAATTTAAAAATTATGTCCAATCTTTCAGTAGAGTTATCCCTCCCTCTCTTGTTCATAGGGGTTACCGAACATTTATCTACCTCATTCAAATCAATTAAGGTTGTAGATTCTTGCTCTTCAGTAATTCTGAGTGAAAATAGTTTGCCAGATGCATAGTCTATTCCAATGCAATTGTTCGAGTTCCAGATGTCACTTTCAGTAACCTTGGCCTGGTGTTTTTTTGCTAATTCAATAAAATGGTTTAAGAGTTTTTCCCTTTTTTTCTTTTGTGCACGGCGAAAAAAGAAAACGGGTAAAATTATGAATGCAAGAATAAGCATTCCTGTTAAAAACAAAGAAAAGTCCATAATTTCCAAATGTTAGTTGTTTGTTATTAATGTAAAATAGGTACAAATCATTCTAGATTTGTAAAAGGAATGTTTTGGAAATTATCACCAGAAATAATCGAACGGATATATTAACTGTTTTACAGCGCAACTTAAATCAATTTTTGATAAAAATTGAACGAAATGATGTGTGGATGATGTTAATATCTTCTCAAATATTTGGTTTTTCTGATTCG
The DNA here is from genome assembly GCA_029560875.1 of Bacteroidota bacterium. GTDB lineage: Bacteria > Bacteroidota > Bacteroidia > Bacteroidales > Tenuifilaceae > SB25. The sequence goes on along the minus strand of JAKQKB010000075.1, from coordinate 44,891 downwards.
TGTAACTCTGAATCTTTTTGTAGCTTATAGAGTAAAGGCTCTCTAATGAATTTGAAATATTTTCCTTTGTACGTTGAATTGTAAAAAGGTTAACTTCATTTTCGAAATAGTATTCGGTTGAATTCTTGTTTTTTTGTTTAAAATGTGAGGGGACAGAATTATCGTTATAGCTCCAAACATTAACGTTAACATAAGTTAGCATTAATGCAAGAATTACAATAATTAGTTTATTTGTCCTGCTATTCATTAAGATAAAATGTTCGCGAATATAGCACTTATATTTGTAATATGTAGAGTGGAAAATAGTGTTGGGTTAAACTCTTATACCCAAAATCATTAGGTCGTCTGTTTGGTCTCCACCGTTTCTCCATCTCTCGAATTCATTCTCCAGTAGGTTTTTTTGCCTATTCATGTTGGAATCGGAAATGCTAATCAAGAGGTTCTGGAAATTTCTTGCTAAATATTTTTTACGGTCTATTGGGTTCAATTGGTCCGGAAAGCCATCGGAGAAAAGATAAATGCAATCGTCTTTCTGGAGTTTTAAATCCTGATTTGTAAATTTTGGTTCTCTTTCAAATATTGATGTACCAACAGGAATTTTATCTGCTTTAAGTTGGATTAATTCCTTGTTTCTAATTATATATACAGGGTTGTATGCTCCCGAAAATTCAAGTTCGTTGGTGTTAAGATTAATTTTACAGAGCGCTATATCAATCCCATCTTTTGCATCGTACTTATTGTTACGTTTTATGATTGAACGCATTTCGCGGCACATTTCAGCAAGAATAACGCTCGTATTGGTAATGCCAAGCCTATAAACAATTTCCGATAGCGAGGCAATGCCAAGCATACTTAAGAGTGCTCCTGGGACTCCGTGTCCAGTGCAGTCTGCGGCTGCTATTATAATGCTATCATCAATTTTCTTGTAGAAGTAAAAATCGCCCCCAATAATGTTTCTAGGTCTATAAAGTATAAAGAAGTCGGAGAAGTTCTCCTTAAGTATATCATCTGTTGGAAGGAGCGCCTTTTGTATATAACTAGCGTAGAGTATGCTGTCGTCAATGCTCTGACGTTGCTGAATAAGCATATCTCGCTGGGCTGTAATTTCTCTTCCCTGAACTTCCATTAGTTTGTTTTGCAGGGCAATTTTCTCATTTTGGTCAACCAACTCTTTATTTAAAACCTTAAGGTATTCATTCTGTGTTCTGAGTTCCTCGGAAAGATTGGATACTTCGCGGTTGGTTCTTTTTAAAGCATTGTTTTTCGTTGAAATTACTTTCAGGTATTGAGTTTTTTTTGTGTAAGTTTGCTCAAATGCACTGAAAGTTATGCTGCGAATCGATTCAAAAAAGAATGAGAAGAAAAAGATGGCGCTAAATACGGATAACAACCGAACTTTAAACTCTTTGTCGTAAAGATGTCCATCAAAATAGTCAGTGCTAAAGAAAAATATTGTAAACCCAATTAAAACGATGTTGTAATATGAACCTACCCTTCGTCCAAGCATGAATAGTGAGAATGGAGGAAAAATGTAATACCAGTAAATCCCAGGGAAAACATAATAACTTGGCAACTTTAGGTCAGTAGAGCCATTGCGGAAAAGGAAGAACAATTCTAAACACAATAATCCAATTACGAGTATATGGCTTACAAACAGAATTCGTCGCCTTATCCGGAGGTAAATCTGCATTAGAATAATTACAGCAATGCAGTAGATATATATAAGTGATAGTTTTGGGTCGCCTAAAATCCACATTCTATAGCTGTAGAACAAGAGGTAAACCATTCCGCATAGTGCAAAAAGATTGATGAGCGTAGCCTTTCTAACATCCTCGTAAATTAGACTACCTCTAATTCCGGACGATAGAAAGTTGTAAAACAATTGTTTCAATCTTTTCAACTTCGGGTTCGTTAAGGTTGAACACTTTTTAAAGATATTGCTTCCTGAGCAAAATTTAAGTCTAATACAAATAAAAATTTAAGTTAATATTTTTTTCTTACATATAATTTTGTTTAAGATTTTTTAAAGAAATTATTTGTCAAATGATATTGGTTCAGCCAATAACTAATTTCCTTTAACTAAATGATTTTACTACCTTTGCCTGAATTTTTTTTGAGTTTGAATGATATCTATTAATCAGGTTACAGTTAGTTTTGGCGGATTCGATTTGTTCACGGAGATTAGTTTCCAAGTGAGCGAAAGCGAGCGCGTTGGTCTTGTTGGGAAAAATGGTGCAGGTAAAACCACTTTGCTGAAGTTAATTGCAGGGGAGGCTCAGCCTACTTCTGGTGCTATTTCCATGCCTAAGGATATTCGGTTAGGTTATTTGCCACAGCAAATGGCTCTGGCATCGGGTCGTAGCGTGCTGGATGAAACATTGCTTGCCTTTTCCGAAACTATCAATATGAAGAACCAAATTGATAGGTTGGGACATGAAATTGCTACCCGGACCGATTATCATTCCGAGGAGTACTTAAGGTTGATTAATCAACTTACAGAGTTTAATGACCGTTATTCATTACTCGATGGTGCAACTGCCGATGCTCAGGCCGAGCAAACGCTTTTGGGGCTTGGTTTTAAACGTACAGATTTTACTAGACCTACTACAGAGTTCAGCGGCGGTTGGCGAATGAGAATTGAGTTGGCAAAAATTCTGCTTCGTAAACCAGAAATTTTACTACTCGATGAGCCAACGAACCACCTAGATATTGAATCGATTCAGTGGCTAGAGGATTACTTGAAAACCTATCAGGGTTCACTGCTTTTAATTTCGCACGATAGAGCATTTCTCGATAATGTTACTCAACGTACTGTGGAATTATCGCTAGGAAGTGCTTACGATTATAAGGTTCCGTACTCAAAGTATGTTCAACTTCGCAAGGAGCGTCGTGAGCAGCAAATGGCCGCGTACCGGAATCAGCAAAAGGTGATTGAGGATACGCAGGATTTCATTGAGCGATTCCGTTACAAAGCAACTAAGTCCGTGCAGGTTCAGTCGCGCATTAAAATGCTCGATAGAATGGAGATTATAGAGGTTGATGAGGAGGATTTATCGACCCTAAATATTCGTTTCCCCGCAGCACCTCGTTCCGGCGATGTGGTTTGCGAGGCCAAGGATGTGGCCAAGAGTTTTGGAAATCATCTTATTTTCAAAGATGTTTGTTTCAGTATTGAGCGCGGACAAAAAGTTGCTTTTGTTGGACGTAATGGCGAAGGCAAAACCACGATGAGTCGTATTTTGATTGGAGAACTCGACTATAATGGTGTTGCGAAGATAGGTCATAATGTTTCCATTGGATATTTTGCCCAGAACCAGGATGAACTGTTGGATAACTCCATAACCGTTCTCGATACCATCGATAAAGTTGCTGTGGGTGATGTGCGCACTAAAATGCGCGATATTCTTGGTGCATTCCTTTTCCGTGGCGAAGATGTGGACAAAAAAGTAAAAGTGCTCTCTGGTGGTGAACGCAACCGTTTGGCTTTAGCCAAGTTGATGCTACAACCTTACAATCTTCTTGTACTCGATGAGCCTACCAACCACTTGGATATGCGCTCAAAGGACGTACTCAAAAATGCTCTGCTGAATTTCGACGGAACATTAATCGTGGTTTCTCACGACCGCGAGTTTTTGGATGGTTTGGTGGATAAAATCTACGAATTCTCCGATGGCAAGGTGCGCGAGCATATTGGCGGAATTTACGATTTTCTTCGTCGTCGCAAATTGGAGAGTTTTAAAGAACTGGAGCGGAAACAGGTTGAGGCATCCAAAAATGTGGAAACCAAAACTGCGTCGGACCAAAAGATTCTTTGGGAAGAACGTAAGGAAATTGATAAGCAAATTCGTAAGGTGGAGAATCGAATCTCTGAGGTGGAGAAGAAAATATCGCAGTACGAGATGGATATTGCCGATATGGATAACAAACTTGCTAATCCGGAGCAGAGCGGAATTAATTTGAATGATAAAACTTTTTTCAACAGCTATGAGTCGGCAAAAAAGCAATTGGCCGAGATGATGGGGGAGTGGGAGGATTTATCGTTTGAACTTGAGGAGTTACAGGAAAAACGTAAATTAATCAATTAGACTATTTGTTAATAGGTCAATTATTGAAGTCAACTTATTGTAATATAATTATTTATTTTTTAACACGAACAACTATCAACGAAAAACGGATAAGATATGGACTCAGAAAACATTATATATGGCTTGCACTCGGTACTTGAGGCAATTAACTCAAATGTTAAACTCAATAAGGTTTTAGTGAAGCAAGGGCTAACGGGTCGTTTGGCCTCGGAATTGCAAACAGTCTTAAAATACAGTAACATTCCAGTACAGTATGTGCCTGCCGAAGTTTTTAATAAGTTCAAGGATAAGAACCATCAAGGAGTTGTGGCCTATACATTGCCAATTGAGTTGAAAAACCTGGAGGAGATTCTTCCGCAGATTATTGCCGAAGGCAAAACCCCATTCATTCTAATTCTGGATGGTGTTACCGATGTTCGCAACTTTGGTGCTATTGTAAGAACCGCTGAGTGTGCAGGTGTTAATTTGATAATTGTACCAGCCAAAGGCTCTGCGAATATTGGTAGCGATGCAGTTAAAACATCAGCAGGAGCTTTGCACCACATTCCTATTTGCCGTGTTGGTAGTTTAAAGATGACAATCCCGTTTTTAAAGGAGAATAATGTGAAGATTGTTTCTGCAACCGAAAAAGCCGAAAAAAACATCTACGAAGCGAACCTTACTGGTTCAATTGCTATAGTTATGGGTGCAGAGGATAAGGGTATCAGTTACGATGTTAAGAAACTCTCCGACGAATTGGTGAAAATCCCACTAATGGGGAAGATTGAATCGCTCAATGTTTCTGTATCTGCGGGTATTGTCCTTTACGAAACATTACGTCAACGTGGATTATAGTCCCTTTTCTTCAAGGGCTTTGGCGCACATTTCTTTGCCGTAGGCAATAAGTTCTTCGGCCTTGTAGAACTCAAATACAGTGGACGAATCTTTCGATATTGGAACTAGTACATCGGGAGGTGTTATTTCTGTTGAGTATGTAGTGAGTTTCGATTGCATTAGAAGTACCGAACGCATTAAAACATCAAAGTAACCAATACTTTTTGGGGTTACTTTCTTCTCCTTTGTTGATTTGGGGTTATTGTGTCCAAAAAGTTCATCCCACTTTTTAATCAGCGCAGCAAAACGTTCGTTCTGATTTTCGGTTGAAACTTTTTTCTTGGGTAGTTTTGGTTTTTCGTAAACGTTAAGCGCATTTAAATCAACAGCCACAAGCAAATCGCTTGGATTCCTTTTTACAAGTTTTAACGGTAATGGATTAAGAACGCCACCATCCACAAGTAGTCCGTTATCGAGGCTAACTGGAGTAAATACGCTAGGGATGGAGATTGAGGCGCGTATGGCTTTTAAAAGACTACCCGATTGGAAAACGCACTCTTTGTTGTTTAAAATATCAACAGCGACAGCCGCGTAGGGTATTCGTAAATCCTCGATGTTAATATCGGGGATAAGGTTTAACTTACGCATACGCTCAAAAACCTTATCGCCCTTAACAAAACCCTTTGTGGTAATTGTAAAATCTATGAGTGAGAGGACATCTTTCTTGTTCAGCTTTATAACCCAGTTCCGGAATTCATCTATTTTGCCTGCGGCAAGTAACCCGCCAACTAATGCACCCATGGAGGAGCCTGCAATAGAGGTAATGTTATAGCCTCTTGCTTGCAATTCGTCAATAACGCCAATATGCGCAAGCCCTCTAGCACCCCCACTCGACAGCACTAACGCTACATTCTTAGATTTGCTAGAAGTTTGCATGGATTTAATTTATGAAGTTCCATTTTCAAACTAAAACGTCACACTGAACTTGTTTCAGGGTTTCACAGTGAGATGCTGAAGCAAGTTCAGCATGACCGATGTCTAGTGATTGACAAAACTAGTAATCAATCCTACTTTCCTTTTTATCCCATTCGCGGAAAGGTAGTACACCCTTTTCTGGATTAAGTTGAATAAAAGGGATTCGGCGACGGTCGAAGCTGAGGTTGATTTCATCATAAATAAAACCATCGTCGAAACCGTGGTACGATGCCATATGCTTGTTTCCAGAGAAGTATACTGCATCAAACCTTGCCCAATATATTGCTCCAAAGCACATTGGACATGGTTCGCACGATGTATAGAGTATACAACCGTTAAGCTGGAATGTATTCAAATTTTTGCAGGCATCCCTAATTGCCATAACTTCGGCGTGTGCAGTGGGGTCGTTTGTTGATGTAACATGGTTGTTTCCACGTCCAACAATTTGTCCATCTTTTACCACTATTGCACCAAAGGGGCCACCCTCGTTAGCCAAAACACCTTTAATTGCAAGGTTAATGGCTTCATCCATAAATGATTCGTGAGTATTCATATCTGCTTTATTCTGTTGTACTAATTTACGAAGAATTGAGTAATTATGATTTGAAAACTAACAAAAATAAACTCTGAATATCAATATTAAAAGTTTTGAACTAAACTTGGAAATAATGATAAGTTTATAGAGCCTAGATATAAAAAAAATCCAGTCGTCGACTGGATTTTGGAGTATCTGCAATTTTAATTGTCTAGTTTCCTTGTGCAATTGCTCTAATATCATCGCTCGACATGCGTTGAAAAACCTTTAATTCGAAAATTGGTAAAGCTGCCATAATATGGTCTAGCACATCGGATTGAATTTTTTCGAATTGGACAAACCTTTTATCCTCTGTAAAACAATATATTTCCAAAGGTATTCCGTACTCCAACGATTGCAATAGCCTAACAATAAGCGTTGCGTTCTGATTAATCATTGGGTTTGTTTTTAAGTATGTTTCAATATAAAATCGGAAAATACTCAGGTTGGTTGGCATACCTGCACTTAGCATCATTGCTTGGTCAGTGTAGTCAATACCTGAAGGGATTAGGGATTCAATATACTCAGTAATACTTGGGATTCTCTTATATTTCTGAAGCATCTCGGGGGTGCAGAACTTAATGGTTTTAACATCAATATATACAGAACGCTTAATTCTGCGACCATCTGACTCTTCCATTCCACGCCAATTCTTAAAACTCTCGTTGATTAGAGCGAATGGCGGAATTGTAGTGATTGTATTATCGAAGTTTTGAACCTTAACTGTTGTTAGGCTAATGTCCTTTACTGTTCCATCTAGGTTACGCGATGGCATTTCAATCCAGTCGCCAATTTTAAGCATATCGTTAGCAGAGAGTTGAATTGATGCTACCAGTCCCGTTATTGTATCCTTGAAAACCAACATCAATATTGCTGTTGAGGCACCAAGTCCTACAAGAATTGAACTGGGATTTTTATTGATGATTATTCCTATGATTACTATTGCTCCGAATGTGTAAAGGATGATTTTTATAACCTGCAAATATCCTTTGATTGGGCGACTCTTAGCGTAAGGTAATCCTTGGTAAATTTCGTTTACGGTATCCAAAAAAGAGTTAACAACCAAAAGTGCCGCAATAACCATGTAAATTTTAGTTAATGCTTGTAGGAATACTGTTACTTTGGGCGAATAATCGTAAAGCGCAACGCCTATTGTAAGGTAAAAAACAATGGCTGGTGCAAAATGGGCTAAGCGGTGGAAAAACTTTTTCTCAACAAGAATGTCGTCCCATTCAGTTTCTGTACGTTTGGCTATTCTTGCCATTGAGGCGAGGAATATCCTTTTTGCAACAAAATCAGCAATTATTGCTAAAATTACAATAACGCCTACGGAAATAGTTACTTTAAAGAATTGAGCAAAGGTTTCGTTTACACCCTGATTTAACAACCAGGCTTCTAGATTTTCGAGAAAGTTATACTTTTCTACAATTTGCTCTTCAATTTTCTCTACTGGTAGTTGCATAATTATAGAGTTAACGGTTGAATTTTCTGAAAGTTTTTTTTGAGAATACTACGATTAGAATGGTAAATCGTTATCTGGGTTAAAGTCATTGGCTGGTGGCATTTGGAAATCCTCGTTGAAAGGTGGTAAATCAGGAACGTTGCTCTCTGCACCTCTCATGCGCTCCACGCGCCAAATCCTTACATCTGTGTACCAACGGCTGTTGAACTCACGCGACTCAATATTTACCGATAGTTTAATTGTCTCACCAATTGCAACTGAATCCATCTCCTTAACCTTGTCGCCCCATGCCGATACGCAAACTTTCTTTGGATACTGTTCTTGGGTTTCGACTATAAATTCCTGTTTAACCCAAGCTCCATTTTTGCCCTGTCCGGTTTGCTGACCCAATTTCTGGATTAGTTTTCCTGTAAAATCTAGTGCCATAACATTATCTTGTTTATTCAGAAAAACAGCCGGATGCATACACACCCGGCTGGTAAGCTGCGAGTTTATTAATAATTATTTCTTGGCGGTTTCCTTAACAATTTCAAGTAATTCTACTTCGAAAACTAATGCTTGGTTAGGACCAATTGGGCCACCAGGACGAACTTGTGTGCCATACGCTAAATCAGCAGGGATATAGAACATGTACTTAGCACCAACTTTCATTTTTTGAACGCCTATTGTCCAGCCTTTAATAACTTGGTTAAGTTTGAACTGAGCAGGTTCACCTCTATCGTACGAAGAGTCAAATTTTGTACCATCAGCCAAAGTTCCTGTGTAGTGAACTTTTACAACATCTTCAGCGGTTGGCTGAGCTCCTGTACCTTCGGTAATAACTTTATACTGTAGGCCTGTAGAGTCAACAACAATACCCTCTTTAGTTTTGTTTTCTTCTAGGAATTTGTTGCTTTCTTCAAGATTTTTCTCAGCAACTTTTTGTTCTTTTTTGCTAAGGTAATTTTGAATAAATGTGATGGCAGCTTCATCAGTCATTTTTAAGTTTGATGAATCGTTCTTGTAGTAATCTTGAACGGCACGTGCAAGAGCTTTATAGTTAATTTCATCTAACTTACCATTCTTGAAACTTTGAGCAATGTTGATACCTAATGCATAGCTAAGGCTATCAGTTTCGTTTTTTAGAACTACTTTTCCAACACTTTGGTTAGACTTTTGGCACGATGCCAAAACAGCCACTAGTGAAACGGCCACAAATACACTTGAAAATTTCATAGTTTTATTAGAGTTAAATTGATTATCGTTTTAAAAAAAACATCCTGCGAAGATACAGAATTGAATTGATTAACAAATTTTGTTGTAAATTTTTTTTCGAAGATGAGGTTAAAGGATGTTAAGTGTGGTGTTTTGTGTTTGGTTTGTAGTATTTAGGTTGAATTCTAAATACTAACTTCTGCATTCTTCTTCTACCTCTTCTATCAACTTTCAACCATCAACTATCAACTTCCATTGCTATCCCATTTTATTTTTGTTTTTTTGTGTAATAATACTTTTTACTATGGATTTGATTAATACAGCAAAGCACGTTGAGTTGATTTCTAAGGAGTTGAATTTGGCTGGTCGCCAAGTATCGAACACTATAAAACTTTTGGACGAAGGGGCTACAATACCATTCATCAGCCGTTACCGTAAGGAGATGACAGGTAATTTGGACGAGGTACAGGTAACATCCATTCGCGATTTATCGGCCAAGTATGTTGAAATTGATAAACGGAAGGAAACCATAATATCTACAATTGAAGAGCAAGGCAAACTTACCGATGAGTTAAAGACAAGAATTATTAACTGCTACGATTCTGTTGTGCTTGAGGATATCTACTTACCTTACAAACCCAAACGCAGAACTAAAGCCACAATTGCCAAGGAGAAAGGACTAGAACCACTTGCTTTGTTAATAATGAAGCAGTTTGAGCGCAACATTCTTACAAAGGCCGAGGATTTTATTAACGACCAAGTGGCTGATGTGGATGATGCCTTACAGGGTGCACGCGAAATTGTGGCTGAGTGGATTAGCGAGGATGAGAAGGCTCGCAATATTGCCCGCCGTCACTTTAAGCGTAGTGCAATAATTAAATCCAAAGTAGTAAAGGGTAAGGAAACTGAAGGCGTAAAGTACTCCGATTACTTCAGTTTTGAGGAGGAGGTTCGCAAATGTGCATCGCACAGGTTTCTGGCTATGCGCCGTGGACAGGAGGAAGGGTTTCTCCGTGTATCCATTGTTCCTGCCGTAGAACCTGTAATTGAGGAGTTTGAAAGGAATTATGTGAAGTTGAGTGGCGATAATGCTGCGCAAATGCAGTTGGCCATTGCCGATTCCTATAAACGATTGATTGAGCCTTCCATTGAGAACGAATTTACTGGCGAACTAAAGGAAAAAGCCGACGAGGAGGCTATTCGCGTTTTTGCCGAGAACCTTCGTCAACTATTACTCTCTGCACCACTTGGACAGAAAAGTGTTTTGGCTCTTGACCCTGGTTACAGAACTGGCTGCAAGTTGGTTTGTCTGGATCCCCAAGGAAATCTTGTACATAACGAGACCATCTATCCACATCCACCGCAGAGCGAGCAGGGTAAGGCGATGTCTAAAATCTCTAACCTTGTCGATACATTTAAGATTGATGCAATTGCCATTGGGAACGGAACTGCAAGCCGTGAAACGGAGGCACTTGTTAAGCATATTCGCTTTAACCGTGATATTAAGGTTTTTGTGGTTAGCGAGGATGGTGCATCGGTTTACTCCGCATCTACAGTTGCGCGTGAGGAGTTTCCAGAGTACGATGTTACTGTACGTGGAGCCGTTTCCATTGGGCGCAGGTTAATGGATCCGTTGGCTGAGCTGGTTAAAATTGACCCCAAATCCATTGGAGTGGGACAGTACCAGCACGATGTTGACCAAACCAAACTTAAGAACGGGTTGGATTTGGTGGTGGAGAGCGCGGTTAACCACGTTGGCGTTAGCCTGAATACAGCCAGTAAGCATTTGTTAACCTATGTTTCGGGTTTAGGACCACAGTTGGCCAAGAATATTGTTGACTACCGTAAGCAAAATGGTCCATTTGGTAGCCGTACTGAGTTGAAAAAAGTTGCCCGTTTGGGCGATAAGGCCTTTGAACAGTGCGCAGGCTTCCTTCGAATTACTGATGCCAAGAACCCGCTCGATAATAGTGCTGTTCACCCTGAAAGTTACCATATTGTGGAGCAAATGGCCAAGGATTTGGGCTGTAAGGTTTCCGACCTAATGGGTGATGAGCAGTTACGCTCCAAAATAAAGTTGGAGAAATACGTAACTGATAAGATTGGCTTACCAACCCTTAATGATATTATGCAGGAGTTATCTAAGCCCGGCCGCGACCCACGTAAGGCAATTAAGGTGTTTGAGTTTGCCGAGGGTATCTATAAAATGGATGACTTAGTTCCTGGAATGGTTCTGCCCGGAATAGTAACCAACATTACCAACTTTGGCGTTTTTGTAGATGTTGGAGTAAAGCAGGATGGTTTAGTACACATCTCGCAGTTGGCAAACCGTTTTGTTTCAGACCCGCTAGAGGTTGTAAAACTTCACCAGCATGTAAAGGTAAAAGTGCTTGAGGTTGATATTCCTAGGAAACGGATTCAGTTGACATTGAAGGATGTGGAGCAATAATAGAAGAGCCCTCTTAAAATTTGAGGGCTCTTTTTATTATTCAATTTCCACAATTTTAAGCATAAACGCATAAGTAAATGCAATATCCTTCAGCGATTTAAAACGTCCCGAAGCACCTCCGTGGCCTGAGTCCATATCAACCTTGAACAGAAGGAGATTGTTATCGGTTTTTGTTGCTCGTAATTTTGAAACCCACTTTGCGGGTTCAAAGTACTGAACTTGAGAATCGTGATAACCTGCAGTAGCAAGTATGTTAGGGTATTCTTGGGGCTTTACTTGGTCGTAGGGCGAGTAAGATTTTATGTAGAAGTAATAAGTAGAATCGTTTGGGTTGCCCCACTCTTCGTATTCGCCTGTGGTTAGAGGTAAACTGGAGTCGAGCATGCTAGTAACAACATCCACAAAGGGTACTTCGGCCACAATTCCTTTATACAGTTCGGGGCGCATATTTGCAACTGCCGCTACAAGTAAACCACCAGCGCTGCCACCTTGTGCAATAAGTTTATCGGGCGAGGTGTATTTCTGTTCAATTAAATACTCACTACAACTGATAAAGTCGGTAAATGTGTTCATTTTTTTGAGCATCTTACCATCTTCATACCATTTACGTCCCATCTCCTCGCCACCTCTTACGTGCGCAATGGCATAAACAAAACCACGGTCGAGTAAACTTAATAGGTTTGAATCGAAAATTGGATTTTCAGAGTATCCATAGGCTCCGTAGGCGTAAATTAGCAAAGGGTTTTCGCCATTCAGTTCAATTCCCTTTTTGTGAACAATCGAAATGGGTATTTTAACACTGTCGTTTGCTGTAGCCCAAAGCCTTTTTGTTTCGTAATCGGCAGGGTTATAACCTCCAAGCACCTCGTTTTGCTTTAGCAAACGTTTTGTTTGGGTTTGCATATTATACTCGTAGGTGGAGCCTGGTGTGGTTAGCGAGGTGTAGTAGTACATAAATAGCGGCGTGTCGAATTCTGGGTTTCCCGATGGTAGTGCGGTGTAAACCTCCTCGCCAAAATCAATGTAATGCTCACTCCTGTCGGCCCACTTCATTACTCTAACCTTTATAAGGGCATCTTTGCGCTCTGTGATAACCAAAAAATCCCGGAAGACATCCATATTCATTATTAGCACATCGCTTTTGTGCGGAATTAGCTCCTTCCAGTTTGCCATACTGGGATTTGATACAGGTGCTTCCATAATCCGGAAGTTCTCAGCATTCCAGTTGGTTCGTATGTAAAAGTTATTGCCGAAGTGGTCGGCACTATACTCAATCCCCTTTTGGCGAGGCTGAATTAGTTTAAAGTTACTTAGAGGGTTATTAGCATTTAAGAATCGGTACTCGGATGAAGTGCTGCTCGATGTCATTATCATTATATACTCTCTCGACTTTGTAGTAAATACATGTGTGTCGAATGTCTCATCTGTTTCGTGGTAAATCAATTTATCATCTAAACAGTTAACCGATTTTAAGCAGTGCCTGAATATTTTGTAGGGTCGTAATGCGGAGTTCTTTTGCGAGTAGAAAACTGTTTCGTTATCGTTTGCCCAGGCAATTGCTCCAGTGGTGTTATCAATTTTTGAATTTATTAATTTTCCTGTTTCCAGATTTTTAAAATGGATTGTGAATTTTCTCCTTCCAATAGTGTCTACACCATAAGCAAGGATTTTGTTGTTGGGCGATATATCTAAACTTGCCACTTGGCAGAATTTATGGCCTGCAGCCACCTCGTTTTCGTCAAGGATTATTTCCTCAGGTGCATTTAGTGTTCCTTTTTTCCTGCAATTAATAGGGTACTCCTTACCTTCTTCGTATCGAATATAATAGTAATAACCATTTAAAAAAACAGGAACGGTTACGTCATCCTCCTTTTGCCTCGACTTCATTTCGTTGAACAATTCTTCCTGGAGCGGAATTGTAGGTTCCATCATTGCTTCGGTGTAAATATTCTCAGCAATAAGGTAATCCAACACTTTCTGTGTATCGCGCATATTGAGCCAGTAGTAAGGGTCAATTCTGGTATCGCCAAACATTACCATTTGATGAGGAATGCTTTCTGCAACTGGAGGCTTTGGTATAAAGTTACAGGCTGTAAGTTGACCTAGGAATACAACTATTAACAGTAACCTTGAAAGGTTTTTAATCATATAATATTGAATGAATCTTTTATCAAATTTATTCCAAAATTATGCTTTCGGAATGATTTACACAAAATTGTAACGTTTTTTTAGTGATGCAAAATTCTATTTTCCTTCTTACTCGCAAACTTTTATCTTGATTTTTGATTCTTGGTTGTTTTGGGAAGCGGCTTGTTTGTTGAACAAATTGAAGCGAATAGTGTTTCTGGGATATAAATGTTATAAAATGAAAAGGTCAATATTTATTATAATTATTCTGTTACCAACAGTTTTCTCGTGTAAACCAAAGGAAAAGGAGTTTAAAGTTGATGTTTTGGACTATTCATTGCTTGAACCTTATCTGAATAAATCAACCGATTCTATTTACGTTGTAAACTTTTGGGCTACTTGGTGCGCGCCTTGCATTAAGGAGTTTCCCTATTTCGAGCAATTGCAGAAGGAGTATAAGTCTGAGAAGTTGGATGTGCTAATGGTAAGCCTTGATTTTCCAAATCAAATCGATAAAAGTTTGTATCCCTTTATCAAGAATAGGAAAACCGATTTAAATGTTGTTTTGCTCGACGATCCTGCCCAGAACGTTTGGATTGAAAAGGTAGATTCAACCTGGAGCGGAGCATTGCCTGCAACTTTGGTTTATAAAGGCAATAGCCGTGTTTTTATTGAAGGCCCTGTTGATTATAACGACCTAGTGAATGCAATTAATAAAGTTTCTAACCAATAAATCAATTTGAAATGAAAAAGATGTCGATGTTTATTTTTACAATGCTTTTAGCATCTGTAACAGTCCTCGCCCAAGGCTATAAAATTGGCGATAAAGTTGCTGACTTTAAACTAAAAAATGTTGATGGCAAAATGGTATCGCTAGCCGATTACAAGAATGCCAAAGGCTATGTGGTTATTTTCTCCTGCAACCATTGCCCTTATGTTAAGGCTTATGAGGACAGAATGATTGAGTTGCACAAGAAGTACGAATCAAAAGGTTTTCCTGTAATAGCCATCAACTCTAACGATCCCTCTGCTGTTCCAGAGGATTCCTACGATAAAATGATTGAGCGTGCAAAAGAAAAGAGTTTTCCTTTTGCGTACCTATTCGACGAGGGTCAAAAGGTTTACCCGGTATTTGGAGCAGCTCGTACACCCCATGTTTTTGTTTTGAGCAAAAAAGGCAAGGATGTGGTTGTTGAGTACATTGGCGCCATTGACGATAACTACAAGGATGCAACTGCTGTTAAGGAAAAGTATGTTGAGAAGGCCATTGATGCGCTTCTCGATGGAAAATCGCCCGAGGTTAAGGAAACCAAGGCAGTAGGATGTAGCATTAAGGTTAAAAAGTAAGGGGTTTTTATTGAATATTGAGGCTGGTGGACAGATTATTGTTCACCAGTTTTTTTATATCCAATCTTAGTTGGAATAAAATCAGTGTTTTGTTTTAAGCTTTGCCGACGGTTTAAATTGCAAGGGAATTAATTGCCTGCAGAGTCATTAGTTGGAGAAAAGTTATTTCAAGTAATAAAAATTTTACATTTATATTATCAGTTCAGTAGTTTGATATAGTGTGTTAGCATGAGTTAATTATTTTTATTTATAAGATTCACAACAACCTTTGTCATTGTTTCCTTCTCTTCAGGTCTACTAACTGCAATCATAAGTGTCAGTGCTACTAAGGTGTTGTCAGCAATTCTTTTATTTCCGAATTCATCGAATAGTATTCCATTTCTTTCAAGAAAATATAAGAACAAAAATGCTGCTATCCTTTTATTCCCATCAGAGAATGAATGATTTTTTGTAATAAAGTACAATAAATTTGCTGCTTTCTCTTCAATGCTTGGGTATAAATCAACTCCATCAAATGTTTGATATATTGTTGTTAATGAACTTTTGAATGATTTGTCCTTTTCGTTCCCGAAGAGTTCGCTGTTTCCATATGCTTTTTTTGCCAACTTAATCTGGTTTATTGCTTCTTCATAGGTCAACTTATAAATTTCTTTCCCTGATGTATTATTTATTTCTAATTTCTGATAGTCGTATTGGTCTAAAACATCAAGAGCATAAGCATAGTCTGAAATTATTTTCAATAAACCGATACTTTCATCATTCGTTAATGGCTTGTAATTCAATACCTCTCCAAGTATTTTGACAGAATTCTTAAGTTCTTTGAGATGTTCATTGTTTTGTGCTAATCGTTTTTCGTTAATTGAAAAGCCTTTTACCAAATACTCCTTCAATACTTTATTTGCCCATATTCTAAATTGAACACCTCGCTTAGAATTCACTCTATAACCAACTGATATAATTGCATCTAGGTTGTATAACTTTAGTCGTCTTTTGATATTTCGTTTCCCTTCTTTTTGAACTACCGAGGATTCCTCGGTAGTTGATAATTCATCTAATTCACCTGATTCAAAGATGTTTTTTAGATGTAAGCCTATTGTATCAGTATCCTTATCAAACAGTTCAGCCATTTGTCTTTGTGAAAGCCAAACCGTTTCATGTTCAAATTTTACTTGAACTTCTGCTCTCCCTTCTTCTGATTGATATATTCGAATATCTGATTCAGTCATTAGCCTTTTTTATACAAAACTAGTAAAAGGAAACAAAATCACTAAAACTATTGGACAGAATCTCTGTGCGAAGCGATTTAATGCATGCTAACAATATGTCCTTTGTATTGAATTGAATTTTGGTTTGTCTTTTCAAATAAAAAATCACCATTTTTAGGTATTTCCCACTCAAACCTCTCACTCTACTTTTGTATCGTAAATTTTAAACTTATGGTACAATGAAAAGGATATTTACTATTTCAACGTTAGTTCTTGTTTTTTGCTTTAATGGTTTTCTTTACTCTCAGACTGATTCAACAAGGTTCGATAAGGGATTTCAGTTCGAAGCATCGTATCTGGGCGATAATGTAAATAACGTTCACGGTGGAATTAAGCGCGGTTCTGCGTTTCTTGGTATGGCCAACCTGCGTTTGCTCTTCGATACTGAAAAAGCAGGATTGTGGAGCGGCTCACAATTCTTTGTTAATGCTGTAAACACGCACGGTGCAACTCCTTCGGCTGAGATGCTTGGCGATATGCAGGTAGCTTCGAATATTGAGGCGGGAAATCATACCTATATACAGGAATTATGGTATAAGCAGGTTGTTGGCAATGTTGAGTTTACATTAGGTTTGCAGGATTTGAATGTTGAGTTTGCAGTATCGGAGAATGGTGGTCTATTTCTGAATAGTTCCTTTGGAATTTTGCCCGTTATCTCGGCAAATGTGCCAGCGCCAATTTTTCCATTAACATCGTTGGGTATTACATCCAATTGGAGTATCAACGATAAAACATCATGGCTAAATGCCATTTACGACGGTAGCCCCTCGGATTTCGATTATAATCCATACAACCTAAACTGGCAATTTGCCTCTGGCGATGGCATACTTGCCGTTACCGAGTTGCAACGTAATGTGGAGGTTAGGAATCTTCCTGGGGTATACAAACTTGGTTTGTATACGCATAATCATCTTGTAGAGAAACAATTCAACGCTAACTTCCCCGATTCGTTGGACCATTCAAAGTATGGTTTCTATATGTACGCCGACCAGCGTGTATTTCAACGTGGCGAAACAAGTATTGATGTATTTAGCCAATTCGGCTATAGCCCTTCTGCATTAAGTCTTAACAGGGTATTCTTCAGTTTTGGCGTAAACCTGAAAGGCCTTATGACTAAGTCCGATTCCGATATTCTTGGATTTGCTGTTGCACACGCAAATTACAACGAGAATGTTGGCGGAGAAACATCGCTTGAGTTGACCTACCAAAGGCAAATAACTAGGAATATTTTTATACAGCCCGATTTGCAGTATATCATAAATCCATCGGGGAAGAATAGTGGAATTAGCAACTGCTTTGCAGGTACACTAAGGTTGGGATTATCATTTTAAAATAAAACACAGAAAATGCGTTTATCGGAATTATCAAATGGGCAGATTGGCATAATAACAAAAGTGTTTGGCCAAGGGGCGTTTCGGAAAAGGATAACCGAAATGGGATTTGTGAAGGGAAAATCGGTTAAGGTGATTAGGAATGCTCCTTTGCTCGACCCTATTGAGTATGAGATTATGGGCTACAATGTTTCGCTTCGTAGAAGCGAGGCGTCGCTAATTGAGGTTGTTTCGGAGAACGATTTGCAATCCGATAATTCCAGCGTGTTTGAGGGAACACTGGTTGAGGATAAGTTAAAGGTATCGGCTCGCGAAAAAAGTAAAACTATCAATGTTGCATTGGTTGGGAATCCAAATAGTGGGAAAACTTCGCTTTTCAATTATATGTCGGGCTTGCACGAGAAGGTTGGTAACTATGGTGGAGTAACTATCGAGGCAAAAGAGGCAATGGTTAAGCACGATGGTTATAAAATAAACATTGTCGATTTGCCCGGAACCTACTCGATAACCGACTATACCCCCGAGGAGCTTTTTGTACGCAAGCATATTGCGGACAATATGCCCGATGTTGTTATCAATGTGGTTGATGCTTCCAATTTGGAGCGAAACCTATTCCTAACAACTCAACTTATCGATATGAATATTAAGGTGATAATCGCTTTAAATATGTTCGATGAGCTGGAGCAAAAAGGTATTCAGTTTAAGTATTTCGACCTTGCCATAATGCTTGGAATTCCAATAATTCCTACGGTTGCAATAAAAGGGCGTGGCGTTTCGGAGTTGATTGCCAAAACTGTTGATGTTTACGAGGATAGAGACCCAATTGTGCGTCATATCCATATCAACTATGGTGCGTCTATCGAAGGTTCCATATCGAAAATTAAAGAGTTGCTCAGGCCTAACAAGGAGATTGCCGACCGGTTCTCATTGCGATTTATCGCAATAAAACTGCTGGAGAACGATAGAACAACCCAAGATTTACTCCGTAGTTGTTTAAACTTTGATGCAGTTATGCTTGCTGCAAACAGGGAGATTCAACGGTTGGAAAAGGAGTATGGCGATAAATCGGAAACCGTTGTAACCGATGCAAAATATGGGTTTATTGCAGGAGCATTGGCCGAAACATTAAAGGAGAGTCGGGAGAAGAAGCATCATCGAAGCAAAATAATAGATAATGTTCTAACCCACAAACTATGGGGTTTTCCAATTTTCATTGCTTTTATGTGGTTGATGTTTCAGGCCACCTTTACAATTGGTAGCTATCCAATGGATTGGATTGATGCTGGCGTTGGATATTTAGGTGATATTGTTGGAAATGCAATACCCGATGGCGCTTTACGCGATTTAGTTGTGGATGGAATTATTGGTGGAGTTGGTGGTGTTATTGTGTTTCTGCCCAATATTCTTATTCTTTTCTTCTTTATCTCCTTGATGGAGGATACTGGCTATATGGCTCGCATCTCCTTTATAATGGATAAGTTGATGCATAAGATAGGCTTGCACGGTAAATCGTTTATTCCGCTACTTATGGGTTTTGGCTGCAATGTGCCTGCTGTTATGGCTACACGTACTCTGGAGAATAGGAAGGATAGAATAATAACAATGCTGATAACTCCATTTATGTCGTGTAGTGCAAGGCTTCCCGTTTATGTTTTGCTGATATCTGCATTCTTTCCAACAAATCAGGGCTTGGTGCTTTTCTCTGTCTATTTTATTGGAATTTTACTGGCAATTTTAGTGGCGCTTTTGCTTAAAACAACATTGTTTGCTAAGCAGGATGTTCCTTTTGTTATGGAATTACCTCCTTATCGCATTCCAACGCTAAGGAATACAATAATCCATATGTGGTTTAAGGGGTCTCAGTACTTACGTAAAATGGGAACAGTAATTCTACTGGCATCAATTCTAATTTGGGGCTTAAGCTATTATCCTCGGAATGTTGAGTACTCTGCCGATTTCGATTCACAAATTACCTCTATTTCTAATAATGCAGAGTTAAGTGATTCTGTAAAACAGGCTCAAATTTCGGATATTGATTTGATAAAGGCCTCGGAGCATCAGGAGCAATCGTATATTGGTCGTATGGGTAGGTTTATTGAGCCTGCAATTCAGCCGCTGGGTTTCGACTGGAAAATTGGTGCAAGCATCATAACAGGTCTTGCCGCTAAGGAAATTGTGGTTAGCACAATGGGTATCATTTATCACGCCGATTTAGAGGCCGATGAAACATCGGGTTCGCTAATTTCGAGTTTGCAGCAGCAGGAACACTCCAGTGGTGCGCTCAAAGGGCAAAAAGTATTCAATCAGCTGGTTGCATTTGGATTTATGCTATTCGTTTTAATTTATTTCCCCTGTGTGGCTGTAATTGCAGCAATTAAAAAGGAGGCAAATTGGAAGTGGGCTTTGTTCAGTATGGTTTATACCACTGCGATTGCTTGGGTTGTATCGTTTTTAATGTATCAAATAGGTAGTTATTTTATTCAATAAATATTATGATGAGTCAGGATACTATTGCATTAATATTGGTTCTTGCAGCATTGTTGTACACTGTATATGCAGTAGTTAAGAGCCTTAGGAAAAAAGAGAGTGGTTGCACTGGTTGCCCTAGTTGTGAGGTAAAGCGTGCAGTTCAGAAGAAGTAGCGATAAAGTTCCTTTTCTTGTTAAATGTTCTTTGTTCTGTTATTTTTTTAACATATTTTTGGGAGTAGACTTATGACTAGTTGAAACTAAAACATAAAACAATGGAAAAGAGCATTAAAGGAACCGAAACCGAAAAGAATTTGCTAAAAGCTTTCGCAGGCGAATCGCAGGCAAAGAACCGTTACACTTTTTTTGCGAAGGTTGCAAAAGAGGAGGGTTATGAGCAAATTGCCGAGTTGTTTATGATTACTGCAGGGCAGGAGGAGCAACACGCAAAGCAGTTCTTTAAATTCCTTGAGGGTGGAATGGTTGAGATTACCGCGTCGTACCCAGCAGGTATGATAGGCACAACAGCTGAGAACTTGAAGGCTGCAGCCAATGGCGAGCACGAGGAGTGGACCGATTTGTATCCTCAATTTGCTGCAATTGCAGAGAAGGAGGGCTTCCCAAAAGTTGCCACAGCGTTCAAGTTAATTGCAAAGGTTGAGAAAGAGCACGAGGAGCGCTACAGGAAACTTCTAGAAAAGGTTGAGTCCGGAAAAGTTTTCGAACGCGAGGACGATACAGAATGGGTATGCCGCAAGTGTGGTTATGTTCATAAAGGTAAAAAAGCCCTTAAGAATTGCCCAGTTTGTCATCACCCTGAGGCATATTTTGAGGAAAAGGCTTCAAATTACTAGTAGATATTGGATATTGTTAAAAAAGGTCGATTGGTTTCGACCTTTTTTGTTTTAAATCCAGCAGCTTTAGCTAGTTTTGCAACATAAATTGCAGTTTAAATGATAGTAAATCAGGATATCGACATTGCCGCTGGTTATATTCGTGAGGGGAGATTGGTTGCATTTCCTACGGAAACAGTTTACGGTTTAGGCGCCAATGCGCTAAATCCATTGGCTGTTGCCAAAATATTTGAATTGAAGGAACGACCTTCGTTCGACCCACTTATTGTGCATATAGCCTCGGTGGACGATTTGGATAAGTTGACCGTTAATAAAGATAGTAGAGTGTTGCTTTTGGCTGAAAAATTCTGGCCAGGCCCATTAACCATTGTTTTACCCAAAAGCGATATTGTTCCAGATATTGTTACCTCGGGTCTCGATACCGTTGGTATAAGGATGCCCAATAACCCAATTGCGTTGGAGTTAATCCGCAAGGCGGGTTGTCCAATTGCCGCACCAAGTGCCAATAAGTTTGGCAGGGTGAGTCCAACAACTGCTCAGCACGTGAAGAAACAGCTGCCTAATGTTGACTATATTCTCGATGGTGGAAAAACCCAAGTGGGTATTGAATCAACAATTATTACGTTGAACGAGAATGGTTTCGAAATTCTTCGTCACGGAGTTATTACTCGTGAGGATTTGGAGAGTTTCGTTCCTTTCCATAGCGGAAGAGATACATCGGACAGCATTGTTGCTCCGGGAATGCTTAAATCGCACTATAGTCCTAATAAACCGCTGTATTTTTTAGGCGATGTACATTTGAATGATATGCAAAGGAGCAACGCGGGTTTGCTATCGTTTAACACTACCGATACTGAAGGGTACAAAATAGTTATTCCATTGTCAAACTCTGGTAATTTGCGTGAGTACGCTGTGAACCTTTTTGCTGCAATTCATAAAATGGAGGAGTCCGATGTGGAGTATATAGTTGCTGAACCTGTTGAGGAACACGGAATAGGATTGGCAATTATGGATAGATTACGTAAAGCTGCTTTCAGGTATCGAGGATAAATAGGGCATTGGTGCATTTTGTGACTGATTTCTGAACATTATATTTGGAGAGTACCTAAAAATTTAACATTTGGAGCAAATTTTTAGGCAGAATAATTAACTCGATACAGAATTTAAAATGCAAGTGTGTGGGATTGGCAAAACTGCGAGCCGGAGTAAGCGTGAATGATGGAAGTTTTAGAATTTCGCAAAAGGGGCTTGCCAACTTTTGCAGAAATTCTTGACTTGCAGCAGAGAGTGAGGAAGCATAGTTTTGCCTAGATTTTTTGCTTACTTTTTCATCATGGAAAAAGTAAGAGATGCAAAGGGAATTGAGAGTGTATTAGAATAACTTTGCATTTGTTAGTTGATTATCTGTGTTTGTTTTAGCAAACCTTAAGATTTTTTTTAATAATTATTTAAGCATTAATGACCAATATTTACCCAAATACCTTTGAGCAAAAGGTTGGATTCGATAAGGTTCGAGAATTAGTGGTGGCCAAATGCCTTTGTCCGCTTGGAGCGGCCAAGGTTACTGCCGCTGAGTTTCTTTACGATTTCGAATCTATTGAAAGGATGATTAACCAGGTTGATGAGATGAAATCTATTTGCCTGATGGAGAACTCTTTTCCCATAGAAAACTACTACGATTTAACGCCTTCGCTCAATAAAATATCCAAGGTTGGCACATGGCTCGATGAAGTTGAACTGCAAAACCTTAAGCGCTCGCTCGAAACCATTAAGTCTATTCTTACTTTTCTGAAAAAAGTTTCGGAGAAGTATCCAAATATTGCGGAGTTAGCAAAAACAGTTGCCTATTATCCCTACGTGGTTGAGCGTATCGATTCCATTCTCGATAAATTTGGGAAGATTAAGGATAACGCATCGCCAGAGTTGGCTAAAATTCGCTCGGCAATTGCCGCTAAGCAAGGCTCGGTTTCAAAGTTGGTTCAAAGCATTCTGAGGAATGCTCGTGAGCAAGGGGTTGTGGAGCAGGATGTAACTCCATCAATTCGCGAGGGTAGGGTAGTAATCCCAGTTTCGGCTGCCAATAAGCGCAAGCTTAAGGGGATTGTGCACGATGAGTCGGCGACAGGTAAGACCGTTTTTATTGAACCTGTTGAGGTTGTTGAGTTGAATAACGAGATTCGAGAGTTGGAGTACGACGAGCGTCGTGAGATTATAAGGATTTTGGTCGATTTTGCTGATAATATCCGTCCATATCTCCCTGAACTGTTGTCAGCATACGATTTTCTTGGAACTATCGATTTCATAAGGGCTAAGGCTTTGTTTGCAGTGGAGTATCACGGGGCTAAACCAATTCTGAAGAATTCAACAGGAACATACCTGCGTCAGGCAAAGCATCCAATTTTGCTGAAAAGTCTGAAACGTGAGGGCAAGGAGATTGTTCCACTCGATATTGAGGTTAATCAGCAGAACAGAATTCTTTTAATTTCTGGACCAAACGCTGGTGGAAAATCGGTTTGCTTAAAAACCTTTGGTCTGCTACAGTATATGCTCCAGTGCGGCTTTTTGCCTTGTGCATTGGAGAACTCCGAGATGGGAATTTATCGTGGAATCTTTATCGATATTGGCGATGAGCAATCCATCGAGAACGATTTGAGTACCTATAGCTCTCATCTTCTCAATATGAAACATTTCCTTAGGAATGCTCAGAAGGAAACCTTGGTGCTGATTGATGAGTTTGGTGCTGGAACCGAGCCAATGGCTGGTGGTGCAATTGCCGAAGCAATTCTACAGCAGTTGTGTAACGTAGGGGCTTTTGGCGTTATCACAACTCACTATTCTAACTTAAAACACTTTGCTGCAAATACCGATGGTATTATTAATGGTGCAATGCTATTCGATAATGCTAAGATTGAGCCTTTGTTCAAGTTGGAGATTGGCAAGCCCGGAAGCAGTTTCGCCTTTGAAATTGCCCGTAAAATTGGCCTGCCCGATACAGTTCTGAACGATGCTGGCAGCAAGGTGGGTGAGGATTATATCACCTTTGAGAAGCATTTAAGGGAGATTTCGCGCGATAAACGTTACTGGGAAAAGAAACGCGATAATATTAGGATAGCCAATAAAAAGACCGAGGAGTATCAGGATAAACTCGAAAAAGAGTTGGCTGTGCTAAAGGAGCAACGCAAGGATATTTTGGCAAATGCCAAAAAGGAAGCACAGGCAATACTTGCCGATGCCAATAAGCAAATTGAGAATACCATTCGTGCTATAAAGGAAGCCAATGCTGCCAAGGAGCAAACCAAACAGGTGCGCGAGGAGTTGGATAAGTTCAAGAAGGAGGTTGAGGAGATTAATGTTCACGACGAGTCAATCGACCGCAAGATAGAGCAAATTAAACGCCGTCAGGAGCGCAAGCAGCAGCAAAAGAATGACCCAAAAACTGTGGAGTCTGTTCCAGAGAAGGAGGATTTGAAGTTTATTGGGGTAGGCGATAAGGTTAAGATTGCTGGACAAAGCCTTATGGGCGAGGTTGTATCGCTCTCAAATCAATCGGCATCAGTTGCATTTGGCAATATGATTACGGTTGTGCAGTTAGATAGACTTGAGAAAATTTCGACCAACGAGTTTCGCAAAGCGAATAAAGCGGTTGAGCAGCCAAGCACAGGTGCTGGTTTTGATACCTATAAGCGCAGGCTAAACTTTAAGTCCGATATCGATATTCGTGGCTATCGTGCCGATGAGGCCATTGAGGCTGTTCAGGATTTAATTGACGATGCGTTGATGTTAAGCATTTCGCGTGTTAGGATTCTGCACGGTAAGGGGAATGGCATTTTGCGTCAGGTTATTCGCGATTACCTGCGTAATGCTCCCGGTGTTAAATCCTATGCCGATGAGCATATTGAGTTTGGTGGCTCTGGAATAACTGTGGTGGATGTTGATGTGTAGATTGTTGTTTAGTACAAATTATTTCTTGTCATTTCGAGCGTTAGCGAGAAATCTCTGTGTTGTTTAGGAATGACTTGCAGAAGAGATGCTTCACTTCGCCTGCCTGCCGATAGGCAGGTTCAGCATGACAAAATTTCAATCGGTATAACATTCCAACTTTTTCATTAAATTAGTGCCAAATAATCTGGTACTTGGAACTTCTTATTTATACACGCGAAATAACACCACGGGTTGAGTATATATTCCGCTTTATTTTCAAGGATATACTTAGGCTTAGATATAGAGTTACAACCTCAATAACCGAGGCACAAAGTTATGGCGGCTCTGTGCTTTCGTATTCACATCAACATATAGGTAATTCTGTTCAGATAGTACCACATGGATTATTAACAGAGGAAGGAATAAAGCATCATTCGTTCGAGGTTGTTGATTGGAATGGAATGCCTGCTTTCCCGTTAACTTCCCCGAACTCTCAAATCCCTTTCGATATATTTACTGCGTCTTTTTATTTGGTATCTCGATACGAGGAATACACTGTTTCAAAATCTAGTTTAGATAAGCATATTAGGTATAAGCATCAAATGAGTTTGGCTTATAATAACAATTTCTTGCATCTGCCAGTAATTGATTTGTGGGCTTATCGACTTCTGGATATCTTAAAATCGCACAATTACTCGCTGACAGTAAAGCCTCGCAGATTTAATTACATTACAACAGTCGATTTAGACTCGGCTTACGCATTCAAGCATAAAGGATTATTGCGAGTTACGTTTGCTGCGTTTAAGTCGCTTTTATCCAATGGCAAACCCCATTTTTTGCAAAGATTTAGAGTAGTATTGGGATTAGCCCCTGACCCTTTCGATATATATGACGATTTAATTCAAATTCTGCCAGAATCGCCTCAAACAGTCTGGTTTATTCATACAGGCAAGTGGGGTAAGTACGATAAGTCTATTCCTGTTACTAAGCCTGCAATTAAAACTCTAATTAATCGTTTGGGTGAGAAGTTTAGGATTGGAATTCACCCTTCGTATGGGGCGTTCCTGAACGAGAAAAAGATCCGAAAAGAGGTTTCTGTCCTTGTTGATGCCTTAAATCTTTATGTGGCTTGTAGTCGTCAACATTTCTTAAGGCTGAGTTTGCCCAAAACTTATAGAATGCTCATTAAGTTAGGGATTACAGAGGATTACACAATGGGTTATTCCGATATTTCTGGGTTTAGAGCAGGAACCTGTACACCCTTTGTGTTTTTCGATTTACCGGCTGAACAAATGCTAAACCTAAAAGTTTTCCCGTTTCAAGTGATGGACTCTACATTTGTGGGAAATAATTTAGCACCAAGCATAGCAAGAGATGAAATTTTCAGAATGGTAGATTCTGTTAGGATTGTAAATGGTACATTTATCAGCATATGGCATATCGATTATCTTTCGGGTTACGGATATTCCGCTGGCTGGTTAAGTGCAATTAAGGAGATGCTCAACTATTTAAATAGGGAATAATAGATGCAGATTAGGTATATTGAGCGTTCGGATATTAACGATGACCAATGGAATAGGTGTATCGATGGGGCTGTAAATGGAATTGTTTACGCCTATACTTGGTATTTGGATATTGTATCGCCTAATTGGAGCGCGTTAGTTACTGAAAATTACAGTTACATTTTCCCATTACCTTCATTAAAACGATTGGGCGTTGAAACCCTTTCCCAACCTTTGTTTACACAGCAATTAGGACTATTCTCGAAGAGTCATATTACCCCCGAAATACTGAAAGAATTTTTGGAGAGTATACCCGCCAAGTATAAGTTTATCAGTATTCATCTGAATACATTAAATCGGTATAACGGTGTTTTTCATTCTGTTGAACGAGTAACCTATCAGCTGGATTTGATTTCCACTTACTCCGTTATTCATTCGCGATACAACCAGAATACCCGACGCAACAACTTAAAGGCTTTAGCCTTTGGTGTTTCTGTAACCAAGAATATAGAGATAGCCACTTTCCTTGAGTTTTACAGAAAAAATGTTGCCGTTAAGTTTGCCAATTCTAGTTTTAATCGGGTTGTGCAGATTTCAGACACACTAATAAAACTTGGGAAGGCTGAGGTGGTTGGCGCATATTATCAGGGAATTCTTTGTGCTGCAGCACTAATGGTGAAAAGTAATGGTAAACTGATTTACTTGTTTGCTTCGTCAAATCACTTAGGCATTAAGCATAGGGCAATGTTTGCTGTTGTCGACCAAATTATTCGATGGAATGCGGAGAATCATTTGGTACTTGATTTCGAAGGTTCAATTATTCCTTCAATCGCTCGTTTTTATGCTGGTTTTGGAGCAAAGCCTTGCGAATATCAAAGCATAAACGTTAACCGTTTGCCGTTCTTTGCAAACATCCTTTTTAAGTTGAAAGTTATATTGAAACGTTTTAAATCGAAAATTTAAAGTAGCGGTGTTACTCCATTAGACTCTCAAAATCAATTTCACTAACCTGTTCTGTTTCAGTTAATTTCCCTTTTTCGCATTTTAACGTACGACCCGGAAATTTTTTGATGAGATGATGGTTGTGGGTTGCCATAAGAACCGATTTTCCGTTGGCAGCAATTTCCTGTAAAATCTGCATAATCCCTTCGGATGTTTCCATATCTAGGTTTCCCGTTGGCTCATCGGCGAGTATTAAGTCGGGATTATTTAAAAGGGCACGGGCAATTACCACGCGTTGCTGCTCTCCACCTGAGAGTTGGTGGGGCATTTTGTAATCCTTAAACTTTAAACCGACCATTTCCAATACCTGTGCAATTCTTTCTTTTATTGCAGTTTTATCTTTCCAACCTGTCGATTTTAGCACAAATAGGAGATTGTCGTATACACTTCTATCGGTAAGTAGTTGAAAATCCTGAAAAACTATTCCTATTTTTCTTCGAAGATGCGGAATTTGCTTGCGCTTAAGGATTTTTAAGTTGAAGTCGCAAACCGTTGCTTCACCAAACTTAAGGGGGATTTCAGCGGTAATAGTTTTAATAAGACTGGTTTTGCCGCTTCCAACTCTACCAACCAAATACACAAATTCGCCCTTTGCAATATCTAGGTTTACATCGGAGAGAATAAGACTATCTTCCTGAAATATATTGGTATTTCTGATTTCAATTACATTTGGTTGTTCCATAGCGGCATCTGTTTTAAAATCGTTTGGCGCATAAAGGTAAGAAAAACTGATAAGACATCAAGATGTATTATCACTATTGATTAATAAAACTTTCCTGTTATTAAATGCAGAGTTGGTTTGGATTGGCATTGGCCGACGAGCCGAAAAACAAGCGAAGCGAGGCTTAAACAAATCAACAACAATTCTGTTATTTCTATAACAAAATTAAGCCTTGGGTTTGTTGAATTATGAATTATTACGCCTATTTGCTTATATTTGTTTATGTAGATAATGTTGAATTAATGATACTTACAACGTGCTTGTAGTTATTCTTTTAGGTTTTTTATTGGCAATTTTGTCAATCCCAGTTCATAGTTTAAACTCCGAACGGGTGGGCAATTGGCTTAGTATCATACCGCTTGGTATATTTGTTTGGGCCCTAACTTATTTGGACAGAATTATTCTCACAGGCTATGTGTCAGAAACGCATCAGTGGGTAAATTCAATTGGTATTTCGCTGAGTTTTAGACTTGATGGATTAAGCCTTTTCTTTGTTCTATTGATATCTGGCGTTGGTTTCTTTATCTACAATTACGCCAATGCCTACCTGCAT
Organism: Bacteroidota bacterium; assembly: GCA_029560875.1. Taxonomy (GTDB): domain Bacteria; phylum Bacteroidota; class Bacteroidia; order Bacteroidales; family Tenuifilaceae; genus SB25. The sequence goes on along the minus strand of JAKQKB010000075.1, from coordinate 16,248 downwards.
CACGATTCCAACAAGGGTAAGTTTTTCCTTTATTTAAGCCTATTCATGACAGCAATGCTTGGTGTTGTTATGTCGGGGAATCTGATTATTCTGTTTATATTCTGGGAGTTAACTAGTTTATCGTCTTATCTGCTAATTGGGTATTATCATAACGATGAGGAGTCTCGAAAATCAGCCTTGATGGCAATGCTGGTAACTGTTGCAGGTGGTTTGTTTATGTTGGCAGGTATTATTTTGCTTGGTATAGCCGCTGGAACTTTTGATTTGAATATAATTTTATCAACTCCAAATATTTTAGCCAATAGCGGAAATTCATCTTTAATAGCAATTCTTATAATTATCGGAGCAATAACTAAGTCGGCTCAGTTTCCATTCCATTTTTGGTTGCCCAATGCAATGGCAGCACCAGCACCAGTAAGCGCATATTTGCACTCTACCACAATGGTTAAGGCGGGGATATTCTTGCTTGCTCGCTTATCGCAGGTTTTTACCGATGGTCCAATTTGGCAACCTTTGCTGGTTTCAATAGGCGGTTTTACAATGGTTTATGGTGCTTTAATGGCTTTAACCAATACCGATATGAAAAAGGTATTGGCCTACACAACCATTAGTGCGCTTGGTATTATGGTGCTTTTGTTGGGTATTGGCACAACTGTATCGGTGCAGGCTGCGATGGTTTTTTTACTGGCTCACGCATTGTATAAAGGAACACTGTTTATGGTGACAGGAAATGTTGACCACGAAACGGGCTCGCGCGATTTATCATTGCTGTCAGGATTAGGTAAGAAAATGCCATACACTTTCTACGCATCAGCATTGGCATCGCTTTCAATGGCAGGGGTTATTCCTTTCTTTGGCTTTATTGCTAAGGAGATACTTTACGGTGCTGCATTTAAGTCGCCGTTAGCAAGTGGACTAATAGGTGTGGCAACTTTTGCCACAGGTGTAATGTTTACAGCGTTGGCCTTTGAGTTTGGGTACAAAATATTCTTAGGTAAACAGTCCGAAACCCCAAAACATCCTCATGAAGCTCCTTTTTCAATGCTAATTGGGCCAGTATTTTTGGCTACGCTTGGGCTTATTGGTGGTGTCTTTTCTGAGCAACTTGCTCAGCCATTGCTGCATCACTCATCATCTCAGATTTTAAATGTTGATAAGGTTTTACAACTTGGTTTATGGCATGGTTTTACATTGATTTTTGGGCTAAGTTTACTCACCTTACTTTTTGGCTTTTTACTTTTTAGAATGCGCTCAGTGGTTGTGAATTTCTCCGATAAATATTCACTTAATAGTATTTCAGGCCCAGAAAAAGCATATCAAAACAGTATCCCTGCATTACTGAAGGCTGCAAAGCGCCAAACGGAGTTTTTTCAGTCGGGTATTCTCCGAAATTACATTGTAATCATCTCAATGACTTTGGTTGCCTTGATATGGATTATGGCCTTTAATGGTGGAGGTTTGTCGATGCTTAGTTTTGATGGATTAACTAAGTTGAAGTGGTTTGAGATAGTTTTTGTGGTGTTAATGCTGGTTGGTTTGGCAAATACTCTGCTAACAACTTCGAGGTTAACGGCAATTGTTTCTTTAGGAATGATTGGCTATGGAACTGCTGCAATTTTCCTCTACTATGGAGGACCCGATGTTGCAATGACGCAGTTTCTTATAGAGACTCTTACTATTGTGCTTTTTGTGCTAGTGCTAAATAAATTGCCTAAGTTTGTTGATGTGCGTAAAGGATTGCTTATCAAAATAGCATTCCCTGCTGTTGCGTTTGGCGCTACTATGGCAATAATTCTTATGTGGGTTCAGTCGCTACAGGTTGTATCTCCATTAAAGGATTACTTTGCACAAAACAGCTACTTGCTCGCAAAAGGTAAGAATGTGGTTAATGTTATACTTGTCGATTTTAGGGGGCTCGATACCCTTGGCGAGATTTCAGTTTTGGCAATAGCATCCATTGGAATATTCACTCTTATAAAGGTTACACAATCAAAACAGTAGATTCTATGCGAACGGTTATATTTCATACAGCGATTAAACTTTTAATGCCTTTGTTTATAGGGTTTTCGCTATTTCTATTGTTTAGGGGGCATAATTCGCCTGGAGGTGGATTTATTGGAGGTTTATTGGCTTCCATTGCATTTTTTATGCGTGCAATGGTTCTTGGCGTTAACAATACCATTGCAAAATATAAGTTACGTCCCATTGGTATTATGGCCATTGGGTTGTCGGTTGCATTAATAAGTGTGATTATTCCTGTTTTGGCCGGTTATCCATTAATGACAGGTCTTTGGTTTGATTTTACTTTGCCAATTATCGGTAAAATTGGAACTCCGCTGATGTTTGATACTGGTGTCTATATTCTTGTTATTGGTGTTGTTTTAAATATCACGTTTATACTTTCAAACAGTTAACCATGGAAGTTGTACTTGCAATACTTACTGGATTGTTATTTGCTGCAGGGCTTTACCTGATGCTTCACAAGGGAATGGTAAAGCTGATTCTTGGCATTATGCTACTTAGCTATGCTACTAATCTTTTTATCTTTTTGGTAGCCCGTATTATTCGCGGAATCCCTGCAATTATTTCTGAAAATCAGGACAAGTTAACCGATACTTTTGCCGACCCTGTTCCACAAGCATTAATTCTTACGGCTATTGTGATTGGTTTTGGAATACAGGCGTTTGCCATTGTGCTTATCCGTAGGGTTTACAAGGCAACTGGCACTGCCAATATGGATGAGTTAAGTTCATCGGAGAAAATTGATTAATTAAAGTTTATTTTGAAAAACGTTATGAAAATCAAGATACATAATTTAAAAAGCACGCGGGTGGGAGTGGCAAAACTGCGAGCCGGAGTTGGAGGGAATATAGGAAGACATAGAATTTCGCAAAAGGGGCTTGCCTACTTTTGCAGAAATTCTTGACTTGCTATAGGGCGGGGAGAAGCACAGTTTTGCCTAGATTTTTTGCTTACTTTTTCATCATGGAAAAAGTAAGAGATGCAAAGGGACGTTGGATGTATAAGAAAAACTTTGCATATGTTAACCTAGGATTCGTTGTAGTTGTTAATAATCAGATTTTTACCTAATTAGATTATTTGTTGATATGCAAAATATTTCGTTGATATCGGTTCTTATAATTCCTTTGCTTTCGGCTATTCTTATGCTGTTAATGTGGGGAAAAACCAAAACCCAGCGTTTACTGGGTGGTTTTTCCACCGCTCTTTACCTTTTAGCATCAATAGCACTATTTGCGGAAGTTTCTGCAAATGGTTTGATATTGGTTGATGTTGGTAGTTGGCAAACTGGGTTTGGAATTGCCCTGGTTGTTGATATGATGTCGGCGCTTTTTATTCTTCTCGGCGCAATACTTGCATTAGTCTCTTTTTGGTATGGAAGCACATTTATCAAATCAAATATCTCCTTGTCAATTTTTCATCCAGTGTTCTTTTTTCTACTTTTTGGGTTATCCGGAGCATTTGTAGCAGGCGATATTTTTAACCTTTACGTTTGGTTCGAGGTGATGTTGGTTTCATCCTTTGTGCTGTTTACAATTGGAGCAAGTCGGAGTCAACTGGAGGGTGCTTTAAAGTACGTTACCATAAATGTAATTAGTTCGGCTTTCTTTCTGATTGGAGTTGGAATATTATATGGACTTACTGGTAATCTCAACATGGCGATGCTTGCAAAAGCGTTACCATTGGTTCAGAATCAAACATTGGTTGATATTGCTGCTGTATTCTTTTTGGTAAGTTTTGGTATAAAAGCAGCAATTTTCCCGCTTTTCTTTTGGTTGCCAGCATCGTACCATACAGCGCCAATTGGCTTTACAGCCTTGGTGGTTGCATTGCTAACTAAGGTTGGTATTTACTCATTAACACGTTTCTTCACCATAATTTACCCTTTGGAGGGAACGCTTATACAGTCTATTCTACTTGTTCTTGCAGCATTAACAATGGTTATTGGTGTATTTGGGGCAGCTGCGCAAACCGATTTCAGAAAAATTCTCTCATTCCATATAGTGTCGCAGATTGGATATATGATTATGGGGCTTGCTATTTTTACCCCAATGGCCATAGCAGGAGCATTGTTCTTTGTGGTTCATAACGTTTTAGTTAAAACCAACCTTTTTTTTGTGGCTGGGAGCGTATCTAAGGTTTTTGGTTCCTATAAATTAAAGGAATTGGGTGGTGTGATGCTTCAAGTTCCTGCACTTGCACTGCTTTTTGCAATATCCGCTTTTTCGCTTACTGGAATTCCTCCATTAACTGGCTTTTGGGGCAAGTACCTGCTTGCAAAGGGTGGTTTTGACGAGGGAAGTACATTGGTGGTTGTGGTAACTGCAGTTTCGTTGGCAGTAAGTCTTTTAACTCTATTCTCAATGACCAAGATTTGGAACGAGGTATTCTGGAAACCTAACCCAAATACAGATTCAAGGTCAGAGGTAAAAATGTCGTTTGGCACTTTGCTTAAGAAACATACTGGAATCACAGTGTCAATTGTAATTTTAACCATTCTGATTCTATTGGTTAGTTTCTTTCCGAATAGTTTGATTGATTGGTGCTTGGAGTCGGCAAATACTTTGGTGAATAGGGATTTGTATATTAATGGTGTTTTGGGTGTAAAATGATTTTAGATTAAATATTGTTGGTTTAAACATAGGCTATTATGAAAGCATTTTACTGGCAAGTTGTCATAGCATCAATAGTTACTCTAGCCTACTTGCAGTATATCAATTTTGATATGCTGGCACACTGGATAATCCTTTTGTTTCTAGGATTACTCTTTGTGATGTGGCTATTTTCATACATATACAATCGTAAAAGTTTCTTTCAGGTATTGTACCTTATGGAATTGCTGGCGTATTTTACAAAGGAGATGTTTGTGGCCACATTTCAGGTTGTTAGGGAGGTTTTATCGAGGAAATGGCGAATTGAAGCAGGTATGATTGCCGTACCAATGGATGTTAAAACAGATTTGGAGATAACCATTCTGGCCTCGTTAATTTCATTAACTCCAGGAACTTTAAGTGTTGAGGTTTCGGAGGATAAAACATTCTTATTTGTCCACGCCATGTACATTCCCGGTGGTGATGCCGATAGGGTGAAGACCGAAATTAAGAATGGTTTTGAGCGTAGAGTTTTGCGTGTATTCCACTAACGATTTTACAAAATGGTAAATAACGTACTCATAGTTGCAATTATTATAATCGGAATTTCGATGTTGTTGGTGGTTGTCCGCTTTGTTAAAGGGCCATCGCTGCCCGATAGGGTCACAGCGTTCGATTTGTTTACCACTTTAGTAATTGCATCAATTACATTATTCTCTTTGATATGGGAGAATACAAGTTTTCTTGATGTAGCGGTTGTGCTTTCGCTAATCGCGTTCTTGGGTGCCATGTCATTTGCTTATTACATTCTAAAACGTAAGGAGTAGATATGATTAACGATATTATAACCACATTCTTGGTAAGTGTAGGTTCAATTTTTATGCTAATTGCAGCAATTGGTATTTTGCGTTTACCCGATTTTTACCTTCGGATGTCGGCCATTACAAAGGCATCTACTTTAGGTTTGGGAATGGTATTGCTGGGCGTTTCAATCCATTTCGACCAGTTTGGGGTTTTTGTAAAAGCTTTTATCATCATAACCTTTTTGTTGTTAACCAATCCTGTTGGAGCGCATGCTATTGCCCGTGCGGCCTATAAACAGGGTGTGAAGTTTTGGGGCGAAACCATTGTTGATGAGTTGGAACTTCTTTCGAAAAAGGCCGAAAATCTTGAGAAAGAATGGCAAAGCAACCGTTCAAATTTTGCCGTGGGCGAAGAGTTAATTTATACACTGATGCAATTACCTGCTTCGCACGGTGGCAGTTTCCGAAAATCACTCGATTTGGCCAAACAAATCCAATTGGTTAATACTCCTGTTGGAAACCGTCTACTTGGTATTGTTTACAGCAAAATGGGACATTTTAACGAGGCAGAGCGCTACTTGAAGTTGGCTAGCACAGAGTGTAACTTCAATCAAAAGGCTATTTTTTCGTTGGTCGATTTTTACACTGAAAACAATCTACCCAATAGGGCATTGAATGTGCTGGAAGATGCAATGCAAGTTCATCCACAGAATATCGAGTTTGTGTTTAAGGCAATTTACATTGCCTTTGATTTTGGCGTAAGTCATAAACTCGGCCTTGCTTGTTGCGATAAAATTATTGCCATGGGCACCGATGTGTCTGCTGATTATCTTTTAAAAGCCGCTCGGTACAAACGTATTTTTGTGGAACGCTCAATCGGTAAGAACTATTAATCGATATATTTTGCTCGCAAATCAATTGTTTAAATTTAATTGAGTTAAGTATAAATTGAGTGGCGCATAATTTATATGCATGTGGGAGGGATTGGCAAAACTGCGAGCCTGTGCTAGCGTGAATATAGGAAGATTTAGAATTTCGCAAAAGGGGCTTGCCTACTTTTGCAGAAATTCTTGACTTGCTATAGGGCGGGTAGAAGCATAGTTTTGCCTTGACTTTTTGTTTACTTTTTTGTCAAGAAAAAAGTAAGAGTGAAAAGTGAAATATTTAGTTTAACTAAAAACTGATAATTTAGACGAAAGAATATTAAAAGGATTGTTAAAATGATGTTTAATATAATTTACATCAATTTCCCCGCAATAAACCCTGTAGTCCATGCAGCCTGCAGGTTATATCCTCCCGTTATAGCATCTATATCCAAAACCTCACCTGCAAAGTAAAGGTTTTTGCAAGTCTTACTCTGCATAGTGTTCATGTCGATACTTTGAAGACTAACGCCACCGCAGGTTACAAACTCCTCGCGGAATGTCGATTTTCCTTTAACCGAGTAAGTGTCGTTTGTGAGTGTATTTGCCAGTTTGTTTACACCTTTTTTGCCCAGTTCACACCACTTTTTTTGCTCTGGCAATTCGTTTTTCTTTAGCAAGTACAACCATAGTCTTTCGGAAAGGTTGTAAGGCCTAATGTTTGATAGTATCTTATTTGGATGTTGATTTACAATTGCATTCAGCTGTTCCACCACAAATTCCGAGTTTTGCTCGTTGGTCCAGTTTACTTGAATGTTGAAGGTGTAGTTCATCTCGTTCAGAATTCGTGCTCCAAACGACGATAGTTTTAGAATTGCAGGCCCACTCATTCCCCAATGGGTTATTAGCAGAGGCCCTTCGGATTTGATTTTTGTCCCTTGTAAACTAACCAGTGTATTTTCCACTACAATCCCCATAAGCTCGGTTATAGGATTATTTTGAATATTAAAAGTGAAAAGCGAAGGTATTGGTATTTCAATTTTATGACCTAAATCCTCAATCCACCTAAACGAAGCATAATTCGATGAGCCACCTGTGGTAACAATCACCTTATCAAATTCCTGCGGGTTGTTTTCATCATCCCTAAAGTTGATTCTCAACTTATCGCTTTGTGGGATAACGTTTTTAACACCTTTTCCAGTTTCAATCCTTACACCAAGTTTCTTGCATTGCCTCAAAAAGCAGTCGATAATACTTTGCGAATCCTGCGATTTTGGGAAAACACAGTTATCGCTTTGGGTGACTAGCGGAACTCCTCGAGATTCGAACCATTTTATCGCATCATAATTACTGAATGTGTAGAACGCCTTTTTGAGTTGACGTCCACCACGTGGGTAGGCTGTAATTAACTCCTCAATAGTGTTGCAGCCGTTGGTAACATTGCATCGTCCGCCACCAGAAACTTTCACTTTCGACAGTACCTTTTGCGCCTTTTCAAAAATCACCACATCAGCATCGTGATAATTCTCCTTTGCCGTAATTGCTGCAAAAAATCCAGCCGCTCCACCACCAATAATTGCTACTTTCAACTGTTTAAATGTAAGTTAATTGCATTTATAACTGCGCACAAAACTCCATCACTCCGGGTACTTTATCCACTTCTTCACGGCAAAGATACTCAAATGACCTTACAATTTTTTCCTTAACCATAAAAGCAGTATTTTTGGATGATATAAATACATACCACATTGGAAAAATTCGAGATAATTGTTACAACCCTGTTTGGCCTAGAGGAGGTTCTTGCCAATGAGTTAAAGGAACTCGGAGCCGAGGATATTGAGGTGCTTAGCCGTGCGGTTAGCATAAAGGGCGATACTGCAATGCTTTACAAGTGCAACCTGCACCTGCGAACTGCCGTTAAGGTACTTAAACCCATTAGCACTTTCTACGCTAATAACGAGAAACAGCTCTACGATAAAATTATGAAAATAGAGTGGGAGCAATATTTCTCCTACAAGCAAACATTTGCTATTGATGCCAGTGTTTACAGCGAGGTGTTTACCCACTCCAAGTACGTTGCGCTTAAAACCAAGGATGCCATTGCCGACCAGTTCCGCGATAGGCACGGAATTCGGCCATCAGTGAATACCGAGAATCCAGATGTTCGAATAAATATTCATATTCACGATAGGGACGTAGTTGTATCGCTCGATAGTTCTGGGGTGCAACTTGGTATAAGAAATTATAAGCAGCAGCAAACCGAGGCTCCAATGAGCGAGGTGTTGGCTGCAGGAATCATCCTACTTACTGGCTGGGACAAAAAGAGCGATTTTATTGACCCAATGTGTGGCTCCGGTACTTTTCCCATTGAGGCAGCTATGCTTGCAAGCAATATGGCTCCAGGGCGCAACCGTACCTTTGGTTTTGAGAGCTGGAAGGATTTCGATTCGGCGCTATGGAATAGCATAAAAACCGATGCCGAGACAAAGACCAAACCCTGCGAGGCAAAAATCTTTGCGCAGGATGTCGATAACCGAGCAATTGATATTACCGTAGCCAACGCCAAGAGGGCAGAGGTGAAGGGTATGATAACCTTCGATAGAACCGACTTCTTCAACTCATCGCATAGCTGCGAAAATGGGCTTGTAATTATGAATCCGCCTTACGGTGAGCGTTTGCAGTTGGAGGAAATTACCCGTTTCTACCAGGATATGGGTTCGCGCCTAAAGCATTTCTACCAAGGATGCGATGCGTGGATTATCAGCGCCAATTACGATGCCCTTAAAAACTTTGGACTCCGTCCATCGCGTAAAATCAAACTTTACAACGGTTCGCTTGAATGTCGTTTGCAGAAGTTTGAGCTCTACCGAGGCAGTAAGAAAACTAAAAACCCCGATGAGCAAGCGGGGAATTAATATATTGTGTTGTAGTATTGTTTGTAAAGGTGTCATTCCGAGCCTGCCTGCCGTTAGGCAGGCTTAGCGAGGAATCTCTCTTTTTAAAACAATTGTAAAATATTAAAAACCTCAAGATATGGAAACCAACTGGAACCAAAGCATAGAACCTTTACTAAAGCAGTACAAAGGCCGCCAACATCCTTTAGATTACAAGAGCCGTTACCAGTTGGTTGTAATGGTTATACTCTCGGCGCAGGACTCCGATAAGCATATTAACGAGGTAGCCAAGGAGTTTTTTAAGGAATTCCCAACAATGGAACATCTTGCCGCTGCAAGCGTTGAGGAGATACAGCGCTTAATAAGCAGCGTGCGTAATTTTGGTAATAAATCGGCGTGGCTTTCGGCCTTGGCTAAAGCTGTAGGAACCGATAGTAAAATACCCCACACACTCGATGAACTAATCAAATTGCCTGGTGTTGGCCGCAAATCGGCCAATGTAATAATCCGCGAATCGGGCGATAATGCCGAGGGTGTTATAGTTGACTTACACGTTCTACGTGTTGCACCGCGCCTAGGCGTAGCCGAGGGTACAAAACCCGAGAAAATAGAGAAGCAGTTAATGGCTGCATTCCCACAGGAAAAGTGGAATGAGGTAGGAATGGCAATATCCTTCCTAGGCCGAGAGGTTTGCCGCCCCACAAACCCCAAGTGCCCTGCTTGTGTAATGAACTCCGTTTGCGACGATTACAAGTCTCGCAAAAATCAGTAACAAAAAGTAGATATTTTCTTTCGCTAGCGTGCGTTTTCGCTAGCGCGCGTTTGTAACGCGTGCTCAGCTCCAAGCGGCAGAGAGGAGTAGGGGTAAGTTATTTCTACTCCAACCCTTTGCTTTTTGTATAACTTATTTTTACTTTTATAGAGCTATGTAAGGAGTGATAAGTTTGCTTTTGGTTTATTTATCAATTTAAGTTTTATATGTTGATTGATAGCTAAAGGTGATTAGATAAGTAAGTTGGCAACAATTTTAAATAATTAACGATAATTACTATGAAAGCAAAAATTTTATTTTCGTCTGTATTGATTATTTTACTTTTTTCATATTCATGTGAAAAAGACGAGTTTAAACCAGTAACATTTCAAAAAAATCGATTTGAAAACAAAAATGTGCGTTTTTTTCAGATTGATGGAGAAGTGTTCGATGTGGATAAGATTTCTATTGCAAAGAAAGCATATGAAGATGATTTCTCAATGCTATCAAGCAGTTTTAAATTCGCCTTGGATAGCAATATTATTAAATACAATGAGACAAATTTCTCTATAGAGTTTACAAGTTTTTCAAAAGCTCTATTTCATTATGACAACGGCAAGGTGGAGGAATACATCGTATCAAGGCATAATAACGAGATTTACTTCATTAAAGATTCTATTGTAAGCACATGGATATTCGATGCCTATTACAATAAGATATTCTGCAAATTTAGACCCAATGTAATAAAAACGGAATCAAAACCTAATACAACCAGTCCAACCACTTATTTTAAACCAACCATATTTGCATATGAAATTAATGGAGAAATTCAAATTCCTGTTTTAAGCTATTTCACCACTTATAATAGCAACAGATTAACAACAACCCCAAATTATGTAACTTATAGAAATCGGGCTAGTTCTAGGGAGCAGAATTCAATTAATGATGACTTCCTATCAAGCATAACTCAAGGTCAATTTCCTAGAGAAGAAATTATTTTTAGAGAAAGTAGAATCGTTTTTTCTAAAATATAAAAACTGTTGCCAACAGGTGGTTTAGCCTACTGGGACTGATGATGCAGATACGGAAGTTTTTAGTATTTTAGTATATTTTTAACGTGGGATGACGCCGCTGGCTATTAACTCCCCAGCAGCCCAAACCACCGACCGTTAGCGCGCGTTTGTAACGCGTACTTCTTAAGAATCTGAAGAAAAATTAACCATAGTTGTAACAAAAAACTTTTTCGTGGTACAAAGTGTTAAACTGAAACGGGAACAATAACCAAAACCGATAGTACATAAAAGCCGGCAGTACACAGGTAGAATTGGTTATGCCCAATCAGCAAAACACCTAAAAAATAATAACCATGAAACGTATAGCAATAGTTCTGATTTTATCAGTATTAGCAGTTAGCCTTAAGGCACAGTACAACGCAGTTCGCATTGAGACTCAAGGAATAGGTAACCCCATAATTCTTCTTCCAGGTTTTACTTGTCCTTCTACGGTTTGGGATTCTACCATTGTTAACATAAAGGGCAACTACAGGTACATAAAGGTTACCTATGCCGGATTCGATGGTGTTCCTGCTGTTGAAATGCCTTGGTATCCCAAGTTAACCGCCGATATTGCCAAGTATATTACCGATAATCGGTTAACCAACGTTACAATTATTGGTCACAGTATGGGTGGCAACCTTGCTATAGACCTTGCCGCTAGCCTTGGCGATAGGATTACAAAGTTAGTTCTGGTTGATGCAATTCCATGTATGCGCGAACTTATGATGCCTGGCGTACCCGCCAACGCGCTCCAGTACGATAGCCCTTACAATAACCAGATGCTCCAAATGCCTGCCGAGGGATTTAAACAAATGGCAGGAGGCATGGCTTCTAACATGACTAGCCGCACCGATAAGGTTGGTTTGCTTACAGACTGGATTTTAGCCTAGGACAGAAAAACCTATGTTTACGGCTTTACCGATTTGCTAAAGCTCGATTTGCGCGATACTCTCAAATCAGTTTCTGCTAAAACCCTTGTTGTAGGAGCTTCGTTTCCAACAGCGGAGCAGGCTAAGGGAGTTTTTGAGTCGCAGTATGTAAATCTTTCCAATAAACATATTACTATTGCACCAGCCAATTGCAAGCATTTTGTTATGTTCGATGCTGCGGAGTGGTTTTATAATCAACTTAACACATTTCTTGAGTAATGAGCGCTAAGCTGAGCCTTTTTAACCAGATTTATGCCGCCCACAACCAAATGGTAATGCAACTTTGTTTGGGGTTTGTAAATGGCGATAGGAGTAGGGCAAAGGATATTTCGCAGGAGGTCTTTATAAGCACATGGAACTCGTTGGATAGGTTTAAGGGCGAGTCTAGCCACAAAACATGGCTATACCGTATAACAGTAAACACCTGCCTTAAGAGTCTAAGGGACAACAAGCAATCGAAAAATGTAAGTATTGATGTTGAGCAACGTACAGACCTTCTGCATCACGATGACTCCACTAGCCATGTTCAGGAGTCTGCGCTAAGCGCACTTTACGCAAGCATAGGCCAGTTACCCGAGGTTGATAGACTTATAATAATGATGGTGCTCGACGATGCTGAGTACTCCCAAATTGCCGATGTAATGGGTATTAGTGAGGTTAACGTTAGGGTAAAGGTTCATCGGATTAAGCAAACACTTAAAAAATTAATGCAAAATGAATATGCAGATTGATAATCTAAAAGAGCTTTGGAACAAAGCAAAAACCGAGGTTCCCTCAGCCGATGTCGATATCCCTGCAATTGTATCGAAAGCAAAGTCTAAAAGGCGTAGTTCAATTGTTGCTCATGCGTTAAACATTGCTATTTTGGCCGTTACCCTTGTGGTTATTACGTTATACTATTTTCTTGTAATGAGGTATCGCTTTTTGTTAAGTCACGTAGGGTTTGGTATTATGTTCGTATCGTTAGCGTTGCGTATAGTTCTGGAGGCGATTAGCATGATTAGAGCCTATTCTATAGATATTACTGATAGCGCTTTGCGCAATACAGAACAAGCAGTGCTATTTTTTAAACAGCGTAAGCGAATACATGGCTTATACACCATTGCCATAGTTGCATCGTACATGATTGGTTTTGCTCTTATGGGGCCAGAAATCTATAATAACCTACCTTTTTACCTTTTTGTTGGAATTTACCTGTTTTTTGTTGTTGGTGCTTTTATTTTGATAGTTAAAATTCGAGGTGGTATCCGCAAGGAGATGAGAGATTTGCAGGATTTACTTGCTCTTAGAGACGAAATCAGAAGGGAGTAACACTTAATATTCAATGTTAATTAAGAACGACGCTTACATTACTGGCGTCGTTTTTTGCGGTATAGATTATAACCCATTGTTGCTTTAGTTTGGTTACAACTATCATATATTTAGATGTTTGATGAGTTGGAGTAACTCTGTTCTTATTTAAAATTCAGTTTCCTAATTGTAATGATTTAAGCAAATAAAATTAACTTAGGGCTTTATTGTGTAGGTTTCAATTAATCATCAACAAAAACTTGCTACAAATTAGCATGATTTTAACTCAATAATTTGAATGGGTGAAATGGACTTTATTAACTTTCTTAAGTATGGTGCCATAGGAATAGCGCTGGCACTTGCAATTCTTTCGTACCGTTTACTTTCCAAAGAACAGGAAAAAGATACTGAAAGACCTGGGTTTTTACGCTCAATCCGAAATTTTATGTGGTTGGCAATATTTCTATCAGTATTTTTTGGACTGTTGGAAATAGTTCCATTATTGCTGAATAACAATAAAAGTGATTCTAGTTCCTTTGTTGCTAATGTTTGGAGCAACTACTTTAGTCAGTTTAACGATTCTACTGCGGAGCAAAAGGAGAGGAGAATATCTACTTACATCGAAGATTCCCAACGTGGAACCGATACGGCATTAATCTGTAAGCAGTATATCGATAAGTTGGAGCAATACGAGGCCGAAAACGATAATGGTTTTTACCAGAATATCATTAAACTAAAGAAGAAGCTGCAAGCCTCGCCCGACGGTTGGATTAATCTTCGTTTCGAGACAAGTACCAAATCAGAAACGCTCCTTTTACTCAGGAATATTTTTATTAGCCTTGGTAGCGATTGTAATGGTTGCACCAACGAGGAGATTATCAATAATTGGGAAACTTTAAAGAAAGGTTGGGCTGATAAACAGTTGAACTACGTGTTTAGTTCCGATATCACAGAATTGATTAAGGTTTATTTGAGAACTTACGAGAATAAGTAAACTGACTCACATTTTCAAAAATAGGTTGCATAAGGCTTTAGATTTATTACAATAGATCGAGCCATTTTTAAAATACTCAAGATTTTTAATCACAATATTTTGTTAAGGAGAGTTTGCTTTTATATAATTACTTGAGTTAACTAAATATTTTTCTAACTTAAAATCATGTGACTATGAACGAAAAATTTTGGAATGTAATAAGTTGGTTATTTGGCCTACTTTTTCTTGCAATCGGACTCGTAAATACCTTTTGGGGTAACGATATGGGATTTGGAATCTTTATTATAGTACTGTCATTAATCTTTTTTCCACCTTTAGGAGCACTCATCAAAAGGATGTTTGGCTTTTCAATTCACTACGTTATTAAAATTCTTATAGGTTTATTTATTCTTTGGGCGGCATTAGGAGTGGGAGAACTGTTCGATAAAATTAGCCTTATGTTGAAGGATTTTAGTTAATTCGAAGAATTCAAGGGTGCTTATTTCAGTTTATGCCATAAGTAAAATGAATATGATTTTTTTGTTAACAGTTGCTTTATTGAGTGCCCAATTTGAATTGACAGCCATTTCGACTTCATTGGGATAAACTAACAAACTAGGAATATGTGTGAAATGAAAAAGAGGCCAGAAAGCCTCTTTTTAGTCGGGGTGACCCGACTCGAACGGGCGACCACTTGCACCCCATGCAAGTACGCTAGCCAACTGCGCCACACCCCGAACACTAATGCGATGCAAAAATACTCCCTTTTTTTAAATTCAAAAATTTAGTACAACAATTTTTACCGCTATTTTAGCTAATTAACCCAAAACGGATTTATTTTAATTGTTTAAAATCAATTTTTGTTCTATTTTGTTATTCATTAATTGATTAATTTTGCATCAAATTAAAATATGTAAATAAGTTTATAATATGGAATTATTCAAGTCTATGAACACAAATGCTGGGGGGAATTCTTCTAACTCCAATAAACCTGTCGAAAAAGTTAAGGTGTTAATTTTAGGTTCAGGGCCCGCTGGCTATACTGCTGCTATTTATGCTGCAAGGGCAAATTTGAGCCCAGTTGTTTACGAAGGAATTCAGCCTGGAGGACAGTTAACCACTACTACTGAGATTGAGAACTTTCCAGGTTATCCAAACGGTATCACAGGTAACGAAATGATGGAGGATTTAAAGAAACAAGCACAGCGCTTCGGCACCGATGTTAGGTTTGGGATTGCATCTTCAACCGATTTGTCGTCAAGACCATTTAAGGTTACCATTGATGATGAAAAGGTTATTGAAGCGGAAATCTTAATTATTGCCACTGGTGCAACTGCCAAGTATCTTGGTCTGGAGTCTGAAGAGAAGTTTAAAGGACAAGGTGTATCGGCGTGCGCAACCTGCGATGGTTTCTTTTACCGTGGTAAGGATGTTGCTGTTGTTGGTGGTGGCGATACTGCTGCCGAGGAGGCTACATACCTTGCAGGCTTATGTAATAAAGTTTACCTGATTGTTCGTAAACCATATTTACGTGCATCTAAAGCAATGCAGGAACGTGTTATGAATACTCCCAACCTTGAGGTATTATTCGAGCATGTAACTAAGGAGATAGTGGGTGATATGACGGGCGTGAACGGAGTAATTCTTACCAATACCAAAACTGGCGAAGATGTTAAGAAGGATATTTCTGGATTCTTCGTGGCCATTGGTCATCAACCAAACTCCGATATATTTAAGCCTTGGATTGAGACCGATGAGGTTGGATACATAAAAACTATTCCGGGTACATCAAAAACCAACATTCCTGGTGTTTTTGCTTGTGGCGACGTTCAGGACCCTCACTACCGTCAGGCAATTACTGCTGCAGGTTCGGGCTGTATGGCTGCTATAGATGCGGAACGATACTATGCTGAGAATAAGTAGAAAATAAAAACCCCGCTTTTGAACTGCACCCCAAAAGTTAGACATAACATTTGGGGTGTTTTTTATGAAAAAGAAAACAAGAAACAAATTTTCAATTAAAGAAAAAGAACGCATAGTTCTTTCGTTTTTAGAGGAAGGTTCTGATTCGTACCACTCA
>JAKQKB010000072.1 GCA_029560875.1 Bacteroidota bacterium | reverse complement strand
ATCAGGAGGTAAAAGAGTATATTGATTATTATAACAACGATAGAATAAAGGCTAACTTAAAAGGAATGAGCCCTGTAAAATACAGAACCCATTCCATTATAAATTAATATTAATCCGTCCAACTTTTTGGGGTCACTTCAAAATGGGGCTTTTTTCATGCATTTTCTTGGAGTAACTATTTTCCCAAAACTCTCACAAATGCCTTATCGTAACCAAGGCTTGCCAATTTGCCTAAATCTTCCTGAGCCTCCTCTGGCGATGAATATTTACCCACACAATATCTGTATAGACCATCGTTACCTTTGTAAACCATTAAATCAGCAATGCTCTCAAACTGACTGAGTCTTTTGGGATTTGAAAGTGCAACTATTTGGATGGTATATCCTGGATGCTCTCTATTAATTCTAACATAGGCGTTGCTTATACCCTTTGCTTTTAGGCTTGCAAGTATGGCTTCGGATTCTTGAGCAGTTTTAGTATTTCCCACACTGTATCGGTAGTATCCATCGGGCGATATAGTTATACTGACACTATCAATTTTATTGATATAATTGATGTCTAGTGGTTGCTTAACGGCAATAAGCTGTACTGAATAACTAAGTGGAACTGTTGATGAGACTGAAGTTGACCTTTTGAAGTCCATTACAGGTAATGGCTTGGCTGTTGGCTTTGGCTTTTCTGGTTTAGTTTTTTCAACTTCAGGTTTAGGCTTTTCAACCTCTCTCTTTTTTATTTCTTTTTTTATAGGTGTTACAACAGGCTCTTCCTTCTTAGGTTCTGCTTTTACAGGTTCAACAACAGGGATAACCACTGGCTTGATATCCTCCTTAATTGCTTCTTGTGGTTTTTGAACTTCAGCTAAAAGAACAGGAGGTTCTTCTATTTTTACTCCATTTAAAACAACGCTGACTAGGAATTCTTCTTTAGATGGATTATTGGGTATTTCAACAATGTTGTCTGCGGACTGAAACCCTTCACCATTAACTGATATATTATACTTGCCAGGCATAATTTTCTGGGTGTACTGATTAATACCTTTGGCATTTTTATTATCGATAATCTTGTTTGTGCCAAGGTTTGTTAACGTGAAAGTGTAATTTTTATCTGTAGGAGCATTTTCGGCAAGCATTATGTTGATTTTTAAATCAACATAAGGAATTACTTCAATCGAATGAATATCCATACCACCGATTCCATCGGGGTTAAAGAACGAATAATAGCCGGTATTTAGACTTGTTGGCTGAAAAAACACATTGTTATCAGGTGTATTTAAGGGGTATCCTAAGTTCTTAACATCACTGCTGCTTTCAAGATTTACGTAAAAAATATCATACCCTCCAATGCTGTTATGACCTTCGGAACTAAAGAATAGGTATTTTTCGTCTGGTGTTAGGAATGGTGACTCCTCGTTTAATGGTGTATTGATGTTGGGACCTAAATTAACAGGGTCGCTCCAGCTATCTCCTACAATTGTGGTTTTGTATATATCGTATCCACCAAATCCGCCTTTTCTATCGCTAGTAAAAAAAACTGTATTGCCATCCTTTGTAACAAAAACGTGACCTTCGTTATACTTTGAGTTTATCGGTTTGGCTGCTTTAACCGGTTTAGACCACTTGTTTTTTTGCAAGAAACTAACAACAATCTCAGAGTTATCGGGGTCTTCTTCTATTAGATATAATTCTTGGCCTTCATAAGATAGGCAGGATGTTTTTAAAAATTTGCTGTCAATGTTTCTCGAAATATCTACAGGCTTAGTCCAAGTGTCATTTTCTTGCTTTGAGACGAATATTTTATTGCCAGTAGGGGTTTTAGTGGTATAAGCCAATGTTTTTCCATCGCCCGATATAACTGCATTGAAGTTGGATTGGTCTGTGTTTATCAATTCTCCAAGGTTTTTAAGATTCAAACCAATAGGAGCATTGATGAAACTTTTTGCGTTCGCGCAACTTTTTAGATGTTGGTCAATCAGTTGATTTACTTCAACATCTTTGGGCTTAACGTATTTCTTATATTCAGTGAAAACTTCAGATGCTTTATCGAAGTTGAGTTCAAGCATATAAGCAACACCTAAACTATAAAGAACCTCTGGTGGTGAATTGGATTCTTTAAGCGACTTTCCATCGTATTTATCCGATACTTTTTGTGCGGCCTCCTCAAGGTAGTATAAAGCCTCTTTTTTCTTATCATCTGTTTTCAGGTAACAGTAACCAGCTTTGAACATTAAATTGGCACTTTCGGGAAATTTTTTTAGGGCTTTTAGGTAGGTTTCCGCTGCTTTAGTGAAATCGCCATCCATCATATAGTATTCTGCGTCCATTTCAAGCGTATAGATAGTATTCCAATCCTGCGAACGCGAATTTAAAGCGATGCCAAGAGTAAGAATTAAAAGGGATAAAGTCTTATTAATTCGCATAGTTTTTAGCTTTGTGTGCAACCCCTTAATTATTACGTAAATATTATAAAAAAGTTGATTAATGTCAATAGATTCGACGATTAATTGCATAAACCTTTTGATAAATACCAATTTCATTGGTGTTAACAGATGTATTTGTTTTACCAATCTGGTATTTACAACAACTAAATGGGTATAAAGTTTAGTTCTCCCTATTTTAAAGGAATTGAAGATTTACCTCTTTAAGGAATTTTTCTTGAAGTACATGCGCAATGCGCTTAACCACTGTACGCCTAATTTCTAGTTCTACCGGCAGGTTAGGGTCTTGGTGTGCAATGTTAATGCAGGTGCCGATTACAAAGTCAATACTGTCGCTTTCTAAAATTAACTTTACGAGTTGGTCGGCAGGGCCATTGCCTATCGATGAGGTTTCGTTGAAACTGTCGAGTATGTTATTTACTTTACTTAGTGTTAGTATGCCTTCAGTTACCAAATCGGCGCCATCCATTTGGCTGGTTGGTGGTAAATCGGGGTCAACAAAGTCAAAATTATCTTTTACCTCCCTTTTAAGTTCGCGAGCAATAATATCTACAGTTGTTGCTCCGCAGATTACTTTTTTACCATCGAAATTATTGAAAATTGATGCCAGTTTAGCATCGTTTTCCTGCTCGAATGGAGGCCCTGTGCAAATTAGGAGTTTACGAGGATTGCGGAAGTAAATGGTTGCACAGCTAGTATCATCTTTTGGATGATAATCGTCGTTAACATAGGCCATATTAACAACCTTGGTGCTTAGTTTTCTGGCCGAAATATCGTGTTCGTTCTTTACAATACGAGCAACAAACTCTCGTGCTTCGTTACTCCAACCAAACGGTAAATCGGGTGAGCCTAAACCTGATTGGGCTACGCCATCGCTCCAAATAACGATTCTATCCTCAATTTGAGGTGTGAAGCGGCAGTACTTTAGTTCCTTGCCAGCGTTTTTATCGCTATTTAGGATTATGCATTGCCATTCGGGTTGATATACCTCCGTACTTCGCATTATAAAACACTCCGGATTATCGTATTCAAGTATTCGGGTTTCGCCATTATGCTCAATATCAATAATAGTGAATGTGGAATAGCTCATTTGGCGTTCGGAGCAAACGGGTAGAGTATTCATTATTATCTCCGCGATGGTATTTATATCCTTGTGCTCCTTGGTAAAGTTAAACGCCATTGTTGATGTGAGCGTTGCCAGTACATTGGCTTTAACTCCGTGCCCCATACCATCGGAAAGAACAACAATAGTTCGTTCCTCGTCCTGAATACGTTTAGAGTAAAAAACATCACCGCAGATACGCTCACCGTCGTGATTTTTTTGCTGGCAGTTTACCTCTATGAAAAACTTTTGCGACATAGTTACTCTTATTCAGGGATGCTATTCTTCTTTTTTGTTTGATATGCCTTTACGAGCATTGCTTTCCTTGTAGGTTTCAATAATTGAGTGTAGCATTTGCTCGGTTTCCGATGCTCCTTCGCCAAGCAAGAATCCAATTTTCTGAACCATTGCAAGGTTTTTATCAATAACATCGGTAATTCGTTTCATAACTTCCTCTTTTTGAACCTCAGGTGCGTACATATCGCGTATTACTGCACCAACAATACTGTTCGGTTTTATTGTAAATACCGATAGGTTGAGCAGGTTCTCTTTGTAGTGTATATCGCGGTTTAAAATATCGGTATTGTTCTGGAGAACGTAAGAGAATAAGTTGTGAATGTTATAGGGGATAAGGCTTTTTAAGTCAGCTCCAATTAGACCAGGAATAATATCATTGATTTCAAGAGCATCGTCACCTAAAAGGTCTATAAAGCTTTGGTTGCTTTGCAGAATTTTCATCTTTTTATCAATAATCACCACAGCCGAAGGTAGTTTCTTGAGCATTGTGGTAATAGTCTCGGAGGCTTCATGAGCTGCATCTTGCTCAACTCGTGCCTTTTTCTCCGATTCTCTAAGTGCCTCTTGGGTTTTAGCCAACTTTTCATTAGTTGCCCTGAGGGTTTTAATGTATTCCTGACGATTTTTAAGTGAAAAGTTTAAACACATATCGGTATGCGCCAGCCCCGATGCAACAGCTGCTGCAAACTCTCTGCACGATGAATACCCACAGGCTTCACAACCAGAATCTTTTCCCATTAACTCCTTGTCGATAGCCTTTAAAACTTCTTCAACCTTTTGCTCTGATGGCGGTGGAAGGCGTTGGTCGTCGATAGTGAATGTTCTGGAGTAATCGTTTTTCGTATTCTTGGCAATATTCTTTTCCCACTTATCGCGGTCGAAGGTTTTTAAACGTTTATTGGCGTAATTTACCACCATTGTTCGGCGAATAAACTTTTTGCCTCCCTTTGATGTTCCAGGCCCCATTAAGCATCCTTCGCAGTAGAATAGGTTAAAGTGACGGTTAATTAGTTCAATGCTACTTTCGAACTGCTCCAATGCTTCCAGAGTGTTATCTGGACCGTTTGAACTGATTATATTTCCTGAAAGCAAACTTTGGTTTATGTCCACTGCTTGCAGAATACCGCTTCCGATTGGGAATAATGAGCCTTTGTAGCCGATAGGTTCATCAAATTCAGCATACTCAAAATTACTTTCCTTGATGTTGAACTCGTCGAATAGTTCACGAAGTTCAACAAAGGTCAAGTTTTCGTCAATCAGACTTTCGCCTTTGTAGAGTTTAGCCTCTTCTTTACTCTGAATGCAAGGGCCAATAAGAACAACTTTAGTATCGGCACCGTACTCCTTATGAACTGCTTGTGCTGTGGCGATTATTGGGGAGATGATTGGTGCAAGGTTTTGCACTAAATCGGGGTGGTACTTCTCAACCATCGATACTACTACAGGGCATACACTTGTAATAAAGTACTTTCCTTTAAAATCTTCGAAAAGTTTTTTGTACTCCTGCGCAACTAAATCAACACCAAAAGTAACTTCGCAAACGTAGGTAAAGCCTAACGCTTTAATCATCTGTACAAATCGGCGGTAGTCGGTTATATCAGAAAACTCCCCCGAAATACTGGGTGAGCAAATGGCAGCTACTTTAGCGCCTGTATTTAGTAATTCAAGTACCTCTTTTTTCGATGAACGGTACGATACTGCATTAACAGGACAGATATTTAAACAACTTCCGCACCCAACGCACCGTTCTTGAATTATCCTGGCATAATTTTGCCCTGCCTTAACCTCGATGGCTTTAACAGGACAAACTCTTACGCAAGCGTAACAGTTAATGCAGGCATTTTTATTTATATCAAAAAGTTGCGACATTTCTTTTCAGTTTCAGGTTTTAATCCTCGTTGAGTTCAAGAGTTAATATGTCTATAATGTTGTACTCATCAACCCCAGTAAAAATTTTATCGTTTATTTTAACAATAGGTCCTTCGGCACATTTGCCAAAACAATGACCTCCATG
This sequence comes from Bacteroidota bacterium, assembly GCA_029560875.1. Lineage (GTDB taxonomy): Bacteria > Bacteroidota > Bacteroidia > Bacteroidales > Tenuifilaceae > SB25. The sequence continues at coordinate 58,857 of JAKQKB010000072.1, read as the reverse complement.
AAAGTAAACTTTATCTTTAAGTTTATGGTCTTCAAGGTATTTTACGATTGCCTTTAAGGTTGCTTTATTTCCTCGAGCAAAACAAGAACTTCCCAAACAAATTATTATCTCATTTTTCTTGTCCATCCCACCGATTGTTATTTCAATAACAAAAATTGGCAAAATTTATGAATCTGCATAAGCATTTGCCATAATATGCCTTGCTAATATAAGAAAGATTATTCAAGTAAAAGTAACAAATATAAAGCAATTGAAAATTGGTAACGATTTATCAGAATATGTTAAAAAACAGCTCAAAATTATAAAACACTTGGCATTTTTAATTTCATTTATTAAATTGTTCCAGAATTAACAGTAAGGCAGTGTGGTTAATATTCATATTTACAGTTAATTATATGTTTGTTAGTTGAATAACAGTTATGCAATCTTTGAGTGATTATGAAAGAAAAAGTTAATGCAATTCTCGAAATGTATAGTCATTCTGGCCGAGACAGTTTAATTCCTATACTTCAGGAGATTCAGGAACAGGTTGGATGTTTGAACGAGGATGCCGTAGTTATGGTTGGTAAGCATTTAAACATACCAACATCAAAAATTTACGGATTAGCTACTTTCTATAATCAATTTCGTTTCGAGAAAAAAGGTAAGCACCATATTCAGGCATGTAACGGCACGTCGTGCCGAATGAATGGTTCCAAGTGGATTATTGACTATATCGAGAAGAACCTGAAAATTAAGAATGGTCAAACCACTAGGAATGGTTTGTTTAGCCTTGAGGTACTAACCTGCATGGGGGCTTGCCATTTAGGCCCTGTTATTTCAATTAATGGTGAGTACCATACAGAGTTAACTCCCGTTAAGTTAAAGAGCATTTTAGACGAATTAATCATAGAGTAAAAGTTTACCTATGGATACACCCTATACCAACACCGACCGTAGTTTCTTTGCCGAAAAGGTTATACCAAACCTTCACTCTGAATTGCCTCATGATATTTCTGAAAAATTATTCAGTTACAGGCACGAGAGGATTAGCAAACCAATTATTTTTATTGGAATTTCAACCTCATCGATTGTTGCCGGAGCCTTAAGAACCTACGATGCCATTAAAAATTATATTGATGAGAATGCTATAAATGCCGATTTGGTGCGGGTTGGAAGTTTAGGTATGTGTTCGTTCGAACCTATTGTTGAGGTTCAACTGCCTGGGAAATCGAGGGTTGCATTCCGAAATGTATCGGCTGACGATGTTCCTTCAATTCTGGATGGGGCGCTGAATAATTTTATTCAATCAGATGTTGCTTTGTTTCAGTATCCTTCATCAATACTTGAACTTTGGCCAGATGTGCCATTGATAAACGAGCATCCTTTTTTTGCAAAGCAGAATCGTTTACTTCTCCGTAATTCTGGTGTTATAAATCCTGAGAGTATAATTGACTATATTGCATGTGGAGGGTATTCTGCACTGGCTAAAACATTACGACAGTATACGTGCGATTCGGTTTGCAAAACTGTTGAGGAGAGTGGATTGAGAGGACGAGGCGGCGGAGGCTTTTCAACAGGTGTTAAGTGGCGCAAAGCATTGACTTTTCCTACAAACGAACGCTATTTCATATGTAATGCCGACGAGAGCGACCCTGGCGCATTTATGGATAGATTGCTTATTGAGAGTGACCCACATCGTATTATTGAGGGAATCATTATAAGTTCCTATGCAATTAGCGCGAACAAGGCGTTTATTTATATTCGAAATAGATACGATTTAACCGTTAAGAGAATGGAAACGGCAATTAAGCAAGCTTACGATTTTGGTTTGCTTGGTTATAATATTCTCGATAGCGGATTTAGTTTAGATATCACCATTAAACGTGGACCCGAGGCGTATGTATGTGGCGAGGAAACTGCTTTAATCCGCAGTTTAGAGGGTAAGCGTGGGATGCCATCAATTAAACCGCCCTATCCAACTGAGGTTGGTTTTAATAACAAGCCCACGGTTGTTAACAACGTAGAAACTATTGCAAATATCCCCGATATACTTTTAAATGGAGCAACTTGGTTTGCTAACATTGGAACGCAAAATTCAAAGGGAACAAAAATATTCTCCATTAACGGAAAGGTTTCCAATACCTGTATGGTTGAGGTTTCGATGGGAGAGTCGTTATCAACTTTAGTTGAGTTGGCTGGAGGTGTTAAGCCTGACCAAGTGCTTAAGGCAATTCATCTTGGAGGTCCTTCGGGCGTTAGCGTAACTCCCGATGAAATGGATGTTCCGATTGACTTTGATGAGTTGAGTAGCAAGGGAATTTCTATGGGCTCTGGGGGAGTTCAAATACTGGATGAAACTGTTTGTATGGTAGATTTGTCCAAGTACTTTATGCACTTTATCCGTAACGAGAGTTGTGGCAAGTGTATTCCTTGTCGCGAGGGTTCAAACAGAATGTATCAAATTCTCGATAATATTTCTCGTCGTCCTTATAGCAACGAAGGGCACAATACGCTAGAGCGTTTCAAAGGTGTTATTAACTTGGAAACTTTAGCCGAGGTGATGAAGGATACATCGCTCTGTGGATTAGGTCAAACAGCGCCCAAGCCTTTGTTAAAGGCTTTGAAATCGTTCAGGGATGAGTTTGAGGAGCACATTTTCGACCGTAAATGTAAGGCCGGCGTTTGTCGCGATTTAAGAACATTCTATATAGATGTGGATAAATGTACTGGTTGTACTGCTTGCGCTAAGAAATGTCCTACCAATGCAATTATTGGAACACCTCGTTCGCCTTACTTTATAGTTGAGGAAAAGTGTATTGGATGTGGCGTTTGTCAAACTACGTGCAAGTTTGCCGCGGTATTCTTTAAGTAATCGTTCAAAAGAGCAATTGGTATGAACATAAATATTGAAGTAAATAATCGGCAAATTCAGGCTCGCAAGGGCGAAACCATTCTTTCGGCTCTTAATCGCAATGGTATTAGAGTTCCAACGCTTTGCAATATGAAGGATTTATCGCCAACAGGTGCTTGCAGGCTTTGTGTTGTTGAGGTTGATGGAAGGGAGAATTTGGTAACATCCTGCTCGCAATTTGTTGAGGAGTCGATGCGAATTAAAACACACTCACCACGAGTTGTACGAGCTCGTAAAACCTTGGTTGAACTACTTTTGGCGAGCCACCCCGACGATTGTTTGTACTGCGTGCGCAACGAGAACTGCGAGTTGCAGTCGTTGGCTGCCGAATTACATATCCGCGAGCGAAAAGTTCAGCGTAAAAGCATCAACCTAAAATTAGATTTATCGAGCCCAAGCATAGTTCGCGACCCTGCTAAGTGTATTCTTTGCGGTAGGTGTGTTCGTGTTTGCGATGAGGTTCAATCAGTTTCAACTTTCGAATTTGTTAAGCGGGGTTGCAACATGTACATAGGAACCACAATGTCGCGCGACTTGAATTTTTCCAGTTGTATAGGTTGTGGACAGTGCGTTTTGGCTTGCCCTACAAGCGCATTGAATGAGCGCTCCAATATTGATGAGGTAATTGACTCGTTGAACAATCTTAATGTAATTCCTGTGGTGCAGTTTGCTCCATCAATCCCAGTTTCGTTAGCCGAGGAGTTTGGAATGAAGGTAGGTAAAGACTTGAACGGAATACTCAACGCTACTCTTAAGAAGATTGGCTTTAAGTATGTGTTTGATACTTCTGTAGCAGCTGATATTGCAATAATGGAGTTGGCTCACGAACTGTTAAATAGGAAGGAAGAGAACCAGGGGCAACCAATCATTTCGGCTTGCTGTCCAGCTTGGGTCAAATTTATGGAGCAGTTCTACCCAAATCAGTTGAACTTACTATCAACAGCGAAATCGCCACAGCAGATATTAGGCTCGTTGATTAAAACGTACTTTGCTCCGCAAAAAAATATCAATCCATCCAACATATACTCAGTTTCGGTAATGCCATGCTTGGCCAAAAAGTTTGAGGCTCAGCGCGAGGAGATGACCAGCAAAGGAGTATCGGATGTAGATTCTGTTCTCTCCACGCGCGAATTAGCAAGGTTGATAAAGTTACACGGTGTCGATATTCAGAATGTAGATTCTCAGAGTGCCGATGCTCCTTTTAATGTAAGAAGTTCGGCAGGGAAATTGTTCGGAGTTGCCGGCGGTTCTTCCGAGGCATTAATGCGAACTGTGTACAACTTAATCACCGGAAAAGATTTGCAGAATTTCAAGGTTGCCGATTTTCGTTCCAACAACAATATTCGCGAGGTTAAGTTTAACGCTGGCGATAGGGAGTTTACCTTTATTGTGATTAGTGGCTTAAAGGATATTCATAAGTTTATGGATGAGTTAGCCGCGGGTAATGTAAAGGCCGATTACATTGAGGTTATGGCCTGTCCGGGTGGTTGTGTGAATGGTGGTGGACAGCCATTCGTATCGGAGGATAAGGATTCAAGACAAAGGGCTAAAGCCCTATACGAGATAGATGAGATTGATATAATTCGTTGTTCGCATAAAAATCCGCAAGTGAAGGAAATCTATACCAACTATTTGGGTGAACCCGGAGGTGATTTGGCTCGTAGAATATTGCATACAACATTTGTTAAGCGCGATGTACTTTTATAGATAACTAATATGGCAAATACGGACGGTAGGAGGGAGTTGGTTCATACAATTAAGGAGTTATGCAGGGTTTGCTATACCTGTGTAAGGGAATGTCCTGCAAAAGCCATAAAAATTGTCAATGGACAGGCAGAGGTAATCCCAGAGCGGTGTATTGGTTGTGGTAACTGTATTAAGGTTTGTAGTCAGGATGCGAAGGTTTTTTTGCTATCCAGAATGGAGGTTAAAACACTTTTGCAATCAGATGCTAAGGTTGCTGCATTGGTAGCTCCAAGTTTTCCTGCCGAATTTTCGGAAATTGAGGATTATAAGGTTTTTGTTGGGATGCTGCGTGAACTTGGATTCTCTTACGTTTTCGAGGTTGCATTTGGTGCCGATTTGGTTGCTCAAAAATACAAAGGATTGCTCGAGGATAGGTCTGGGAAAGGCTATATATCGTCCGATTGTCCAGCTATTGTTACCTATATTCGATACTATCATCCCGATTTAGTTGAAAATCTATCTCCATTGGTTTCTCCAATGGTTGCAACAAGTCGTGTTGTTCGCAAGAAGTTAGGCGATGATGTTAAATTGGTTTTCATTGGACCATGTATTGCTAAAAAGGCTGAATCGGAAGAGATGGATGAGGTTTTAACTTTCCGCGAATTACGGGGAATGTTAGAGCATGCCGGAATCACAGGCGATAATATTAAACCCTCGGAGTTTGACCCACCTCATGCTGGGCGTGGTGCAATATTCCCTGTTAGCAGAGGTTTGATGCAAACGGTCAATATTTTTGACGATTTGATAGAAGGAAATATTACTGTAGCCGAAGGTCGTATAGGTTTTCAGGAGGCAATAAAGGAGTGGGAAACGGGTAGCTTAAAAGGTCAGAACCTTGAGTTACTTTGCTGCGAGGGTTGTATAATGGGCCCAGGCATGAGCCCTGGTGGTAAACGTTTCGAGCGTAAAACTTTCATCAGTTCTTATGTGCGCGATAAGTTAACGAGAAATAAGCAGTCTGAATGGGAAAAAGAAATAGCGGAGTATTCTAGTATCGATTTATCAAGAGGGTTTACCTCCGATGATAAACGGATTTCGATGCCTACAGAGGATGAGGTGGGCAGGATTTTGGCCTCAATGGGAAAATTTTCATCGCGCGACCATCTTAACTGTGGTGCATGCGGTTACGATACTTGCTTGGAACATGCAATAGCCATTGTAGAAGGATTGGCTGAAATTGAGATGTGCTTGCCCTACACCATAGAGGAGATGCACGCTTCAATTAAGGATTTGGCAATTTCCAACGAAAAGTTAGCCAAAATGCAGCAAGCGCTTAAGCATTCCGAGAAACTGGCACATATGGGACAACTCTCGGCAGGTATTGCGCATGAGTTGAATAATCCGCTAGGTGTTGTGCTTATGTACAGTAATATACTTCTGGATGAGTGTAACTCCGAAGACCCCTTGCGCAAAGACTTAGAGTTAATTTCCGCGCAGGCCGAGCGATGCAAAAAAATTGTGAGCGGTTTGCTCAATTTTGCCCGTAAAAATCAGGTAAAAGTGGAACAAATCGATTTGAAAAAGTTGGCCGAGGATAGTATCTCTTCGGTGGTTATCCCGAAGAATATTAGCACAAGTGTTGTTTGTAATGCGCAAAATTGCACAGCAGAACTTGATTATGAACAAATGATGCAGGTTCTTACCAATCTCAACAAAAATGCTGTTGAGGCAATGCCCAATGGCGGTTCCTTAACTGTTGAGGTCGACGATAGTAATGACGAAATTATTTTCAAAGTTATTGATACTGGTACCGGAATTTCTGAGGAGAATATGGATAAACTCTTCACACCTTTTTTTACAACTAAAGGAATAGGGAAGGGGACTGGATTAGGGTTGGCAACAACCTATGGAATTGTTAAGATGCATAAGGGGAAAATTGAAGTTGATTCCAATATTGACCCAACTAAAGGGCCAACTGGTACAACCTTTAAAATTATTATTCCTCGAACATTTAGTACAGCGGAGTAAACTAAACGAATTAAACAATATGCCTACTGCAAAAAAAACTATCCTTATTGTTGACGATGATATAGACTATTTGTATCAACTAAGGTTTCACGTTGAGAAAATGGGTTTTGAGGTTGTAACAGCCGAAAGTCAGCGCGAAGCTGAGCAGTTGCTAAGCACCATGAAACCCGATTTGGCAATTCTCGATTTAATGATGGAGAACGAGGATAGTGGCTTTATCCTTAGCTATAAAATTAAGCGCAAATACCCTGAAATTCCAATTATCATTGCAACTGCAGTGGCAGCTGAAACTGGAATGTCGTTTGGAATTAGCTCCGAGCAGGAGCGCAAGTGGATTAAAGCTGATTTATACCTTGAGAAGGGTATTAGACCCGACCAACTTCACCGCGAAATAATTAAACTACTAAAACTCTAGTATGGAACTTCTTGATGTGCTAGTGGTTGACGATGAACCTGGAATTCGCTCTGGTGTAGAGCGTATTCTTAGAAATTTTACTGTTAGCTATCCCTTCTTGGAGGACGAGATAGGTTTTAATATTGTTGAAGCTGAGACGGGCGAGGCAGCAATCGAAATTATTCAGAAACAACCACCTGCTATTGTTCTGCTCGATAATAAGTTGCCCGGAATTCAGGGGATTGAGGTGTTGGAGTACATTAATGCCAATCAACCCAATATTCTGGTGATGATGATAACCTCCTATGCATCGTTGGAGTTGGCCGTTAAAGCTACCAATATAGGTGCGTACGACTTTGTCCCTAAACCGTTTACTCCTCAGGAGTTAAAGGCCTCGATGGAGAATATCGCCAAGCATTTTTTCCTTCGTCAAATGACCCGCAAACTCCATAAAGAAGGGAAGCAGGTACGTTTTCAGTTCCTCACAGTGCTTTCACATGAGCTAAAATCGCCCTTAAATGCCATTGAGGGTTATTTGCGTATGATGCAGGAGAAGCAGACTGGCGATAAAATTGACGATTATGCAGAGCCTATAGAGCGTTCGCTATCACGTATTCAGGCAATGCGTAACCTAATAATGGATTTACTGGACTTAACGCATATTGAATCGGGTAAGCGTAGGCGCGATTTAAGGGAAATTGATTTGGTGCTTGTTGCAAAATCTGCATTGGATACAATGACTCCAATGGCTGTTCAGCGTGATATTACCTTGGAGTTGGTTAATGACGAGCCACAGCCAATTTTTGCTGATTCCGATGATATGGAGATTCTGCTCAACAACCTTATCTCTAATGCGGTTAAGTATAACGTTAAGGGAGGATGGGTGAAATGCGAGGCCGGACACACCGAAAGTCATATTTACTGTAAGGTATCGGATTCGGGTATAGGAATTAACGAGGAGGATTTATCAAAGCTTTTTCAGGAATTTACTCGAATTAAAAACCCACAAAGTAAAAATGTTAGCGGAAGCGGATTAGGATTATCGATTGTGAAGAAGATTATGGAACTTTATAGCGCAGAGGTCAAAGTTGAGAGTAAACCAGGTGAGGGTTCAACTTTCACACTTTTATTTCCTCTACCAAACTCTATTATTGCGAACGAAGGAATATAAAATTGAATTTGTATTGTAAATTTGTAAAACTATTTAAAATAAAAGGTAAAACTCAACTGTATGAAGTTACCCGAAAAAACAGTAGAACGTTTAAGCGAATACCGAAGAACTCTCTATAATTGCTTGGCTAAAGGCAAAACACACATTTATTCGCACGAGCTGGCTGGTTTACATAATATTACAGCCGTTCAGGTGCGCCGCGATTTAATGCTCATTGGCTATTCTAGCCTTAAAAAGAAAGGTTACGATGCGCAGGAGCTAATCAACGTAATTGGCGGTTTAATCGACCACGAGGAAAGTTTGAATGTGGCAGTGGTTGGAATGGGAAACCTTGGTAGAGCAATAACTGCCTACTTCAATGGAAAACGCCCTAAGTTGAATATTGTTGCAGCATTCGATGTCGACCCAAATAAGGTTAATAGGGTTGTTGCCGGTGTTAACTGCTTTCATATTAAAGATTTGAATGATGTAATTAGGCGTAGCAATATTTCAATTGCAATAATTGCTGCACCACCCGATTCTGCCGCAACTGTTGCTGAACTATTGGTTAATGCCGGGATAAAAGGCATACTTAATTTCACTACAGTTCCAGTAAATGTCCCAGAAACAATTTATCTGGAGGAGTATGATATGATTACTTCCATGGAGAAAGTTGCTTATTTCGTTAAGCCTAATTAAAGACAGTTTTAAACTTATTTACACTCTAAGAGATTATGATATTCTGGGATTTCCCAGAATATTTTTTTTTCATAAAGATTTTTCTATTTTTATTCGATAATATTTTATTGATGAAAGTTCATTACGGTTTCGACGATTTGAGTTCAATCAAAAATCCTGTGGTTACCACAGGGTCATTTGATGGTGTTCATATTGGCCATAAAACAATCATCAATAGAATTAATGAGATTGCTCGCAATATTGATGGTGAGTCTGTACTGATTACCTTTCATCCTCATCCACGTAAAGTTCTTTATCCCGAAACCGAAGGCAAGAAGTTGCTTTTTATCCTTTCGCAGCGCGAAAAAATAGATTTGCTCTGCAAAGCGGGGCTCGACCATTTAATAGTTGTGAAATTCACCCTTGATTTTTCAAAAGTATCATCGCTCGACTTTATTAAAACCTATTTAATGGAGAAACTCCATGCAAAGTTCATTGTAGTTGGATTTAATCATCACTTCGGGCACAATAGGGAAGGCGATTATGAGGAGTTACGAAAGTTGAGCAATGAGTATGGTTTTGGTGTGGAGGAAATTCCTGAGCAGGATATTCAGCAGGAAACCGTAAGTTCCACAACAATTCGTAAAGCACTTTTGGAAGGTCGAATCCAGCGCGCAAATGCTTACCTAGACCATCAGTATATAATTATTGGCTCGTTAGGGAAGGGAACACATTTCTTTAATCAGGCTGATTTCCCTACACTAACAGTTCAGATTGATGAAACTGGTAAGTTAATTCCACCCGAAGGGATTTACGCTGTTACTTTAGAGTGGAATAGCGCAAGCTATAGGGCAATGCTAATTGTTTGGTCGAACCATCCAGCGGGCGAGTCTGATGTAATTGACCGTAATGTAGAGTTACATATACTGGACTTCAAGGGGAAATTCTATAATGAGGATGCTAAATTGTACTTTCACAAGCGCATTACAGGAGGAATTGATGTGAATAACTCCCTCCGTTTAAGGCATCAACTCGAGGAAGCTGCCAAGTTGGTTGATGAGTTAATTTTCTAACAGGACTGATTTATATCAACTTTACATATTGATTCTTTAGTATATCTTTGTCAATGTAAAATCGTATAAAAAGTATTGATTTTATTCCTGTATCTGAGAATGTGATTTTTTTGCTTTCGAGGATTCAGCTAACAAAATCGGATCCAGAGGAAATTCTGATGGAGAAGAGAATCGAAATGAAACCTTGTTTGGATAAGTTTTATGCTTTAAATCGACTAACGTTGATTTAATTGTTCTCTTTTAACGAATTTCGTTTAGGAAGATTTTGTTTTTATCAGCATCAACAATGATGTTGATTTTCAGGTGAACTAAAAATTGTAAAACAAAATATCAAACTATATGAAATTCACTCCAGAAAAATACCGAATTCCCGATGAGAGAATGAAACCATTCATCGATACCGATGAGATTTGGGAATTTATCAACAACGCTAGACCTACCAAAGAGCGAGTTAGGGAAATTATTGCCAAATCGCTCGATAAAAACCGACTCAATTTAGAGGAGGTGGCAATCCTTGTAAACACAACCGACCCTGAATTGGTTGAGGAAATTCTACAAGGTGCACGCACCCTTAAGGAGCGTGTTTACGGGAATAGAATTGTGCTTTTTGCTCCGCTCTATATTGGAAATAAGTGTACAAATAACTGTAAGTACTGTGGTTTCCGCTCATCGAACAAGGATGCCGTTCGTATGACCTTGTCCGATGAGGAAATTGTTCGTGAGGTTGAGGCATTGGAGGAGAATGGTCAGAAACGATTAATTCTTGTTTATGGCGAGCACGCCCATTACTCCCCTGAGTACATTGCTCATACTGTGAAGTTGGTATATGGAATTAAAAAGAACAATGGCGAGATTCGCAGGGTGAACATCAACGCTGCACCATTGGATTTGGATGGTTTTAAGGTTGTTAAGGATTCAGGAATTGGAACTTATCAGGTTTTTCAGGAGACATATCACCCCGAAGCTTATAGTTGGTATCACCCAACAGGAAAAAAACGGGATTATGAGTGGCGATTAACATCGCTCGATAGAGCCCAGGAAGTTGGTCTAGATGATGTTGGTATTGGTGCTTTGTTCGGATTGTACGATTGGCGTTTCGATGTGCTTGCGCTAGTGCGCCATACAAACCATTTGGAGGCTTGCTATAATGTAGGACCACACACAATTTCTTTCCCAAGAATTAAATCTGCCTCGGGATTAGACATTACTGATAAGTACTTTGTGTCCGATGACGATTTTGTTAAGTTGGTTGCAATTCTTCGCCTTGCAGTTCCGTATACAGGAATGATTCTTACAGCTCGCGAACCTGTTGAGATTCGTCGTCAGGTAATCCAGTTTGGCGTTTCGCAAATTGATGGTGGAACAAAGCTGGAGTTGGGTTCATACTCCGACTCAAAGAACGAGAAGCAGGATTTAACCAAGGAGCAGTTCCAAATTAACGATAACCGCTCACTTGCCGAAATTATTGATGAACTTGTGGATAACGACTATATTCCATCGTTCTGTACCGCTTGCTACCGCTTAAACAGAACGGGAGAGCACTTTATGGAATTCTCAGTTCCCGGCTTTATAAAGCGTTTCTGCACTCCTAATGCACTACTCACTTTAACTGAGTATTTGGTTGATTATGCTACGCCCGAGGTGCAGGTAAAAGGGTTTAAGTTGATTGACAAAACTCTTGTCGATATCAGTGGGCATCAAAACACCGATGAAGTAAAACGTAGGATTGAACGAATAAAAGCAGGGGAGAGGGATTTGTACTTTTAGTATAAATGAACAAGGATTAACGATTTCGTTAATCCTTATCTTTTATTTTACTACCATCCTGGTAAGAAATTTATTCCCCATCGAGCCGATTCTAGACCGCCTAGTTGGAATGGAATCGCATAGTAGGGTTCCAAAATTAACATCCCAAACAAATTGATTCTTAAACTTATACCGCTACTAACAAATGGTGTCCGTTGATTAATGTTTTCGGGTTTCCACTTTAGTGTAGGAGGATTCTCCTTGGTCCAAGCAATACCAGCATCGGCAAATAGTGCTAATTCAGTATAGAATGTACCTGATTTAAAAACAGTAAGTCTTTCTGGACCAGTAAACGGTAAACGAATCTCAAAATTCATAATTACCATATGGTCACCAGTTAATTGTTCTACACTTAAGTTGCTATTCTGAGTGTAGTTATAAAAAGTGATATTGTCATATCCTCTTATATACCAAGGGTAACCAATATAAAGAGGGTATAGAATTGAGTCTCTTACTGAAGAGCCATATCGACCATAGTATATCCCTCGCATAGCAAAACTAAATGGCTTAACAAAGATATACTTACGTAAATCTACTAAACCTCCCCAGTAACTATATTCTCCTAAGGTTTTATCAATTTGAAATCTTACCCTATTACCACGCATTGGAGAGGCAATACCAAAATCGGAATTGTCATATACATAAGCACCATGTGTTCTTTGAAGCCAAAATCCCGGGGGTGTTTCTCCTCGTTTTTTCCCTTCATAGTAAGAGTATATATCAAGTCTATAGTAGTAACGTGACATTGATGCTCCAAATTCTAGCCTTTGAGTTTGTGATAATGGGAAGTAACTTAAACCACCAAGTGATGTTTCAAATAATCTATATAGCCATAGTTGATACTCTCCAATATATTCTGTTTCACTAATCTGAATAGTGTCAAATACATATTGCGGAAAGGAGTATGGAATATGCGAAGCAGTTACTCCCCATGTAATATACTTTTTTTGTTGTAAGTAAGTGAACTGACCTCCAAAATCCCAAATTTCACCATTCAGTGATAATCCTGTATATATCATATTTTTTCCAACAATATCACTAAAAAGCATTTCAACGCCACCAGCCATTCCTGTCCCGTAAGGGCTTGTGCTGATACCCATTCCAATATTGGATATATAATCAAGTTTAAATTTTGGTCTGTATTTAATGGTTTTAAAAGAATCAACAAGATTTAAAAGTTGTGTGTTGTCAGCTAAATTCTTGTCAACAAGGCCTTCTGTTGCTCGGTTCACAGGTGGTAGTATGGAGGCGTTAAAATTAACAAAATAGGGGTCAACTTTTTCTGGTTTAAAGTCCACAGAGTCCGCAGTGTAAATTGAGTACTTTGTCCCGTAATAGTGTGAATAGCAAACCTCATCGGTTTCACGGGCAACACTCATTGCTGGAGCTAAGGGTGTCATCCCTGAAATACCGGTTAGTATATTTGTTAATCTGTATGTTTCATTGGTGTAGGAATCGAACTTGAATAGATTTCTGTAACCATCGGCATTGGTTAAGAAATAAATATTCTTTCCATCGCCAGAGTACATAGGGTTTAGATTGTCTGCTCCTGGAAATATGTCATATACTTTAATGGCTTTATTTGTAACATCAAGTGTTGCAATGTTATACCCAACGTTTGTGTTTGATAAAGTGTCGCTATCGGATGGTCGGTCGGTTGAGTATGTTATTCTTGTTCCATCGGGCGACCACGATGGATGTATATTGCTCCAACCATCATTGGTGAGTTGAGTAACAAGGTTAGTCTCTAAGTCAACCATATATAGGTCGTTAATGCCATCCACAAGACCTGACACAACAATATTTTTTCCATCGGGCGACCAAGCAGGGTAGTTGAATGAGGGTACACCAACAATGGATACCTCCTTAACGAGTTTGTCGTCAAACACATCAACAATAAGTAATTTATTTCTACCCTTGCTGAATGCTACAAATGCGAACTGTTTGCTATCGGGCGACCAAGTACCTGCCGATTCAATAAAGTTCAATGCATCTACCTCGGATTCGTGAACTACACTAGATAAACGCCGAATAATTGTCCCGCTCGTGGCATGAGCTAAAAATAAATCGATGGAGAATAAGTCTTTCTCTGAGTAAAAGGCTACATAACGTCCATCGGGACTAACAGCAGGCGAAATATTTATTTCCCCAGCATTTCTTTCAAATAGTATCTTGGCACCAGCAGGGTCTTCATCTTTGCTAGGAAGAGTACTGTTGAAATAGTCGTAATAAACTGATTTCCATAGGCTGGAGAAGGATTTTTCGTTTAATCCTACATACTTTGTTAGAGCATAGTTATAACCTCTTTTGGCTGTTTCCTTGAAAATAGGGTTTATTAGGCTATCGCCAAATGTTCTACCAATGAATGACCAAAACGCATGTCCCCAACGATAAGGAAAGTACTTGTTTGGGTAGTATGTCATATTCTCAAGGGTAGGAAAGTCGTCGTTTAATACAGCATCGCGCATCCACATGGCTGTTTGGTAGTCGTTGGTTCCAATGGAAAGGTATTCAGCCATACCTTCAACCATCCATAAAGGGAGGTTGCGAATTGAGTTAAGCGATGTAGAATCGCCAGTTATCAAGGAGTTAAACTGGAAGGCATGAACCAATTCGTGCCCTAATACGTGGTCGGTTTGGCTCCATGTTTCCGTAATGGGCATTACCACCCTGTTTTTTAAGGCTTCGGTTACCCCGCCTGTTCCAACACCTATAGAGCCAGATATTGCAGTGGTTTGTTGGAAGTCTGCATGATTGCTATAAATTAAAAGAGGGTTACGTTCGGTAATAGAATCTCTGAAAACTTGATAATGCCTATCGTACCATTTTTCGGCCGATAGGGCAATTTTATTCCTTAAACTATCATTTTTTATGTAATGATAAATTTCATAGTTTGGTGTTTGGAAAACATCAAACTTGAAATTTTTGTAAATAGGCTTATTTCTTCCAAAATACTGGGCTTTTAAAGGAGTTGCAATGAAAGTTATGATTAGCAATGCCAATCCAAAAAGAATTTGTTTTTTCATAAAAATAAAATAATTAATCACTCTCATTTGCTGAGAATTGGATTAAAAATTATTGGCCAATTTTATTAGATAACAATTTCCGAAATGTAATTGTTTATTATCAAAAATCACACCATTTACGCATATTTTAGATGAAATATTATTGATTAGTATTACGACTTTTATCCCAATATTGATTTTCTCGCTAGTTTCTTTTAAATTTAATGAAACTTTAAATTCATACAACTATGGCAGAACATGTAACTGTTTTAGGTATTAGAATTGAAGATAGAGTAAAAGAGGCTGGTGAAGTTCAAAAAGTTCTTACCAAGTTTGGTTGCTCTATTAAAACAAGATTGGGATTGCACGAAGTTTCCAATGATTTCTGCAGTTCATCAGGATTAATTCTTCTTGAACTAACAGGCCCAAAGGATGAACAAGAGAAATTGCATGAAACTCTTGTGAAAATTCCGGGAACTTTAATCAGGAAGATGGAACTTTAAAACTAATTTGTTGATTTTGCTTAACAGCAGAGTTATTCATTAGAGAGTACCTCTGCTTTTTTCATCTCAGGAGCGGTTATTAACTCTGTTGCTTCTGAGGATAAAAGGTCAATTGGTTTAATAATGTACAATGCTCCTGATAGAGAAACAATCGCCGATATAAAGTAGAATATTAAACTCAGGGCAACACATACTTCGGGCTTTGAGCCAATGAGGTTTGCTCCAATAACAAAGGCCATTTCGCGGGCTCCAATTCCCCCTACTGTGAACGGAATTACTGAAACTAACGATGATATTAGGAAAAGCATTAGGTAGCCTTGCACATTGCTTGTAATTCCTATGGAAAAAAGGATGAACATTGCACTGATTACCTGTAACGACTGTATTGCTAAGGATTTATATAGTACTTCTTTCCATACCGCAAGAAACTCTTTGAAGAATAGCCTATTAAATATAAAGTAAGCAATTGGTGCAAGTATTATTAGAACCAAGGTTAAATATTTATACTTTATTTGAAGCGGCACCAGAATGAATAGTAACACTGTTAGTATTCCCACTGCCACTAATCCAGAAAGTCTATCGTTGAAAAGCGCCCAGAATATTTTTCGATGCCTTACATTGCATCGTTTACTAAGGATTATAACTTTATACCCATCGCCGCCAATACCGCCCGGAAGGAAAAGATTGTAGAACATGCCAAGCAGGTAAAGCCTAAAGTTATTTCTGCGACTAATGTTTAGTTTAATTACTTCGAAGAAGTGGTATAAGCGAAATGATGCAATAACCTGAGATGCGAAAAAAAATAAAAGAGCAGGAAATAGTAACCAAAGGTTGGCCTCTTTATAAAGTTCCAACACCTGTTTTGTTTCAATCTTGCTGAAAACCCAGTAAAGCAGCGCTAATGTAACAGTTACTTTTATTGTCGTTTTTAGAAAGGCCTTTTGCCAAGCAGTAAGACGAATACTTTTTTTTATTTTTGTGAAAATACCCCGCATCAAACAAATTTTTCAAGGCGCAAAAGTATAATAATTATCCAATTAGATTATTCTGGAGCATAAAAAAAACTCCCATTTCTGGGAGTTTTTTAGGCAAATTATTTCTTTACTTAGAAACTCTTGATATCAGTTCCACCAAATAGAACCAATCCCTTAAGAACTAGTTCTGATGATGATTGTGACTCGGGTTGAGCGCTAATTTTACGCTTATCGGAAATTCCTCCAAAAATGGATACTACCTCAATTTTGAGTTTCCAATCCGATGGAACAAGCATTTTTGAACCACCAAAGATGCATAGCATTTCAAGTGTATGTGAACCTGAAGCCAATTTAGCCTCCGATAAATCAATAGTAGAACCTCCAAAAATATTTGTGATACGTCCGCCTTGGAAGTTTTGTGAGTTTAATCGTTGCTCCGAACCACCAAATATCGATAAATCGTCAATGTAATCATCTTTGCTTTCAACGGAGTTGATAGGTTTCCATTTCCTTTGGCAACTTCGGCTAAATATTAACGATAAACCAATTACTAGAAGAACTGCTGGCCAGAATAGGTTGCGAAGATTAACTGGGAAATCGTAGTATTTTGCAACTAGGAAAAATACACCAATGGCAATTAAAACTAACCCTGTAGTTTTGGAGCCTCGTTGAGTGAAAAATATTAATCCAATTACGATTAAGATGGTTTGCCAAGTGAAGATATAACCACGCCAGGGTATATTGTAGATATCAAAATTATCAACAAGAATTAAACCGGCTAAAGCAACTAGTAGCAATCCAATAATAATTCTGGATGAATTAAATTTTGGTGAGTTTTCAATCTTTTCCATTTGTCTGTTTTTTTTAATTGTCCGTTATAAAATTAAGGAATAATTATTTACGATTCTGAAAATGTTTTGAATTTCCGTGTTCACCATATCCAATTTCGTCGCCGGTGAGTTGAATTCGAGCCTCCAAGCAGTTTTTGCAATCGTCGGCAGCATCGTCAACACAGGGTTTATTCTCGTACAACTTATAATCGTTGCGGTAGGCACCTGGCGTGATGTTAGGCATCACAATATTCGCACCAACTTTTATTGCTTTTTCTCGTCCCAGAGGGTCAATGGCCTGTAGTGCAGTTGGAGCAGCAATATTGATGTCTTTCATAATTATCCTTAAAAGGGCGGTCATTTTAAGTGCTAGGTCAAATCGCTCTTTTAGAGGTAACAGAGAATCCTTAAATTCATATAACGGTGTGTTTGGATGCTCTACGTATGGGCCCATTCCAACCATATCAATGTCCATTTCTTTAATCCAAAGTAAATCCTCTGCTAAATGCTCTAGGGTTTGGAAAGGTAATCCTATCATTACGCCAGTTCCAACTTGGTAGCCCACTCGGCGTAATGCCTTTAGGCATTCAATACGTTCGTCGTAAATATGATGCTTGTCATTTGGGTGAAGTTTTGCGTAAAGTTCCCTGTTGGAACTTTCAATTCGAAGTAGATACCTTACACCACCCTTGTTGAACCACTTGCGGTAGGTTTCTTCTGTTTGCTCTCCCAACGATAGCGTTATTCCCAACTCGTTGTTGGTAGCAACGTTGATTTTTTCAAGCAGATTTTCAATTCTATCCACATACTCCTTAGTGCTAACCTCCCCAGTTTGCAAAGCAATACTGCCGTACTTGTTCTCCCAGGCAAATTTTGCAGCATCAATTACTTCGTCGTCAGTAAGGGTATATCGTTTCACCGCGTTGTTTCCTGCTCTTATCCCGCAGTAAAAACAGTTCTTGCTGCAAATGTTCGACATTTCAATAAGACCACGGAAGTAAACCTTTCGTCCAATATATTTTTCCTTAATCTCTGCGGCCTTTGTGAAAAGTTGAGTTTTTTCTTCGCCTGTAACGCTGAGGAGTTGAACTAGCTCCTCTTTGGAAAAGTTATCCTTTTCTAATAGTTGGGCAATATTTGTCATAAAAATTATTGTACTTGTATTAAATATTTCATCATCAAAAACAGTTTTTATGCTGCAATGTTCTATATTTATTGATATTTTCTGGTGATGTGACTTCGCAATTTTGCGTGCAATTTCACAAAATAGAATGGATTTACAAACTTGTTATTTATCAAGGAATGGACAGAACAAAGCTTGTTAGACAAATAATACTTTGCATTAAGCAGCTAAAGGAGGAATCGGGGTTGTTGTTTACTGCCGACAATATAATTCATACATCGGGTTTGATGGTGGAGGAGTACTTCCTTCAAAAGTTCAATCCATTTTTGGATAGGGTTAAGTCTGAAATTAAAAACCTTCCACCCGATGAGTATTTGGCCATTGAACTCGATGCATGGATAAAGTTACTAAAAGCAAAGTATGATACGCTTGAAAACGATGACCATATTGAGGAGTACGCGGAAGTTTTGTATATCAAGCAGCAATTCTACCCTAAACTGATTGATGTTTTGAACGATTTAAAACTTGAGGTGCTAGAGGGTGAGTTCGATGCACGAACCGATGCGGCAATATCATTTATCAATAGTAAAATTGAGTTGGGACCGAATACGCTGGTTGTTTCACCATCGGTAGTTGCAGCATTAATATCATTGCTTTACAACTTCAATGTTTTAGCACAGAATCAGGATATTAAGGTTCTGTGTAGCGCTTTCTCAAAAATTACAGGGTATAATCCCGACGATTTGCAATCGTACCTAAGTGTAGATGGAGAATCTGGACGACTAAAGGCAAAAGTTAATATTGAAGATTTGAGAGTTCTTCATAAACTGCTAAAGAGTATGATGGCCAGAACAGAATTTATACTTTCTTACAACGATTAGCAGTAAGGAATACAACGGTAGGGTAAACTAATTTCAGGAAGTTCGAAAAGCACAACGCCTTCGTGGAGTAATTCTTCATCCTCTTCGTGGTAGTTCCAAATAACCTCAATGGTGAAATTACCATTCTTGAAATTCGATATTTTTCGTAAAACCTCCCTTAAATACTTATATGATGATGAGTTGATATACTTGAAGTTGAGGTCGACAATAATTTTAGCAGGACTTTTGCTTTTCATGTGTTCGTAGTACTCATCGAGCCAAATTAAAATCTCCTGATAGAACTCCTTGGCATTTTCGGGATGCGAAATGCCTGATATCGAGAAGATATTGGTTTCGGGGTCGAAAAATACTTCGGGTGAATCAATAGCTGCTTCTATCCTTAATGGCTTCATATTATCTATTTCAATCATCAATGTAAATATAAAACATATAAATTAGATTTGTCAAACACGCTAATATTTGTTTGATTAATCGACTATTTTCAAAAATGAATTTATTGTTTAGTATGATAAAAGTGATTATTGAACAATATTATTGATTTAACAGGAAATGCTTTCGATTATTAACAATTTTTAGTGAATTTTAATGTTAAATATTCAAGTGAATGACTTTTTTTATATGGAAAAGTCGAAAATGGCGTTATATTTGTAAATAGTTCTTTTAGAATAGCCCCGTGCAAATAATTGGTTAGTTTGTTCAGAGGATTCTACTAAGGGGAACTATTCTCGATTTATTGTTAAATCGTGTGTTTGGGGTGGAAGGAGGCCTTTGGCCTCCTTCTTATTTTATGCAATTATTTCTTGAATATGAAGTAAACCGCCAAGATTAGGAATGCAAAACCTATAAAATGGTTGGTTCTGAACGATTCTGTTTTAAAGGCAAATACGGTGAATATGGTGAATACAATCAGGGTAATTGTTTCCTGAATCACTTTCAGTTCTACCAAAGAAAAGGGACCTCCATTTTCTTTGAATCCTATTCTATTTGCAGGAACCTGAAAGAAATACTCGAAAAGCGCAATACCCCAGCTAATCATAACAATTGCCACTAATCCCAGATTCTCAAACCACCTTAAATCCTTAAATTTTAAATGGCCGTACCATGCAAGTGTCATAAATGTATTTGATAGCACAAGCAACAGTATCGTATAAAAAGCCTTCATTCCCATATTAGTAATGTTTGAAACTGATGTGTAAACGAGTAAAATGAAATTTGGTTGCAAATGTAGGTATTTTTGGGTTGATTGGTTGAAGAATTAATGAGTTATTGGGTGTTTCATAGCAATACGTATCCTTTACTATGCATCCATTCTTTAGCATTCATCGTTTCATATAAAGAAATTCTAGAATCTTCAAATTTGCTAATTGCCAAATTGTCAAATCAGGAAATTGTCTCATTGTCTAATTTTTATGCTACCTTTGCTCAAATTTAAATGCTTATTTATGTTGATTTCGATGACAGGTTACGGCAAGGCCGAAGTAGAATTTGGTTCAAAAAAGATTATTGCCGAGATACGCTCTTTGAATAGCAAACAGCTCGATTTGAATGTGAGATTACCTCAAATATTCCGTGAGATTGAGATGGAGATTCGTTCTCTGATTTCGCAGCAGTTGGTTAGAGGCAAGGTCGATTTTCAGGTAACCTACGAGGATTCAACCGATTCAACGGCTGTTCCAATTAACGGCGATATATTTGCATCGTACTATAATCAACTTACTCAGATTTCAGATAAGCACAACATCAATATTAATGGTGAGCCAATCCTTCAGACTATACTTCGCCTGCCCGATGTGTTAAAGGTTCAAAAGGACGAAACAACTGACGCGGAATGGAATGCCGTGAAGGAAGCAACCAGTAAAGTTCTTGAGCGAATTATCAAGTTCAGAGTGCAGGAGGGTAATGTATTGGAAAAAGATATCCTTATGCGCGTAGATTTGATTCTAAGTTTATTGGAGAAAGTTGAGCCCTTTGAAAAACAACGAATAAACGATGTTCGTAGCAGGCTCATTGATAACCTTAACGGAATATCGAAGGATATTAAACTTGATTCCGATAGGTTTGAGCAAGAGGTAATTTACTACCTCGAAAAACTTGATGTTACTGAGGAGAAAGTTCGCTTACGCAATCACTGCAAATACTTTATCGATACAGTTAAACTCGATGAGCCTGTTGGCCGAAAATTGGGTTTTATAGCCCAAGAAATGGGTCGCGAGATTAACACGCTAGGTTCTAAGGCCAACAATGCCGATATTCAGAAATTAGTTGTGATGATGAAGGATGAGTTGGAGAAGATTAAGGAGCAATCGTTGAATATTTTATAGTTGGAAGAGAGTGGGGGCGGTAGGAAAAAGTATTTTTTTATCTGACACTTCACCCAGAAAAAAACCACACTAAGTTTACTTAAACAAAAAAGAATTCTTATTATTGCCATATTCAATTGATTATGGAAGGGAAACTACTTATATTTTCAGCACCGTCGGGTGCAGGTAAAACCACAATTGTAAAGCATTTGCTTTCAAAATACAATACACTTGAATTTTCTGTATCGGCTTGTAGTAGAGCACCCCGAAATGGCGAGGTTAATGGGGTTGATTACCACTTTCTTTCGGTGGAAGATTTTAGAAAGCGTATTGCGAACGATGAATTTGTGGAGTGGGAGGAGGTTTATCCTGGTTCGTACTACGGAACTTTATGGTCTGAAGTTTACAGTATATGGGAAAAAGGGCATCACGTTATGTTTGATGTGGATGTTAAGGGAGGTGTTAATCTTAAAAAGAAGTTTCCGAGCAATTCCTTGGCAGTATTTGTAATGCCCCCATCAATAGAAGAACTCCGTGCCCGATTGATAAAACGAGGCACTGAAACAGACAGTTCAATTAACGTTAGAATCGGTAAAGCACAGGAGGAAATGGAGTATGCCAACCAGTTCGATGTAATTATAGTGAATAAACAGGTTGAGACCGCGTTCTACGAAGCAGAAAAGGCGGTTGAAACATTCATAAATAAGTAGGATATGAAGGCAGGATTGTTTTTTGGTTCGTTCAATCCAATTCATACAGGGCACTTAGTTATTGCTGAGTACCTTTTGGAGTTTTCGGATTTAGATGAGATTTGGTTTGTAATAAGCCCTCAAAATCCATTGAAGGATAAGGACATCCTGATATCGGATGAGCATAGGCTCAATATGCTCCGTTTGGGTGTGCCAGAAAACAATAAACGGTTAAAAATATGCGAGGTGGAGCTTGGAATGCCTCGTCCATCCTATACGGTGGATACTTTAAAAGAATTAGCCAAACTTTATCCAAGTAATGAGTTTGTTATTTTAATGGGCTCCGATTCTGTTAAAACACTAAATCAGTGGAAGGATTACGAAACCCTAATTAATAACTGGGATATTTATGTTTATCCTAGGGAGGGTGCTGCAATATTTATGAAATTTCCATCAAGTAGATTTTCTTTGATTGATGCACCAATCTTGGGAATATCGTCAACTCAAATAAGGGAGTTGGTTGAAAAAGGTCAGAATGTTTCGGGCTATGTGCCCGATGATGTTTGGGATTATATCTCCAGAAATCATCTTTACGGTTATAAAAAATCAACTGTTTGCCATGGGTAGTAGGGATATTGTGTTGAGTTTGATTGAGAGTCAGGAAATTGATAAAGCTTTAGAATTTGTAACAAATTTGCCCGATAATGAGGCTGAGACTTGGTATCTTAAAGGTAAGGTTTTCTCTCGCAAAGGTGATATGAAGGGAGCGTTGAGTTGTTTCAACAAGGCTGTGGCTATTGACCCAAAGCACGAAGAGGCTACCGTTATGATTGAAATATCAACTAGTATATACTCTTTTAAGGACCCGAATTTATTCAACCACTAATAAAAAAAGCCCCGAAAGGGGCTTTTCTCATACATAATCAGAGTTTATGCTTACTGCTTAACAATATCCATTCCTTTTTGAATTGCCTCTTGGTTCATTGGAATTAAGTGGTGGTGACGCGAAGGAAGCGATTTCTCCAATCCTTTAATAACGTTCTCCATCTTAACAATAGGCTTAACCTTTAGGAAAGCACCAAGAACAATCATATTGAAGGTTTTAGCGCTTTTAAGCCTTGCAGCCTCTTCAGCAGCCTCAATCTTGCAAATTTTGATATCCTTACGTTCTGGATGACGTGTAATACCATTTGGGTCGTAAATTAACGTACCGCCTGGTTTAACCATTTTCTCGAACTTATCCATCGATTGCTGGTTAAGAATAATGGCTGTGTCAAATTCCTGAAGGATTGGAGAGCTAATACGTGAATCGCTAATGATAACGGTAACGTTAGCTGTACCACCGCGCATTTCGGGACCATAAGAGGGCATCCAAGCCACCTCTTGACCCTGCATAATTCCTGAGTATGCAAGGATTTTACCCATCGAAAGTACTCCTTGGCCACCGAATCCGGCTATAATAATTTCTTCTGTCATTTTCTTTTTGGATTTTAATAGTTAATAATCCTATTCATCTTTCATATCGCCAAGTGGGTAGTATGGGAACATATGTTCAACCATCCACTCGTTCGATTTAACTGGAGATAGTTTCCAACCAGAGTTACAGGTTGATACAACCTCGATGAACGAAGTTCCTTTCTTCTTTCCAGTATTCTCCAATGCTTTTGTAATAGCCTTTTTCAGCTTACGAACTGCCGCAGGTGTATGCGCTGCTTGGCGTGTAACATAGCAAGTGCCTGGTAGTTGAGCAATTAGCTCGGTAATTTTCAGTGGCTGACCAGTCATTTTCACATCACGTCCGTAAGGCGATGTTGCAGTTGGCATACCTTCAAGTGTTGTTGGAGCCATTTGACCACCAGTCATACCGTAAATACCGTTGTTGATGAAAATAACCATCATTTTCTCACCACGGTTGCATGCATGGATAATCTCTGCAGCACCAATAGATGCTAAGTCGCCATCGCCCTGATATGTGAAAACATACTTTTCGGGATATAAGCGGTTGATTGCTGTGGCAACAGCAGGAGCTCTACCGTGAGCAGCCTCTTGCCAATCGATGTGTAAATAGTTGTATGCAAGTACCGCGCAACCTACAGGAGTAACACCAATGGTTTTTTCCTGAATATTTAGTTCGTCGATAACTTCTGCTAGAATCTTATGAACAACACCATGGGTACAGCCAGGGCAGTAGTGCATAATGTTGTCGGTTAAAACCTTTGTTTTGGAGTAAACAAGGTTTTCCTCTTTAATTATATCTTTGATATCCATTGAGCTTAGCCTTTAATTATTTGTTCTTCTAATGCCTTAACTACCTCGTTTGGAGTAGGTATAACACCACCCATACGTCCGTAATGTTGAACTTTCACTTTACCCTCAACTGCCAAACGAACGTCTTCAACCATTTGACCAGCGCTCATTTCAACTGCAAGGATACCTTTTACCTGACCAAGCATAGCTTGGATTGCTTTGGTTGGGTAAGGGAAAAGGGTAATAGGGCGTAGTAATCCAACCTTGATACCTTTTTCGCGGGCAATTTCAATTGCTTTTTGGCAAATACGGCTCGATGAACCGTAAGCAACGAGCAGATAATCTGCATCGTCGCAAGCAATTTTCTCAAAGCGAACCTCTTTCTCCTCAATTTCTTTGTATTTCCTTTGAAGTTTAAGGTTGAATTGCTCCTGACGGTAAGCATCTAAATCAAGCGAAGTGATTATGTTACGTTCACGGCTAGCTGGTTTACCAGTGGTAGCCCAACTTCCATAACGTTTAATAACTTCCTCGTTGGTTAGTCTAGGTTTAAAGTCACCTACAGTTACTTTTTCCATCATCTGACCAATAACTCCGTCGGATTGGATTTGAACAGGATTTCTGTACTTGAACGCAAGGTCAAAACCTAGTTCAACAAAATCGTACATTTCCTGTACCGATGCAGGAGCAAGTACGATTAATCTGTAATCGCCATGCCCACCACCTTTTGTTGCCTGGAAATAGTCACTTTGTGCAGGTTGGATAGTTCCCAAACCGGGGCCTCCACGAACCACGTTAACAACCAAGCAAGGTAGTTCAGCACCAGCAATGTAGGTTATACCCTCTTGCTTTAAGCTAACACCTGGGCTCGACGATGATGTCATTACTTTTTTACCGCAACCAGCACCACCGTAAACCATATTAATAGCGGCAACTTCACTCTCCGCCTGTAGAACAACCATTCCTGTTTCCTCCCAAGGCTTGCGAGCCATAAGGGTTTCCATTACTTCAGATTGAGGGGTAATGGGGTAGCCAAAATAACCATCGCAACCACAACGAATTGCGGCTTCGGCTATAGCTTCATTACCCTTCATTAATTTAAGTTCTGCCATTGTCTTGTAATTAATATTTTCAAATATTTAATTCTTTGTGTTAGGCGTTAGCCTCAGTTTTCACTTTGTAAACCGAAATAACTGTATCGGGACAAACCATTGCACAGTTTGCACAGCCAATACAAGCCTCAGGGTTCGACATATAGGCGTAGTTGTAACCTTTGCCATTCACCTCTTTAGCCAAGTCAATTACTTTTGAGGGACAAGCAACAACGCAAAGGCCGCAACCTTTACATTTTTCTATGTCAACTACAATTGCTCCTCTTACTTTTGCCATAATATTTATGTTTAAAAAATGATTAGTTTATTTTGATTACTTTGATTTACTTAATTGGATGATTCTCGTTGAATTTCTTTAACCTAAACTCTAAGTCGGAGAACTGGTTTTTGCTTACCTGCGATACGCAAGCACGTAATCCCTCGGTACGCTCACTACCTGTAATGGCCAGCGATATTGCACTTACACCATAGTATAGTAGTTCCTCAATTAAATCTTC
Organism: Bacteroidota bacterium; assembly: GCA_029560875.1. Classification (GTDB taxonomy): domain Bacteria; phylum Bacteroidota; class Bacteroidia; order Bacteroidales; family Tenuifilaceae; genus SB25. Next base: position 32,988 of record JAKQKB010000072.1, on the reverse strand, counting down.
GCCAGTGAAACCGGGGTACGAAATGGTGAAGTAGAAACCATCTGCTAGAGGTTTATCCTCATCCATATCGTAAACTATTTTGAAACCGTTATCGGTAAATAGTTTCTTCATTGTCTTAGCTTTTTCGCCGTACTCTCTTACAGCCTCAACAAAGTTGAAAGTGCCATCGTTGGCTGCTTTAAGCATTGCTGCTAAACCGTACTGTACAGAGTGGCAAACTCCCGATGAAAGCGAGTAAACAGCACCATAAATCATTGCGTAGCCAAACTCATCGGAGCTGAAAAAACGTTTCAAATCAGGGAAACGACGAGAATAAAGGTCGTTGCTGATTACTAAACAGCCAATTCGTTGTCCAGCATACGAAAATGCTTTTGAACTGGATATTAGCAATAACCAATTTTTTGTAAAGTTTGCGACAGTTGGTTGATAAGGAGGAACGCCTGGTTTGGATAAATCCTTGCGGAAATCCATTGCAAAGTAGGCCAAATCCTCAATTACAATTACATCATATGCAGTGGCTAGTTCACCAATGATTTTTAGTTCGTTATCGGTGAAGCAAATCCACGAAGGGTTATTTGGGTTTGAGTATAGTATGGTGGATATATTTCCTTTCTTAAGGTACGATTCAAGTTTTTCGCGTAGTTTCTCGCCACGATAGTTGTAAACATCAAACGTTTCGTAGTTCATTCCAAGTACGCGTAGTTGCTGTTTTTGAACGGGAAAGCCTGGGTCTATGAAAAGTACTGTGTCCTTTTGTGCATTGCAGCGATTTGTCAATAGAAAAGATGCCATACCACCTTGCATTGAACCAACGGTAGGAATACAGCATTTCTCCTCAACATCAATATTCATAAAGTTTTTTACAAAGCGCGATATTTCCTTTTTAAGTTCAGGAACACCATCAATCATTGGGTACTTTGATGCAACGCCTCTTTTAAGAGCCTCTATCTCGGCATTAATTCCAATTTCGGCAGGTTCAATGCCTGGAACACCCATTTCCATTCTAATGAACTTTTGCCCGCTAGTCGCTTCAATTTTGTTAACTAGGCTTACAACTTCACGAATTGATGCCTTTCCAACCTTAGAAAGTTTCGATTCTTCAATTTTAGCCTTAACAATATCGTATGGAATTGGTGTGTTATTCATAGTAAACTTAGTTTTTATTAAACTATTAATATTCACAATAATTTGATATTCAATCCAGTATCTCCAGTTTAAACTTACAAATACCTCCCTAATAGGAAGTACAAGTTTACTAATATTTTTCGATAAATTATATGATTTTTGGTTTAAATATGTTACAATTTGTAACCAATTTACATAAAAATATTATTTTAAAATGTAAAAACTGTTTAAAATGATTATAAAATGTAACTGCAGATTTGACCGATTGGTATTTTGTGCTGATTTAATTGTCCGTATAATGAGTTTTAAGGAATGAAAAAAGCCAGACTGAATCTGGCTTTTCAAGTGGATTTATAATAATTACAGTAGTTTACTTTTAAGTTCTTTTACCCAGTTCTCAATTCGGGTTTTTGTTTTTTCGGATTCAAAATCGTTATCAATTGGTAATCCAATAAATTTACCATCGATAACCGCTTCGGATTCAATAAATTCATAATCCTCGGTGTTGCATTTCCCTGCTACTTGCGCGCCTTTTGCAATAAGCATTTTTGCGAGTATGCCCATAGCATCAACAAAGTTGCGGGCGTAGGTAATATGGTCGCCAGTGCCAAAGAATGCAAACACTTTTCCGTTTACATCAATTTTTTCTATTTCGGGACGGAAGTTATTCCAGCCATTCTTTGCTTGTTCTCCATCCCATGTTTCAGAACCAAGAGTTGAACAGCCAAAAATAACAATATCGTATAGGTTTACCATGGCAGCAGTGCTATCTCTTATTGGGTAAATATCGACATTTGCATTGCCAAAGGTTTCTTTTATTTGTTTGGCAACTTTTTCGGTGGTACCACCAATAGGACCGTAGAAAATTCCAATTTTTCTCATATCGTTTGTCTTTAGTTTATTTTACTAACAGTTTTAATGGTAATCTTGTTTTGCTTAAAAATAAACAATTGGGGCGAAACAAACAATATTTAAATTACTTCCCGCTACCTTTAAGGCTTGCAATTGCAAGTAAAACACCTAGAGCAATTCCTAAAACTGCAGCGAAAAGCACCTGAAAATCGGCAGGAAGAAGGAATGTTAGGGTGTGTGCTGGTATCCAGAAAAATGGAATTGTTTTGGCAAAAACAAAACTCCACTGCACCTTCCAGTTAATAGTCGATAATATTTCGCCAAACTTAATTGGTTTAAACAATCCTAGAATTGTTCCACCATTATTTACAATGTGAGTATCTGTAACCTTATGTAAAGTCATCATTATAGGCGCATAAATAATGTTCATTGCAGCGCTGATGGAGAATGCAACTAGCACTTTCGATAACGAAAGTGACTCTTTCATAACCGAAGGAGCATTCTCAACACCCATATATGCTAGGAATACAGGCACTCCTGTTGCAAAGAGCACAAAAGCCAACTTAATGGTTAAGCCTAAAAACCCCCAAACAATAGCGCGGGGAATTAGCCCAAATCCTTTCTGGTTGTAATTTCCTGTGCGTATTCTTAATCCAATGGCTTCGCCAAATGTTGCTAAAATTGCAAACTTGAAGAAACTCATTATCATTCCGTGGCTTGCGTTGTAGTCAACGTAAAAGTTGTACACGGTTTCTGATACAAAAAAAGGCAGAAGCACAAGTGCTGTTGCGGCTATTACTATAATGTCGTTACGTTTCATATTTTTTTTGAGTGACAAGTGACAAAGTTTCGAGTGACTTTTGTAACCAGTCACTCGTCATCTGTCACTATAATTATTGACCAAAATACCTATTAAATCCTTCGGCGGCTTGCTTTGCAATCTTATCCCATCTGGTGGCAACCATAATAATAAGTATAATTACAAGCCCAATTAGGAGTTTCTCATTGGTTGTCATATTTTTCCATCTATCCTTGATTGACATATCGTTGCGTTTAATTTGTTATTTCTCAATTCTGATACGTGCATCAACAGCGACAACCTTATCTTTTGAGCCTAATAGTGGGTTAAGGTCCATTTCGAAGATTTCTGGTGCAACTGTAACAAGCGCAGAAACACGGCTTACCATTTCGGAGAACATTTCCTCGTTTACTGGCTCTTGTCCACGTGCACCTTTAATAATGCCGTAGCTCTTCAAACCACGAATCATACTTTGTGCCTCGTTTGTATCTATTGGAGCAATGCCTGCTTTTACATCTTTTAGAACTTCAATGAATATGCCACCTAAACCGCAAAGAACCATATGTCCGAACTTATCCTCGCGTTTAGCACCAACAAATAGTTCAACACCTTTAAGCATTGGTTGGATTAGGATTGCTGTGGTTTCCTTAATCTTAATCATTCTGTCGAATTCGCTGGCAACAGTCTTTTCGTCCTTTACGTTGAGCGAAACACCACCAACATCAGATTTGTGGACAGGGCCAACAACCTTCATTACAACGGGGAATCCAAGTTTCTTTGCCGATTCAATGGCATCGGTTTGGGTTGTTACAATGGCTTCGCCAGCGCGGTGAATGCCTGCAGCATCAAGCAAATCCTGAACTTGCTCAGGTTGAAGGTAGCCGTTTGTTGCATTATCAATCACCTTGCGAATTTTAGCCTCGTCAACTTTGGGTAAAACTGGCTTTTCGGGTGCTGGTTTTGGGGTGTGGTATATTTTTGATAGAGCATTTCCGAATGTAACCTCATCGGGGAAGTTGATGCGACCCTTAGCAATGAAGTGGTCTATTTCATCCTTCACGTTGATAATTGAAGGTAGGATTGGGAATATTGGTTTGCGGCATTCCCTCATCTTTTGGTCGAGCAAATCGTAAACATCGTAAACAGGGAATAATCCTGGGCTACCGAATATTACAGCCATTGCATCGATATGGTCGAAATCCTTTTCGCACGCATCAATAATAAATCCTAATTGCTCGGCAGTACCTGTTGCCAAGAAATCGATTGGGTTTGCAACCGATGAACCTGCAAAAAGTCTTGTAAGTAGTTCTTTTGCTTTTGGACCTTCAATTGCTGGAACCTCCAAGCCGTTGTTCGATAATGAGTCGGTTAGCATAACCGCTGGTCCACCAGCGTGAGTAATAACTGCAATGTTTTTTCCCTGTAGTTCTGGGTGCATAAATATCGATGCCACAGTGGTAAGTTCATCTCTTCCAGAGCAACGAACAATGCCCGCTTTGCGGAATAGCGCATCAACAGCAACATCGCTACTTGCCAAAGCACCTGTGTGGCTCGATGCTGCACGGCTTCCAGCCGATGAACTTCCTGCTTTTACTGCTGCAATTCTACATCCTTTACGAATTAACGATGATGAGTGTTTTAGTAACTTTTGAGGTTGATTTACGCTCTCAACATATAGTAATTTAACTCTTGAGCTGGTTTTTGGGTCGAACGATTCATCTAGGTACTCCAAGATTTCCTCAACACCCATTTGTGCGCTGTTTCCAACGGAGTAAACGCTGTTAAAGGTTAAACCTTTGGGCATTCCCGATTCCATAATGAACACGGCTGTAGCACCTGAACCCGAAACAAAGTCAACACCTTTTGGGTCGAACTTTGGAACTGGAGTGGTGAATACGCCAGCATAGTTGGTGTTCATCATTCCAATACAGTTGGGGCCAATAAGGCATCCGCCTGTTTGGTTGATTGTATCAACAATTTGTTGCTCTAACTTAGCACCTTCCTCACTCTCTTCGTGGAACCCAGCCGAAAGGATGATGAATGCTTTGGTGGATTTTTGCTTTGCAAGAACTTCCACTGTTTGTGGACAGAACTTAGCAGCAATAGCCAGAATGGCTAAATCAACCTGTGGCAATTCTGCAACATCGCGGAACGATTTAATTCCTTGAACATTATCGAGTTTTGGGTTTACAACGTATAGTTCGCCCTTGAAGTTATGGTCGATAAGGTTTTTTAGCACTTTACCGCCGGGTTTTTGGATATCGTCGGAACCACCAACCACTACAATACTCTTTGGGTCTAGAAGTTGCTTAGTTATCATAATATTGTTGATTTTATTGTTTACTTTTTCTAAATCGATTGCAAACGTATGGCAATTTAGGGAGAATAACAAGATGAGAAAAGTTGTTCTTGGACATAAGACAATGTGTCAATTTGAGAATGAGAGAGAAAGAGTTAGGAGATGGAAGTTGGATGTTGGAAGTAAAAGAAGGAATGTCACCTGTCACTTATTTTTCACTCGTCACCCTCCCTAATTAAACACTTATTAACTCAATAACCAATAACCTAATAACACACACACCAATCAACATCAACAAAAAATAATATCTTTGCAGACTATCATATTTAATAGAGGTAAAATGTTTGAGGATAAAGGGGAGAAACGTAGGCCTGTAATATTGGTTTCGAACGACGATGGTTACAAGGCCAAAGGCATTGAGGCACTAATTGAAATGGTGAAACCTTTCGGTAGAATAGTGGTGGTTGCTCCGGAGGAGGGTAATTCGGGTATGTCGCACGCAATTACCATTAAAACTCCGCTTAGGATGAAGCACCGTAAGCGTACCGATGATGTTGAGATGTACAGCGTAAACGGAACTCCTGTTGATTGCGTTAAGTTGGCAATGAGCCAAATTTTTACTACTCCACCCGATTTGGTTGTTTCTGGAATAAATCACGGTTCAAACTCATCAATAAGTATTATTTACAGCGGAACTATGGCTGCTGCCATTGAGGGGTGCTTGTACGATATACCATCGATTGGCTTTTCTTTACTCGACTATGAGGAGAATCCTGATTTTACTGCATCGGTAAAGTATGGTAGGGTCGTGGTGCAGAATGTTTTGAAGAATGGCTTGTCGAAGGGATGTTGCCTAAATGTCAATATTCCTGTATTGCCTGCCGATAAGATAAAGGGAATTAAGATAGCCCGTCAAAACCAAGGAACTTGGCGTGAGGAGTTTGAGAAGCGTACCGACCCTCGTGGAGTAAATTACTACTGGCTAACAGGCTATTTCCATAACGAGGAGCCTGAGTCGACCGATACCGATGAGTGGGCATTAAATAATGGTTATATTTCAGTTGTCCCAATTCATGTAGATTTAACAAACTACAAGGAAATGGAACGCATAAAGAACTGGAATTTCGATTTAAACTCTGTGGACTATGAACCAAGGAAAATTTAACAAACCAATTATTGGCTTTATAGGAGGCTTGCTATTTCCAGTATTAACCTTTGTTGGAATTTATTTGGCGTTATACAACGGTAAGAGTTTTTTCGATTTTGTTGAAATTACTTGGTTGCAAGGGAATATGTCCAGAGTTTTATCATTATCGATGCTGCCCAATCTTGGCTTGTTTTTTGCCTTTATCTGGACGAATAAACTAAAATCGGCACAGGGTGTTTTAGCTGTAACCATTGTGTTGGCTTTTGCAATTATCATTCTTAGATTTATTTAAAGGTATTTAATTATGCGTTACTATATTGTTGCAGGTGAGGCTTCGGGCGATTTACACGCATCGAACCTAATGAAAGGGATTAAGGAGAAAGACCCCGATGCTGAGTTCCGTTACTTTGGTGGCGATTTAATGCAGGAGCAGGGCGGTGTTCTTGTTAAGCATTACCGCGATATGGCCTTTATGGGTTTTCTTGAGGTGATTCTTAACCTCAAAACCATATCCAACAATATGAAACTCTGCAAAATTGATATTCGAGAGTTTCGGCCAGATGTTCTTATACTTGTTGATTATCCAGGTTTTAACCTTCGAATTGCAAAATACGCAAAGCAGTTGGGTATAAAGGTTTTCTACTACATTGCCCCTAAGGTTTGGGCTTGGAAGGAAGGCCGTGTAAAAATCTTGAAGCAGTTTGTGGATAAGCTTTTTATCATTTTCCCCTTTGAGATTGACTACTTCAAAAAGCACGGTATTGAGCCTGTTTACGAGGGAAATCCGAGTCCCGATGCTATTGAATCGAAAGTTAAGGAATCGCCTACGTTCGATGAATTTACTGCTAAGAATGGATTATCGCATAAGCCAATAATTGCGTTGGTTGCTGGGAGTCGTAAGCAGGAAATAAAGTACAATTTGCCTGTAATGCTGAAAATGATTGACCGTTTTCCCGATTATCAGTTTGTAATTGCAGGCGCTCCTTCATTATCAGAATCTATCTACGCACCATATATTGCGGGCAAAAATGTAAAGCTAATTTTTGGACAAACATACCCACTATTCAATTCTAGCACATTGGCCTTTGTAACATCAGGAACAGCAACGCTTGAGGCTGCTCTGTTAAATGTGCCACAGGTTGTTTGCTATAAAGGAAACTTCTTTTCAATGATTATAGCCTGGATGGTAATTAAGGTGAAGTACATTTCGCTTGTGAATCTTAATATGGAAACTGAGGTTGTTCGAGAGTTGAAACAATACGATTTAACACCTAATAATCTTTATAATGAGGCCATAAAATTAGTTCCAGGAACCGAAGAGCGCAAGGCTATGCTCAATAACTACGCAAAGCTACGTCAGATGTTAGGCGAAACCGGAACGTCCAAACGGGTAGGTGCCAAAATGGTTGAATTTATTACCAAGTAAATAATTGTCTATGAACAGATATATTATTGCTTTAGGATTTCTTATTCTTGGCAATTTCACTGGGTTCTCGCAAAAAATAAGCGTAAGCATTTTTAACGATACTAAGTTGTCAACCATACTTATTACACCTACAAAGGGAAAGTATAAGTTGATTTTAGGAGACACCCAGGAATTGTTACGTGAGAATCAGATTCTTTATTTAAGTCGTTTAGGCGATTCAGTGGTGGTACGCGATGCAAATCGCAATTTGGGAACTTGGAAACGAGTGTCGATTGTTGGCGAAACCAACGAGGACATTATCCGAGTTAAGCCAATTATGCCTGCAAGCCCAGCGCGTTTATACGACGATAACCTTAGTTTCTACGTGGAGTTCGATAGAATTATGGCTATCAACCTGATTGATGAGGAGAAATATATTGCCGCAGTGGTGGAAGCCGAAGGAGGTCCAAACAGAGAGGATGAGTTCTACAAAGCACAGGCTTTAATTGTTCGTACCTATACTTTTACACATCTTCAAAAGCATAGTGCCGAAGGGTTTAACCTTTGCGATGGTACACATTGCCAGGCATACAAAGGAAGAAGTGAAAAGGACGATGATATTTACACCGCAACTTCCGATACAAAGGATTTAATCATTGTTGATTCACTAAACCGACCAATTACTGCTGCTTTTCACGCAAACTGTGGTGGACAAACAGCCAACTCGGGCGATGTTTGGGTTGAGTCTTTACCATACTTAACATCGGTTCCCGATAAATACTGTACAAACTCTCGGAGTGCCTTTTGGGAGCGCCGAATTCCGTTTAAAGAATGGAAGGAATTCCTAGCCAAGGAAGGTGTTGATACCTTGAAAATTGTTAAGAACTCGGAGATGAACTTTGAGCCACGACAACGTCCTAAAACCTACACCGTTTATGGTGTTAATATCCCGACAACCAAAATTCGTAAGCAGTTTAAGTTACGTTCGGCTTGGTTCTCGATATCGGTTTTTAAAACCGAGGTGCGTTTCTCCGGAAAAGGATATGGACATGGAGTTGGTCTTTGCCAGGATGGAGCAATAAATATGGCTATCCGAGGCTGGACTTACGATAAAATTATTGAGTACTACTACAAAGGTGTAAAAATTGTGAATGCTAATACGGTTAATGCTACCGATGTGAAATTGGATACCTTGAATATTCAGGAAGTTTTAGGGCCTGAGCATTTGCAGTTACCACCAGATTCTGTTAGGACTAATTAGTTATCTTGTTTTGAATCGGCTCATATTTATAATTGAGCCACATTATATAGTTTTGAGAACTGTATTTAAATAAACAACAACAATGTTTGCAATATTCACTAAGGAATTAAAGGACTTCTTTTCGTCGCTAACAGGCTACATCTCGGCAATAGTCTTTCTTTTGATTATTGGACTGATAATGTGGGTAATCCCAGGCGATTTAAATGTTTTGGATAGTGGTTATGCTACCCTCGATTCTCTTTTCTCCATTGCACCTTGGGTGTTTCTTTTCCTTGTTCCTGCAGTTACAATGCGTACTTTTTCTGAGGAAAAGCGCTCCGGAACTATTGAGTTGATTTTAACCCGACCAATTTCCGACACCCAAATGGTACTAGGTAAGTTCTTTGCATCGGTAGTGCTAGTGCTTATCATTTTAATTCCTGCTTTACTGTTTTACCTATCGGTTTACTTGTTGGGAAATCCCGTTGGAAATATCGATACTGGTGGCACTTGGGGTTCTTTTATCGGTTTATTCTTCCTTGCATCGGCATACGCCGCTGTAGGGATTTTTACTTCGAGTTTAACGGATAATCAGATTGTTTCCTTTATTCTATCAATGCTATTGTGCTTTCTGCTTTATACCGGATTGGAGTCGTTGGCATTGCTCGATGCTTTTTCGGGTATAAAGTATTTTCTGGTTTCGTTAAGCATTAGCGAGCACTACAGCTCAATGAGTAGGGGAGTTATTGATACCCGCGATGTGGTTTACTTTGTAGCACTTTCTGCACTATTCCTAATTTTTACCAGAACTAAACTTGAGTCACGTAAGTGGTAGTATTTCAAAATTGAGTTTATGAACAAATCAGCCCGATATAAAGGTTTAGTCCGCTTGGCAATTGCCTTAACAACAATTGCGATGGTGGTTTTCCTATCGAATATTTTTTATCTGCGTTTCGATTTAACATCGGAGAAACGTTATACACTTCAGGATGTAACCAAGCGAACACTAAAGGATTTGAACGATGCTATTTACATTAAGGTCTACCTCGATGGCGATTTGCCTATTGGTTTGAACCGAATGAAAAAGGCATTGACTGAAACGCTCGACGAGTTCAGGGTTATTGCTGGCAAAAATATTCATTACGAGTTTGTTAATCCTTCTGAATCTGCAAATACTAAAGAACGAGATAAAGTTTACAATCAACTTTACGAAAAGGGTCTGCAACCCACCAATATTCAGCAGAACGATAAGGAGGGTGGCAGTTCTCAAAAGCTTGTTTTTCCCGGACTTATTATGAACTACGCTGGGCGTGAGGTTCCCGTTAATCTTTTAAAGAACATTCCTGGCTTGTCGGCCGATGAGAATATCAACCTTTCAATCCAGAATTTTGAGTTTGCTCTAGTTGATGGTTTGATGAAGTTAACCACCGAAACTCGTCCTAAAATAGCGTTTATCCAAGGTCACGGCGAGTTCGATGAGTTCCAAACAGGGGATATAGAGAAGGCTCTATCGGAGTATTACGATATTGACAGAGTTGCTATTAGAGGTAATATTGATGCGCTTAAACCTTTCCAAACAGTTATAATTGCTGGTACAAACCAGCCCATGCCTGAGGTCGATAAAATTGTCATTGACCAGTTTGTGATGAATGGCGGCAGGGTGCTTTGGTTTATCGACCCTGTTCAGGTTAGTCTCGATAGTTTGTCGAAAGGTGCATCAACGCTTGCTTTTGTTAACCAGCATAACTTGGACGATATGCTGTTCCGCTACGGTGCACGTTTGAATCCAATGCTGATACAAGATTTACAATGTGCTGTAATCCCTGTAAATATGGCCTTGGCAGGACAAGAGCCTAAGTTTGTGCCTGCGCCTTGGGTTTACTACCCGTTACTTGCTGCACCCACAAATCATCCTGTTACACGTAACTTAAACCTTATACATAGCCAGTTTGCAAGTCCAGTCGATACTGTTGGTGGTAATTCGGCTATCAAAAAGCAGTATCTGCTCTATACATCAATGAATGGTAAGGTTTTGCAGGTTCCAATGTTTGTGAGTTTATCACAGGTTAACCAGCGAATAAACGAGCGTGAGTTCCGTATTTCGAATATCCCCGTAGCCGTGGAACTTTCGGGCGAATTTCAATCGGTTTTCCGCAATCGTCCATTATCGGGCTATAACAATGGCCAGCCCTTCGAGTTCAAGGATAAAAGTGTATTCACAAGGATGATTGTTGTTGCCGATGCCGATATTATCCGTAACGATGTGCAACGCCGACCCAATGGGGCTTACGTTATTCCGCTTGGTTACGATAGGTTTACCAACCAAACCTTTGCTAATAAGGAGTTGGTGATGAATATGGTTCGTTACCTTAACGACGATGAGGGTTTGATGAACCTTCGCTCACGCGACTTTAAACTTCGGTTACTTGACCGTAAGGCAATACTACAATCGCGCTTAAAATGGCAGCTGATTAATATGCTGATACCTTCTGCTATACTTGTAATTGGTGGGTTTGTGTGGTTGTATGTTAGGAGGAGAATGTATACTAGGTAATAGCAATAATAATATTGTTTTTGTCATGCTGAGCTTGTCGAAGCATCCTTCTTTTTTAGATTCTTCGCTTCGCTCAGAATGACAAAATAGATTAACCTTATATCTATTATGAAATTCCTTAAACAATACTGGTGGTTTGTAGCATTGTTGCTAGTATGCGCTTTTATACTTTTTATTCGTACTAATAAATCTAGCATCGAACAGTTTTCGGTATCCAATATCGAAAGTATTGATGGTTTTTCTATTGTTAAGGGTACAGATTCTATCACTATACATAAAGTAGAGAATGGTTGGGCATTTGAAAGTGGACAGTTTGCTGATGTTAAGGCTGTGAATTCTCTATTCAATGTTTTTAGGAATTTAAATACTGAATCGCCCGTTCCTTCAAGGCTAAATGATAGTCTGGTTGATGTAGCTATAAAAAAAGGAGTTCAGGTGATTGTTTACTCCAGTGGAGCAGAAATGCTTAACTTTAGTGCGTTTTTCGAAGTTAAGTTCAAAAAGACTATTTGTGTTGAACGTAGTTCAGGGAAAGCCTTCTTTGTTGAACTTGTTGGATATGCTGGACAAATCACAGATTTATTCATTCCAGAAAAGCCCTACTGGACAGGCAATCAGCTATTCAGTTTCCCAATTTCAAGAGTGCTGAAAGTTGAAGTAGAGATTCCTCAAAATCCAAAATCATCATATATAATAGGTGTGGTTAATGGTAGTTTTGAGTTGTTTGCAAAGTCTACAAATGAAAATCTTTCTAGTCCAAATATCGATAGATTATCCAGTTTTATAAGCGGATTGGGCACTTTATCGGTAACAAAACTTCCTGCCGATAAGCAAAATATATTAAGGGATGAGTTGAAACTCATTCAGCCAATGCGAATTATCACTCTACACTCTGATTCGCAAACTAGTCAGATAACACTTTATCCCATTAAGGTTGATAAAATCAACGAGCTGGGAGTAAAAGTTGAGTTTGACCCCAACCGTTTTTATGTGGTTTATGCTGATAATCAAATTGCTGAGGCAACGTATGTTAATTTTTCATCGGTATTATGGGATATTACCGATTTAGTAATTAAAAACTAAAACCCTTTTGTAATTTTGTGGGTAAAATTTCGTATTATTGACTTCCCAAAAAATTATTGAAAAGATTGATTTACAGGCATTACTTTCAAATTTATGCCTTAAATTATTGTCCAGTAATGATTTCGGGAAACTTTTTGAGTAGAAAAAATTAGAATAAACTATAACATTAACATTAAACTTTACAGTGATGAAGTTCGTAGTATCAAGCACTGAGCTTTTAAGCCACCTGTCGGTGGTTAGTAGGGTGATTAGCAGCAAAAACACCCTTCCTATTCTCGATAACTTCCTTTTCAAGTTAGAGGGTAACGACCTTGAAATTACCGCATCGGATTTGGAATCGACCTTAACAACCCGCATTACCCTTGAGAACGTTTCGGGTGATGGTTCTGTGGCTATTCCTTACAAAATTCTGATTGATACTTTAAAGGAATTTTCGGAACAACCGCTTACCTTCGATATCGATCCAGGTTCTCTTGCAATTGTTATTAACTCAGAGAACGGTCAGTTTAACATTGTTGGCCAACCAGCTGACGATTTTCCTGCAAAAGCAGAGATTAAGGCAGAAGGTAAAACTACTGTTAAACTAGCAGCCGATATTTTATTAAATGGTATCACCAAAACTATTTTTGCAACAGCCGACGACGAGATGCGTCCAGTAATGAACGGTATCTTCATCGACCTTAATTCCGATGGTATCACCTTTGTTGCTTCGGACTCTCATAAGTTGGTTCGTTACCGCCGTAAGGATGTTCAGGGTGATTCTGAGTCATCATTTATTCTTCCAAAGAAACCAGCAACCTTATTAAAGAACATCCTTGCAAAGGAAACTGGTTCAATTGTTGTTGATTTTGATACAAAGAATGCACGCGTTACAATGGCAAACTACACGTTGATTTGCCGTTTGGTCGAGGGTACTTATCCTAACTACAGCGCAGTAATTCCAACCAATAATCCTAACAAGATGATTATTGACCGTGTTGAGGTTTACAATGCACTTCGTAGGGTTTCAATTTACTCAAATGCAGCAAGCAATCTTATTAAGTTGTCGTTGACTGGTAATCAGTGCGTTGTATCTGCACAGGATTTAGACTTCTCTGTATCGGCTTACGAGCGCTTAAAATGTGAGTACGAGGGCGAGGATATGGAGATTGGTTTCAAGTCTGCCTTCCTTGTTGAGATTCTGGCAAACCTTTCTTCGTCAGATATTGTACTTTCAATGTCCGACCCATCTCGTGCAGGTTTATTGTTCCCCAACACGAACGATAACCCCGATGAGGATGTGCTTATGTTACTAATGCCAATGATGATTGGTGCATAATAAACTTACATAAAACCTTCCCGTAGAACTGCTTCCAAAATTCTGGAAGTGTCTATGGGAAGGTTTTTTATTTAAATAATAGATAATGAAATTAAACATCAAAAACCCCTTGGTATTTATCGACCTTGAAACCACAGGTATTGATATTGTTAAGGATAGAATAGTTGAAATAGCAATCCTTAAGGTTACCCCCGATGGTAAGGAGGAGATGAAGGTTCGTAGAATCAATCCAGAAATGCCAATTCCTGCCGAAGTTACCGCAATTCATGGCATTTCCGATGATGATGTGAAGAATGAACCCACATTCAAGGAGGTGGCTAAATCGTTAGCCAATATGATTGAGGGTTGCGATTTTGCAGGGTTCAACTCAAATAAGTTCGATTTTCCGCTACTTGCCGAGGAGTTTTTACGTGCTGGTGTAGATTTCGATTTGAAGAAGCGTAAATTTATTGATGTACAGACAATCTTCCATAAAATGGAAAAGCGTACGCTTTCTGCAGCCTATAAGTTTTATCTCGATAAGAATTTGGAAAATGCTCACAGTGCAGGTGCCGATTCTATGGCAACTTACGAGATTCTTGCAGCACAGCTCGATAGGTATCCTGAGTTGAAAAATGATGTTGATTTCCTTTCGGAGTATAGTTCCTTTAACCGCAATGTTGATTTCATTGGACGAATTGTACTCGACGATAATGGGGTAGAGGTATTCAACTTTGGAAAACATAAAGGAAAATCGGTGGTTGAGATTTTTCAAAAGGAGCCCAGTTACTACGCTTGGATGATGAATGGAGAGTTTCCTCTCTATACCAAGCGAGTTTTAACGGCTATATATTTAAAGATGAAACAAAAATAGAGTTTTGATGATGCGGTTGCTTCTTTTAGTTTTTATTTTGCTATTGCTTCGCTCTGTTGTCTTATCAATGGAGAATCAGAAAAGAGATAGTTTAAATAATTTAAATGCAGGAGATTCAATTAATGAACTTAGGTTTAATTATAAGCAAATTATAATTCCTTCCGTATTAATTGGATATGGAGCCGCCGGTTTTAAGAGCGATGCCATAAAAAAGTTCGATAATTGGATTAAGAATAGGATAGATAATAGTGCCTACGAGCAGATAAAAATTGACGATTACTTGCAGTATGCACCTGCCGTAACTGTTTATGCTCTTAACTTTTCAGGTGTGAAAGGTAAACACTCATTTGTTGATAGAAGTGTTATTTTGGGTACCTCTTTTCTGTTGGTATCGCTTACTGTTAGTGGACTTAAAGATTACACTAGCGTTCGACGACCCGATAGGAGTGCGATTAACTCATTCCCATCGGGACATACTGCAACTGCTTTTATGTGTGCCGAGTTTATGCATCAGGAGTATAAGGACCAATCCATTTGGTATAGCGTTGCAGGCTATACTGCTGCTACAGCAACTGGTGCTTTAAGAATGTACAATGTGAGGCATTGGTTTTCTGATGTTGCTGCTGGTGCAGGAATCGGTATTCAATGAGTCCATTCTAGGGGTTACATTAGGACCTCTCTTACTTCCTTGGAATTCAAAAAACTCAGCGCTTAAACTTTCTACAGTAACAAGAATAACGTTATAACGCTTTTCTTCGCCTTGGCTAGTAATTTTTCTGGTGATATTATTTATGTCATCACTAACAAACTCGCTATTTTCAGTTTTAATTAGTGTGCGTAGTTGTGTCAAACTTTCTTCGGCAGGTTTAGTTATATAAAAGGTATTATAATCAAGTTCGTTATTTATGAAGGCGGCAAAAATAGAGTACACACCATTTTTTGATAATTCTCCGTTGTAGCGATTTTCGGTTTTTTCAGCCCAAGAATAATCAACAATAATAAATGAAAGCACTGGTAACATTAGAAGTGCTAAGCCAGTTATTAATCGTTGTTTAAGTGTCTCTTTAGCACATATAGCTATATCAATGATTTTTTTCTTGTTAAGGAAATACATTATTGCCAAGTCAATTACAAAAATCGAACTAAGAAGAAGAGGTAGAGGATACGATTCGCGAATGTTACCTACAACTTCGGTGGTGTAAATTAGGTAATCAACTGCTATGAAATTGTAGCGAACACCAAACTCTTCCCAGAAAAAATACTCCGAAATACTGTTGAAAAGGAAGATATAGATTGTAATAAAGATAAGAATATTGGCAATCCACTTATTCTTTGATGAGTTGAAGAATCGAGTGGAAATAAACATTGAGGTTAGAACATAGAAAATCATAAAGTAGGTAAAGGCAATGGTGTCGTAGAAAAGACCTACACCATATATTCTAAGCAAATCGAATATCCCAAGGTTAACTTCGCTAAACGACATACCTAGTAAAACGGTACGTGTTATAAATGATATTATCACAAAAATAATATACAGCAATAGTATGCTTCCGTATCGGTTGGCTAGGAGTTTCTTCATAGTTTCTTTAGTGTTTGGTTTAGTTAAGTTGATTTTGTGTAATAAACTGTAAAATAAATCAATAAATGCGTGGCAAATATAAATATTTTTTGAAAGTTTTTTGAATTTTCACTTCCTGCACTACCTTTGAGCCTTTCAAATTAACTTAACCAATTCGCTATGTCAGTAACTAATGCTAAAGAGAAAATTATTTTTTTAATCAATCCAATTTCTGGAACAAAAAAGAAGGATACTCTTCCTGATAGAATATTGAAATTAGTTGACAGTTCTCGTTTCGATGCCGAGGTTTATATTACTAAGCATAAAGGTGATGCTACTGATGTTGTTAAGCAAAAGTTGGATGATGGTTACAGGCGTTTTGTGGCTGTTGGTGGCGATGGCACTGTTAACGAGATTGCAAAGGCATTGGTTGATACTGAGGGAATTTTAGGTATAATTCCAATTGGTTCTGGTAACGGCTTGGCTCGTCATTTGAAAATTCCTTTGAATTTGGAGAAATCCATGGAGTTAATAAATTCAGGTAAGTTCGATGCCATTGATTACGGTCGTATTAACGATTTACCTTTCTTCTGTACTTGTGGTGTTGGTTTCGATGCACACATTGGTTTTAAATTTGCCGAAGCAACTAGTCGCGGTTTTATGACATACCTGAAGACAACACTTAAGGAGTACTTTAACTATAAACCTAAGAAGTATAGGTTGACAATAAACGGCGAGCAGAAACTAAAAACAAGAGCGTTCTTAATTACTGTAGCCAATGCTTCGCAGTATGGAAATAACGCTTACATATCGCCTAAGTCCGATATTCAGGATGGTGAACTTGAGATTTGCGTGTTGGCCCCATTTAGAACATACCGAAGCGTAGGAATAGGCATTCGTTTATTCGCAAAAACCATGGACAAGAGTCCTAAAATGACCACAATAAAGGCTGAAAATATTGTTCTTAAGCGTAAAAAGGCAGGTGTTGTGCATTTCGATGGAGAGCCTTGTATGATGGGGCGAAAGCTCAAAATTAATATTGTCCCCAAGGGTTTAAAGGTGATGATTGCCGATTAAGAGTTTTTGGCAAGTAGTTATAGTATAAGAACATGAAAATAATTTGTATTGGCAGGAATTATAGGGAGCATGCAAAGGAGATGAACTCCGATGTACCCGATAAGCCTGTATTCTTTATAAAACCCGATACCTGTTTAAATAGAAACAATCAACCATTCTTTTATCCTGAGTTTACTAAGGATTTGCATTACGAGTTGGAGGTGGTTATTCGGTTCAACCGTATTGGAAGGAGTGTTAACAAACGGTTCGCCCATAGGTATTACGATGCAGTTAGTTTAGGAATAGATTTTACCGCACGCGATTTGCAGCAGGAGTGTAAGCAAAAGGGGTTACCTTGGGAAATTGCTAAGGCATTCGATTATTCGGCGCCTATAGGCGAGTTTATTCCTAAGGAGGAAATTGAAGATTTAGGCAATATTGAGTTTCGTTTGGAGAAGAACGATATGGTTGTTCAGCAAGGCAATACCCGTGATATGATTTTTAGTTTCGATGAACTTATCGACTATGTTTCTCGGTTTGTAACATTCCGTATAGGCGATTATATGTATACAGGTACCCCTGCTGGAGTTGGCCCAGTTCAGGTTGGCGATAGGCTAAAAGGGTATTTGAACAACAGGCTAATGTTCGATTTCTTTGTTCGATAGAGTTTGTGTAGAATTGATTGTCGCCCTGAACTTGTTTCAGGGTCTTTTTTTGACTAAGAGATTCCGAAACAAGTTCGGAATGACATTGAGCAAGCAATACTATCTCTCTTTAAATTTTTCTGCGGCTGATTGTCCCGCCAACCAACCTGTTGAAAATGCAATTTGTAGGTTGTAACCACCAGTATTGCCTGATAAATCGATAACCTCTCCTGCAAAGTAAAGTCCATCAATTAGTTTAGAGGCCATTGTTTTGCTATCAATCTCATTCAAACTAATGCCACCAGCGGTTATAATGGCTTCGTTCCAATCTCTATGTCCACGCATATTCAGGTTGAAACCCTTTAGCATATTTATCAGCGAATTTCTTTCGTCGTTTGTTAACTCTGCTGCACTCTTTAGAGAACTAAGCTTTAGGTGTCTGAGAAAAACAGAAACCAGCTGAGAGGGTAGGAGGTCGCGCAAAAGCATATTTACAGTGTAACTTTTACCTTTGGTAGCATCGCGTTCAATTCGGTTGAACAACTTATCGTTACTAAGTGCAGGTTTTAGGTCAATGCTGATATGTACCTTGTTGCCTGCCCTAAATGCATCAATTGCTTTCAGGCTCAGTCTGAGAATGCAAGGGCCATCAACTCCATAATCGGTAAATTCCACCTCGCCGAATTCCTCATCAACCTTGCGTCCATCAATGTAAAGCGAAGCGTTTACATTTCGTAGATTCAACTTATTAAGTTGAGGGAACGAAGGATGCGTTTCAATCCCAGTTAACGAAGGACGTAATTCTACAATGGTATGCCCCAACTGCTTTGCAAATCTATATCCATCGCCAGTTGAACCGGTGGCAGGGTAGGATTTTCCTCCTGTTGCAATGATTATATATGGAGCAATAATCTCAGAGTTATCCTCTAGTTTAACTCCTTTAACTGTTTTATTCTCTTCAATAATGTTTGTAACAGGGCAATGGTTATAAATCTCTGCGCCATTATTTTTAGCCCATTTAACCAATCCATCGGCAACATCCCAAGCCTTGCCTGAGGCGGGGAAAACTCTTTGTCCGCGTTCAGTTACTGTTTCAACCCCCATTTCGTGAAGAATTTCAATAATTTGCTTATTGAATAAGGCTCCAAATGCTTTATTCAGGAATCTGGGATTTGGTGTGATTTCCTGAATAAACTCATTGAATGGACGCATATTGGTTATATTGCATCGGCCTTTCCCTGTAATGCGAAGTTTACGGGCAGGCTTTTCCATTTTTTCCAGAACAATAACCTTAGCGCCAAGCATAGCGGCTCTTCCTGCCGCTATTAATCCTGCTGGTCCTGCGCCTATAACAATTAAATCGTACGATTTTTGTTGCATTAACCTATTAGTATTGCGGAGGTAACATTTAGCTCGCTCTTAAGTTTACTGAAAAAGTACAACGGATAACTTGCAGATGATGTGTTTATTGCAATTGATATGGTTTTATCGATGCTCTGTTTCTTTTCTACAAGTTGCTCTTTAAGGATTTTGAACACGGCTAACTGACTATCAGGATTATTAAGCCCTTGTGACATTTCCGAGTCAAGTTCGATAAAAAAGTTTAGAGTTTCCATATACCGAACTCTTTGTTTATCGGCAAATCGATGTAACGATGAGTAGGCATTGGTAAAGTTGTTAAACCGGTTCTTTAGATTCTTAATCACCTTTTTGGAAATTTCACTATCGGGAATGCCTCGCTTAAGATAAATCTCAATATATCTGAAGATTCCAATAATTCCTATTGCATCTAAATCGTCAGCAGTAGAAACTAACCTGTTGAGGCAAACCATATCCTCGGGTTTAGTTACAACACCCGATTTAACTGATTTATCGTCGTGGAATTCTATTGCTTGCACCACTGCATCAATATTTTTAATGGCAATGTTTGGATATTGATTGTAATAATTCCTGCAAATTTGTCCACCAAGTTTGCCATGAACTTCCCCAATATCAATTGTTAAACCTGAGTCGTGAAAAAAGCAAGCAACAATTGCATTCTCAATTAAATCATTAGGTATGTCAAGCCCAGCCTTATGAAGTTCAATGATTAACCCACGGCAATGAAGCCAAACTCTTAGATGATGTAAAGCATCGTGCGATGGTAAATTTGTGTTCTCAAATACCTTAACCATATACTTATATAGTTCGTAAAGGTGCTTCTGTTCAACTAGGTGGATTTGTTCTAAGAGTTTTTCCATTTTGATAAATTTATCCGTTGTAAAGTTAAGGACTCTTACGATTAAGAAAAAAAGCAGGACCAATTATTTTAAGTCCTGCTTTTATGAGAAAACTAAAATTGTGTCTACACTAGTTCCTTTGACTTAGCGATGATTTCATTGGCTAAATCGAGGATTGTAGTATCGTCAAGTGTAACTATTCCACCATCGGGGCCTTGTTCCACATGCATTCCTACCGCACCACCAACATCATAGTGTGTACCACCAAAATAATTGCGGACAGTTTCAACATTGATGTTTAACTTGTCCGCAATAACTTGCATGCTGCCAGCAGGAAGGTTATCTTTAACCCTCCTGAGTTCATTGAATGTGATTAGTTTCGTCATATTATAAGAGTTTAGAACTACAGTTTAATTCTCTAAATATATAAAAATTAATTGAAGAATAAAATCAAATTAACATACTTTTTGCTTAATTTTTATTAACAACCTTCAACATATATTTTAACGTTTTTATTGCTTTTTTGTTGGGGTTTTATTCTAGTATTTTGGTTGTGTTTAGAATGTTTTTTTATTCATGGAGTTTATCTGCAGAACGTCATATGTCGATTATTTTTCAATTTGTCACTTGTTCCTATTCTGGCTATATTTGAGCATTAAAACTGTGTTTGATGATTAAGATGGTGGTTACCGACCTTGATGGTACGCTCTTAAGTAGTAATTCCGATTATAGTTCTAAAAACCTATCTACGCTTCACCGTTTGGGCGAGATGGGGGCTATCCGTGTTATTGCTACAGGACGGTCTCCATATTCAGCATCAAAAGTTATACCCAACGATTTTCCTATCGATTACTTGGTTTTTTCCTCAGGTGCAGGAATTATTCGCTGGAGCGATAAATCGATTGTTTATATCACTGAACTGAATTCCTCTAAAGTTCAGGAGATAATTGATTTATTTGTTGATTTAAAAGTCGATTTTATGGTTCAGGAACCAATTCCTCAGAATCATATTTTCCACTACCATTCCTCAGGGAATCCTAATCCCGATTTCGACCGTAGGTTGGCTGTTTATAAGGATTTTTGTAGTCCACTAATACTAGGTGTTTCTTATCCCGATAATGCCACGCAATTGATTGCTGTTTTACCACCAAATCCAGAGTTGTTCTACTCACTTGAAAGTAAACTTACAGGAATAAAAGTTATAAGGGCAACATCGCCATTGGATGGTGAGTCCATTTGGATGGAGATTTTCCCCGAAGGTGTTTCAAAAGGGCATAGCGTGGATTGGCTATGTAATTATCTAGGAGACATACAGCCCAACGAAATTTTGGCCATAGGAAACGATTATAACGACCTCGATTTGCTAGACTATACACCAAATAGTTATTTAGTTGCCAATGCGCCAGATGAGTTAAAACAAAAATTCAAGGTTGTTGCATCGAACGATGAGTCGGGGTTTGCCGAAGCGGTGAAGAAGGGGGTTGGTTGATTAGTCAATGGGTGAATAGGATAATGGGTGAATAAGGGAATAAGGCATTTAGTGAATTTGATATATACAGAGGAGAAGGACGACTGCAAAGTTGTAAATAGTGAATTAAAAAGTCACAACATTAATGAGGTGCAATATAAATAGCCCCGAGTTTTAACTCGGGGTTTATTAATGTGCCATATTAAACGTGATGCACGTAAAAGCGATGGTTTGAAAGATTTTAGAATAGTTGCATCGCAATGGATACATATTGGTATGGAAAAAATGAATACCAATCCACCATTAAACCTATTTACCGATTAACTCAATAACTACCTATAAATCCTCTCCTTATTCAACGCCCTGCGGTAAGCCTCGGCATTTCGGTTATGCTCCGTGAGAGTTTTTGCAAAATCGTGGTAGCCCGAGAAATCAGCTTTAGCGCAGAAATATAGGTAGCTGTGCTTTTCGGCATTTAGCACTGCATCTATTGAACTAATAGATGGACAACGGATTGGCCCTGGAGGTAAACCACGGAACTTATATGTGTTGTATGGCGAATCAACTTCAAGATGCTTGGTAAGAATACGGCGTAGTCCAAAATCGCCTACAGCGAACTTAACAGTCGGGTCGGCTTGTAACGGAATACCCTTGTTTAAACGGTTGATGTAAACCCCGGCAACTCTTGGTTTTTCGTTATTAAAGCGTGTTTCCTCCTCCACAATCGATGCTAGAGTAGAAACCTGAACTTTGGTTAGTCCTAGTTTAAAGGCCTTGGCCTTGCGTTCATCGTTCCAGAACTTCTCGTACTCCTTCTGCATCTTATCCAAAAATCCTTTAGCATTGGTATTCCAGTAAAACTCGTAGGTGTTTGGTATACACATTGCAATAATGGTTGCTCTGTCGAATCCATAATCCGTGGTAACTTGGTCGGAGGTGAGTAAAGCCAGAATCGATAGCGAATCGGCCTCAATTTGCTGGGCAATTCTGCCCGCAAGTTGCTGAGGTGTTCTAATATTATTAAAGGTAAGCTTTAAGGGTTTTTGTAGCCCCATTTTAAGCATCGATACCAGTTTTCGGTTTCCGGTATTGGGCTTAATCAGGTATCGCCCTGCTTTGATGTTGTTTTTGTAACCAAGTCTGCTGGCTACTGTTGTAAACGATTTTTGATTTTTTAAAATACTATGCTTACTAAGCGTATCCAGCACATTCTCGAACGATGAGCCAGTAGGAATGTATATAACAACCTCCTTTGCGTTCTGTGTGTTGGGAGCATAGTTCAATCGGTAATAGCTAAATGCAAATACAGACCCAATAAGTCCTACAATAACAATTGGTATTAGGATTATCAGAAGTGTTTTTCTACTTATCGATTTTAGCATAGAGCGTTATACTTTAATTTATTTGATGGTTTCGCTTACTTGTTGATTGATATCAAATTTAATAAAAGAACCGTTAACTTTACAATTAACGGTTCTTTTCAGATGCAATATTAACTTATTTTAGGGAAAATCTCCCAATAACTTACTATCTCAATCAACTACTTCAACTGTTCCACAGCCTTAGCAATTCTCTCGGCGGCTTGCTTTAGTTTCTCATCGGCGGTAGCGTAGGAGAAACGGATGTAGTTTGGTGTACCAAACGCAGAGCCAGGAACTGCGGCAACGTGGGCAACATTTAGAAGGAACATCGCAAAGTCATCAGCATTTTTAATGGTTTGACCATTGTACTGTTTGCCGAAGAAATACGAAATCTCAGGGTAGATGTAGAATGCACCACCAGGCATATTCAAGCGGAAACCTTTGATTTTAGAGAATGCGTCAACCATAAAATCGCGGCGACGCTTGAATGCAACTTGCATCTCCTTTACTGTTGAACCATCGGAGTTGAATGCTGCTACTGCAGCTTTTTGTGCTATTGAGCACACACCCGATGTTTGCTGACCTTGCAGTTTGTTGCATGCTTTTGCAATCCATTTAGCCGATGCCGAGAAACCAATTCTCCACCCGGTCATTGCGTATCCCTTCGATACACCATTAATAATAATCACTCTCTCACGGATATTCTCGAATTGAGCAATGCTCTCGTGTTTGCCTGTAAAGTTGATATGCTCGTAAATCTCGTCCGATAGAACAAGAATGTTAGGATGCTTAGCAACGATATCGGCAATGGCCTTTAGCTCATTGTGGGTGTAAATGCTTCCCGATGGATTTGATGGTGAGCAAAGCATTAAAACTCTTGTTTTTGGTGTAATTGCAGCCTCAAGTTGCTTTGGGGTAATCTTGAAATCGCTATCAATACCAGTTTCAATCACAATACTTTTGCCCTCGGCAAGTTTAACCAATTCCACGTAGCTAACCCAGTAAGGAGCAGGAACAATAACCTCATCGCCCTTGTCAACAACGCACATTAGTACATTGGAAAGGCTGTGCTTTGCACCACCCGATACCACAATTTGGTCCGGGGTAAAATCGAGGTTGTTTTCCCTTTTTAGTTTACCGCAGATTGCCTCCTGCAATTCTTTGTAACCGGGAACTGGTGTGTAGAACGAGTAGTTCTCGTCAATAGCTTTTTTAGCTGCCGCCTTAACAAAATCGGGGGTGAAGAAATCGGGCTCACCAACGCTAAGGTTGATAACATCGATACCCTGACTTGCGAGTTCCCTCGATTTTTGGGACATTGCAATGGTTTGTGACTCTTCAAGGGCGTTTATACGGGCTGATACTTTCTCCATAACACTAAATCTTTTATGTTTACTAATAATCGAAAACTTTTGTAATTTTAAAGTTTCAAATTTACTTAAACTTTATTTATTACACTCAAACCTTTAAAATTCATTAACCAATGTTAGCAGAAATACTAAAAATAGTTTTGCCCGCCTTGTTGGTGTTTTTGGCTGGATATCTGGCACTTGCAGCGATGATTAAGAACGATGCCAACCGCAGAAAGTCTGAACTTGTGTTCAATAACATTAAAGTTACGCTACCCATAAGGCTGCAAGCTTACGAGCGGTTAATACTGTTGCTGGAGCGTATATCGCCCGAATCTATTATTGTGCGGGTGAATAAGAGGGATATGCTAGCATCGGACATGCAAGCAGCGCTTTTGGGGACAATCCGCGCGGAGTGGGAGCATAACCTCTCGCAGCAGCTCTACGTGAGCAACGAGGCTTGGGAGATGGTTCGTAATGCCAAGGAGAATATTGTGAAACTCATAAACATAAGTTCCGACCGTGTAAACCCCAACGAAACCGCCCTTGTGCTAAGCCAAAAAATTCTGGAAACCATGGTTGAACTCGATACCAACCCAGTTTCCTACGCGGTGGATTTTCTGAAGAAGGAGGTGAAGGAGATATTATAGTCTTTGAACTTGGTTTTATCAAATTTTAATTAATATGACAAAGAAAAGAGCAGGTAAAACAGAATTTGTTAAATGGTTTGGACCTATTCTAGATGCTTTAAGAGCATTAGGCGGTTCTGCAAAGCCTAGAGAAATATATGAATGGATTGGAGAAACTCTTAATATTCCAGATGAAATATTAAATGAAAGATATGAAAAGTCAGGTTCATTGAAATTTCCAAATCAGATTGCTTGGGCTCGTCAATATTTAGTTTGGGAGAAATTATTAGATTCATCGAAGCATGGAGTGTGGGCATTGACTAGCAAAGGTTGGGAAACTCAAATAAATGAAGACCAAGCACATGAAATTTTTTTAAAGTGGGTTAAAGTTTTTCAGGAATTAAGGGAAGAAAAAAACACTGACAATGTTGATAAGGAGGCAGAGAAAATTATTCAGATTCAGGAAGAGAGTGAGCCAGAAACTTCAAAGAATACTTTAAAACCAACATTATTGGAAGTTTTACAGAATTTATCTCCAACGGGTTTTGAGTTTCTTTGTGGAAGGTTATTAAGAGAGTATAATTTTGAAAATATTGAAATAACACAGCGTTCGCACGATGGAGGAATTGATGGTTATGCAACATTGAAACTTAATCCATTTGTGAATTTAAGTGTATTCTTTCAATGTAAAAGGTATCAGGGAACTGTTCCGACTGAGAAAGTTCAGGCTTTTATTGGAGTAATGGAAACTAATAAGAGAAGTGTTGAAAAAGGCCTTTTAATCACAACAGGTTCCTTTGCAAAAGCCGCTTTAGAAATTGAAAAATCAAATATAAAATTAGAGTTAATTGATGGGGAAAGATTAGTTGAGATGTTTGAAGAAGTTGAACTAGGGGTTACTCCAAAAACAATTTATGAACCCGATATGACTTTTTTTGAACAGTATAGAGATAAAAAGTAATTTTTTTTAGAGTGCTTTTTCAGATTTAAAACCTTGTTGGAGCGCGTCTTCGGATGCGTTTCAATTTTGAAGCGCATATTGCACAAACTCACCAACCCTCTCTATCTGACCGATAGAGAGGGTTGGGCTTTTTATATTTGTTGTATTGGGCTTATTTATTATGCTCTGCATTTAGGCGAGTAACCTCGGAGAGGTGTTCCATTTTTTAATAACTTTGTTTTATAAAATGAATTGCAATGACTAAAGATACTGCAATAAAACTGTTCAACGATAGGCAAATACGCACTGCTTGGGATGATGCCAATGAGAAATGGTACTTTTCAATAGTAGATGTTGTAGGTGTTCTTTCAGAAAGTATTGACCCGCAAGCCTACTGGAGAAAATTAAAGCAAAGGTTAAAAGAAGAGGGTAATGAAATCGTGACGAACTGTCACGCTTTGAAGATGATTGCGGCCGATGGAAAAATGCGATTAACTGATGTTGCTGATACAGAGCAACTATTTCGGTTAATACAGAGCATTCCATCGCCCAAAGCCGAGCCATTTAAAATGTGGTTGGCTAGAGTTGGGCGTGAGAGAATGGATGAAATTGAAGACCCTGAGATTGGTATAGATAGGTTGATGGAAACATATCTAAGGAAAGGCTATAGCAAGGAGTGGATTAACCAAAGGCTTAAAAGTATTGAGATTCGTAAGGAACTTACCGATGAGTGGGAGTGTAGAGGTGTTAAAAAAGGACAAGAGTATGCAATACTAACCGACGAAATTACAAAAGCCTGGAGCGGATTTACAACAAAACAGTATAAAAACTTCAAGAGTTTAAAGAAGGAAAATCTTCGAGACCATATGACCAATCTTGAGTTGGTGCTTAATATGCTAGCTGAAGCATCAACTACAGAGATATCCAAAAAATCAGAACCGAAATCATTCAACGAAAACAAAGTGGTTGCTCAAAAGGGTGGTAAGGTTGCCAAGGCAGCAAGGTTAGAATTGGAAAAGTCTACAGGTAAGAAGGTGGTTACTTGGTTAAATGCAAAAAAACTTGATAATCCTGAATTGGAATCACATAACGAGGATAAATAATTAGTGGTGCAAAAAACTCATTTAATAAATCTCTTTCTTGAAGAGCATCTTTAGGCGCTTTTCAATATTGGAGGACATATTGAACCAACTCATACAACCCTCTTTATCTGACCGACAGAGAGGGGTGTGTTTTTAGCGTAGTATTCAATGTTAAACTCATCCTATCCTGAAATTTCAACCTATTTTTGGCACCACACTGAATAAATTCATAACTTTATTCGAGTTTTAATTTCTGAATCCTTGTTTATCCTCTTAAAACTATTGCTATGAAAATGTTCTATAGGAATGTACTAGCCTTCACTCTGCTGCTTTTTGCAACCGTTGGTTTTGCCCAAAAAACCTACAAGTTGAGTGTGGATTATAAGTACGATTACTCATTTGTCTACTCATCCAATGGCTATGCAGCAGTTAGAATGAACGATAAGTATGGTTATATAGATAGGGATGGGAATTTGGTAATTGATTTTATATACGATAATGCCCAAACATTTATGGACAACGGTTTGGCGTTGGTAAGTAACAATAGAATGCGAGCAAATGGCTTTGGGTTCGACAGCTATTATAGCTTAATTAACCATACTGGTCAGGTGGTAACGTACCTAAACGATTATAGTTCCGTGTTTACTTATATTGGTGAATATGCAAAAGTGTTAAAAAATGGCAAATGGGGCTTAATTGACCAATCAGGTAAGTTGATTATTGATTGTAAGTTCGAGTCAATATCATCTTATTTCCAACAAGGATTGGCTCCAGTAAAACTTAATGGAAAGTATGGTTATATCGATAAGAAAGGTAACATTGTTATTGAATGTAAGTTCGACGACGCCAACGACTTTTCGGATAATGGTTTGGCAGTGGTTGGTAAGGACGATAAGTACGGATATATTAACACCGCCGGGAAGTTTGTTATTGACAATGAATTTGATGATGCATCGGACTTTGACGTTCCTGGTATTGCCAAAGTGGAGAAGGATGGTAAGAAGTTTTATATTGATGAGGATGGGCGAACATTACCTTTCGATGAAGTTAGGGGTGTTGCAAAAAATGGTTTGTCGGCTGTTCGGAAAGGAACAAAATGGGGTTTTATCAATTTAAAACGTAAAGTTGTTATCGATTTTCAGTTCGATGGTGTTACCGATTTTTCCGACGATGGCTTGGCTGGTGTAAATAAGGATGGGAAACGCGGATATATCGATATTACAGGGAAGCCAGTAATCGATTTTCAGTTTGACCAAGTGTGGGGATTTTATAAAGGGTATGGAACTGTGCTCAAAAACAAAAAGTTAGGTGTTATTGATAAAACGGGAAAAATTGTAGTTGATTTTATTTACGATGGAATAAACTATTTCCCTGCTGAAGGATTAACACCTGTTCGGATTGGTAAAAAGTGGGGATTTATTGATATCAATGGAAAGCAGGTAGTTGATTGCCAGTACGACGAGGTTAAGTATTATCTTACCAATGGTGTTTGCCCTGTAAGGAAGGGCAATAAGTGGGGTTATATTGATGCAACAGGCAATGTGGTGGTTGCTTTGCAGTTCGATGAGCCTGGTTTTGCGCACAATGGTTTTATAACTGTTAAGAAAAATGGGAAGTACGGCTGTTATAGGGAATCGAACCCTCAAAAGGAGTTGGAAGATTTTATCCGACCCGAGTTTGCCAAATGGCAGCAGAAGGGCAAGTACGAGTCGAGCAATGCTTACCTTGCCCGTGTTAGCGAGGCTAACAGCAAGAAGAAGGCAGAAGAGTTGATGGCTCTTGCAGTGCAGAAAATTGCCCCAAGCTACTGCGATTGGAGAACCTTTGCTAATGAGTACGACCCCGATAATCAGACATTTAAGTTAGAAGTTGTTGGGATTCCTCCCTTTTATTTAAAGGTTCCTGTTACTGAAGCCGAGGCTTTCGACACCTCGTCTACTAAATTGCAATTTTCTGATATTCAGTACGCATTGAACCCAAGTGGCAAGTTCTTTTTACAGAGAGCCACTATTACAAATCCTGCGAATGCTAAGGTCTACAATTATTCGTCGGAGAATAGTGCTACGTTTGCGGTTAATCAATTCAACCTAAATTACGACCCATTGAAGTTGAATGCGCAGGTTACTTCAAACAATCAGACAGTTAACACCCAAAGTAATACCATATTGGTTGGCCAGTCCGATGTGGATATAAATATTCCAGTTAACCCTCAAACTAACGATAAAACCTTTGTAGTTATAATTGCCAACGAGAATTACCAGAAGGAGGTTAAGGTGAAGTTTGCCGCTAACGATGGTAAGGTTTTTAAGGAGTACTGCGAGAAAACGCTGGGAATTCCATCACAAAATATCCATTTTACCATTGATGCAACCTATGGTAATATGAAATCGGAAATAAAGTGGATAACCGATGTTATTGCTGCATATAATGGCGAAGCCAAAGTTATATTCTACTATGCAGGTCACGGAATGCCTAACGAGGCCGATAAATCGGCTTATCTATTGCCTGTAGATGGTTTTTCGTCCGATTTTGAAACAGCCATTAAATTAAACGATTTGTATGCCCGACTTACGGAGAAACCATCGCAGAAAGTTACCTTTATTTTAGATGCCTGCTTTAGTGGTAGTGCTCGCGATAATGCAATGTTAGCCGAAGCTCGAGGTGTAAAGGTAAGGCCAAAGGCCGATTTGCTTACTGGCAACAGTATTGTAATAAGTGCAGCCACTGGCGAT
Source organism: Bacteroidota bacterium (assembly GCA_029560875.1). GTDB lineage: Bacteria > Bacteroidota > Bacteroidia > Bacteroidales > Tenuifilaceae > SB25. The sequence continues at coordinate 3,275 of JAKQKB010000072.1, read as the reverse complement.
GAAACTGCATATCCTTTCAGCACCAAGCAGCACGGTTTATTCACCTACTTTTTGTTAAAGAAATTGCAGGAAACAAAGGGTGATGTCACCTACAAGGAGTTGTTTGAGTATATAAAAACTAACGTTGCACAGCAATCGGTAGTGGTAAATCAGAAATCACAAACACCTCAGGTGCAGACTAGTCCTAGTATAAGCGGCTGGGAAGTGCTTAAGTTAAAGTAAGGTAGTTTTGTTATATTTTTTTAAAGTTGACGAATTACTTTTTTCAATAGACACTGAATATCTATATTGCGTCAGTTTTTAAACAAATTTTTGATGCATTTGATGTTTAGGTTTTTGAAGTGGATTTCGTTTTTTACAGTATTAATCAACTTTTCTGTTTTAATTTCTACTTCTCAAGTAAAATCACAAACTGTTGATGTTTGTTTGGATGATACCTTGCTTTTAAGCACAAGAGATTCAGTTTCTCCTGTTAATTCATTGCCGGAGTTTGCCAATCTAGGTAAGTTCTGTAGCCCCTTTCGGGGTAAGGTTATCAGCCATTTTGGCCCAAGGCGTAAGCGTTTCCATGCTGGTACCGATATTAAACTTCAGTTGGGTGATAGTGTGCGAGCAGCATTTTCTGGCGTTGTTACTCGTGCCAAAAAGTATTATGGTTACGGTTTGCTTGTTGTTCTAAAACACTCCGATAGCGTGGAGACCTATTACTCCCACTTAAGCCAGTTGCTCGTAAACGTTGGCGATACTATTCCTGCTGGAACTGTGGTTGGCTTAGGTGGACGAACAGGACGTGCAACAACAACCCATCTACACTTTGAGTTTAGGGTAAACAAAATTGCTTACGATTCTGAAAAACTGTTCGATTTTAAGAATCAACTTGTACTTACTAACGAAATTCCTGTGCCAGATAAGGTTAAGGTAAATTCTATTACCGCCGACTCAATTCCAAATTACGATGCTGGTTTAACACCGAAAACCGAAAATTCAGTTCAGGAACAAGTAACTGAAATAATCCATATAGTTAAAAGGAAGGATACTCTGTATTCTTTGGCAAAACGCTATGGAACTACTGTAGATAGTATCTGCACAATGAATCAGATAAACAAAAATGATATTCTGAGTCTTGGGCAAAAACTTAAAATTAGGTAGTAAAAAGGTTTTTTGTTACCTTCTCAGTTTATTTGTCGATTTTATGAAAAGTAGCAATAATGATTTGGTGAGTAGAGGTTTCCTTACAGAAGGAGAGGATTTAGCTTTTGTAAACCTTACTAGTTCTCAAAAGCTTGAGTTGTTGAAAAGTTCTATTCCAAAGGAACGAACATTAGGGGCAAGACTTGCAAAAGGAGTAGGCGAGTCCGCAGTTTCAGCCTTGATAGCGGCTCTTAAAGTTGAGAAAAAACTTTACCCGAAAATTGAGATATGCAATACTCTTGTAGAATGTGGAATTATCGCTGTAAAACCATTGATACAGCAATTAGGGCAAATTGGGAGTAATCAGCATAAAGTATTACCAAAAAAGGAATTTGAAAAGGATAGCTACCCTTTACCTAGGGATATTGTGGCAAGAACTCTTGCACATATTGGAAAGGATGCGCTACCAGACCTATTAAAAGTTTTGGAAGAGAATAATTTACCCGAGTTAAGCGAAGCCATTGATGCTATTGGATACATCTGTTTCTACAATCATCAACCCGAAGTTTTCGAAAAACTTAAATCTTGCTACAAATCCAACGCTGGTAACGATTTAATTCGTTGGAAACTAGTTAGGGCAATGAGTGGGTTTTCAGAAAGTAAAGAATTTCTTATTCAACAAAGGCCTATTTGCAAAAATCCAATTATTGAAAAGGAAATAGATAGAAGTATTAGGTTGATAAATAAAAGATACTATTCTACCTGCGTTCATTCCATTTCTCAATAATCCCAATAACCATTAGGACTGTTCCTGCGATTATTATTAGAATACCTCCAACCACCTTGCTTGTCCTAAAGTAAAAGAAATCAATATAAACTAAGTAGATTAGCAACGCACCAAAAGCAATAGATGCTAAGCCCCATAGTATTTTATGCCTATCGAAATTGATTGAGGGAGTATGTTTTACCCTTTCTACTTTGTAATCATCGGGTTTGTTGTCAAGTGAGTTAGGGTTGTAGTCAAGTACTGAGGTATCTCCATTCAATAACCCTTTTGCCTGATAATCGGTGATTAATTCACGGCTTAAAGCAGTTAATACAGCAGCGTCGTAAAGCAATGGGCTATCAGTTCTATCCTGGTTTAATATGATGTTGAATAATTCGTCATCGGAATTATTGCTCATCTCTTCGAGATAGGGGTTTATTATTGTCATAAAACAAAGTTTATAGTAGCAAGTTATGGATTTTAATTTGTATTTATAACTTTACAGACATAAATCAAAATCCAAAAAGCGAAATGAAATTTAAAATACTTTTACTTGTGTTTGTTGTGTTTCTTTATTCATGCGAGAAGGAGCAAGACGTAACTTATTCTGGAACATATGAGTCAAAGGAAATGAAAATTATGCCCATAAGAATGTTTACTAATGGTACAGAGGTGACGGATTATAATAAAATCCTGGAGTTTGTTGAAAATATGGGCAATCAACAAATTTTTATAACAAACTACGATTCTATTGTGAATGTTGAAAATAGAGTAAGAGTAGAGTTTTTGTCTGGAAATAAATCCATTTTCCAATATATTGAAGATACGGATGAGAGAAATGTAGTTGCTAAAGGCGATAAAATATACTTTGAGTTAGATGAAATATTAACACAGTATAATCAAACTACAAATCCTTTTTGGGCAAAAGTTATAATGCATTTTCCTTTATATGCTATAACTTCTACGATGCCTACGTCGTCAGGATTTGTGAGTAAAACAGAGTATAAGCATTGCTATTATGCTAATAGTATAGAACCTTATATCGAATTTCCTCTTTTAAACTATTACTATAAACATAATTATGATGATGTAATTATTTCTGTTGAGGCTCAGTGGAATTTAAACAATGAGTTCAACTCTAACGCTATCAATGAACTAACATTAAATGATACTCTTGTAGTGCAGGAGTTTAAGATAGTTCTTAAAAAATAAATGAAATAAAAACAAAGCCCTCGAATTTTGAACTGCACCCCAAAAGTTAGACATAACATTTGGGGTGTTTTTTATGAAAAAGAAAACAAGAAACAAATTTTCAATTAAAGAAAAAGAACGCATAGTTCTTTCGTTTTTAGAGGAAGGTTCTGATTCGTACCACTCA